>JACDBB010000069.1 GCA_013695145.1 Euzebyales bacterium
CGAGGAGGACGCGTCGGCGGCGCTGGCGCACCTGCTGCCGCGCGACGACCGCTGGATCCACCGCCACGGCAGCCAGGGGCACGGCGCCGATCACCTCCTGCCCCTGGTGTGCGGGCCCTCGTTGACCTTGCCCGTGTTCGGCGGTGAACCCGCCCTCGGCGCGTGGCAGTCGGTGGCGCTGATCGACCCCAACGTCGACAACCCGACCCGCACGGTCAGGCTGTCCTGGATACCCGGGGGCCGCGACGTTCGTTGAACGTTGGATCCGGACTGCCGGATCAAACGTTCAACGAGGCGCGAAGGGTCGCGAACGCGTCGAGCGACTCCGGGTTGGCCAGCGCGTCAAGGTTGTCCACCGGCTGGCCGGCCAGCACCATGGCCACGGCCTTCTCGACCTTCTTGCCGCTGATGGTGTAGGGCACGTCGGGCACCGCCACGACGTGGCGCGGCACGTGGCGCGGGGTCGTCAGCTCGCGGATCGTGCGGCGGATGCGGTCGGCCAGCGCGGCGTCGAGGGCGACGCCGTCGGCCAGCCGCACGCCGAGGACGACCTCGACGTCGCCGTCCACGGCGACGCCCACGACGATCGAGTCGACGACCTCGGGCACCGTCTCGACCGCCCGGTAGATCTCCGCGGTGCCGATCCGGACCCCGCCGGGGTTCAGGGTGGTATCGCTGCGGCCGTGGATGACCACGCCACCGTGCGGGCGGATCTCGATGAAGTCGCCGTGCGTCCACACGCCCGGCCACTGGGAGAAGTACGCCTCGTGGTAGCGCGAGCCGTCGGGGTCGTTCCAGAAGCCGACCGGCATCGAGGGGAACGGCCTGGTGCACACCAGCTCGCCCTTCTGGCCGATCACCGGCCTGCCGTCGGGGTCCCAGGCCTCGACCGCCATGCCGAGCACCCGCGCCTGCAGCTCACCGCGGCGCACCGGCAGGGTGGGCACCCCCCCGACGAAGCAGCCGATCAGGTCCGTTCCCCCCGACACCGACGCGAGCTGCGCGTCGGACGTCACGGCGTCGTACACCCAGTCGTACTGCGCCGGGTTCAGCGGCGATCCGGTCGACAGCACGGCCCGCACCGCGGACAGGTCGACGACCCCCCGCGGTCGCAGCCCCGCCTGCTGGCAGGCGGCGAGGAACTTGGGGCTGGCGCCGAAGTGCGTCACGCCGGCCCGCTCGGCCAGCCGCCACAGCGCGCCGGGGTCCGGGTGGGTGGGGCTGCCGTCGTAGCACACGACGGTGGCGCCGCTGGCCAGGGCGGAGATCAGCCAGTTCCACATCATCCAGCCGCAGGTGGTGAACCAGAAGACGACGTCGCCCTGCCGCACGTCCGTGTGCAGCTGGTGCTCCTTGAGGTGCGTGACCAGCGTGCCGCCGTGGCCGTGCACGATGGACTTGGGGACCCCGGTCGTGCCCGAGCTGTACATCACGTACAGCGGGTGGTCGAAGGGCACCGGGGTGAACGACGGCTCGGCGGCGTCGCCGTCGAGGAGTCGCTCGTAGGGCACGACCGAGCGGTGGTCGAGGCCTGGCGAGCCGCCGGCGAAGTCGACCAGGACGACGTGCTCGATGGCGTCGATCTGGGCGAGGACGCGGTCGACCTTGGCGTCCAGCGCGTGCGTGCGCCCGTTGTAGCGGTAGCCGTCGACGGTGCACAGGACCTTCGGCGTGATCTGGGAGAACCTGTCGACGACGCCCAGCGGCCCGAAGTCCGGCGAGCACGACGACCAGATGGCGCCGAGGCTGGCGGTCGCGGCGGCCAGGACGACGGTCTCGACGCAGTTGGGCAGGAAGCCGACCACGCGGTCGCCCCGTCCCACGCCGAGCCCTGCGAGGCCCTGCTGGGCGCGGGCCACCAGCGAGCGCAGCTCGTCGGCGGTGACGTGCTCGTCGTCGCGACCCTCGCCGGCGCCGATCAGAACGATGTCCTCACCGCGGCGCCGCAGGAGGTTCTCGGCGAGGTTGAGCTCCGCGCCGACGAACCAGTCGGTGCCGGGCATCCTCGACCCGCCAGCACCCATCACCTGGTCGTAGCCGCGCTCGGCGACCACGCCGCAGTCGTCCCAGACCTGCGCCCAGAAGCCGCGCGGATCGTCGATCGACCACTGCCACAGCGCGGCGTAGTCGGTCGGCGACCCGGGCGCCCGCTGCGCGAACCGGTGCAGGTTCGTCGCGGCCGCCTGTTCCGGCGTCGGCTCCCACAAGACCTCGGACACGGCGGTCCTCCCTCGCTGCTCGCCGTCGTGCGCGGAGAAGTCTCGCAGACGGGCGGCGGGCGCCCCAGCGGTCGGCGCCGCCGTCTACTCCAGGATCTCGCCCCTGACGTGAGCCGTGCCGGTGGAGATCATGTCGATCTCGGCGGCCGCCGCCTTGGACAGGTCGATCACCCTGTTGCCGGCGTACGGGCCCCGGTCGTTGATGCGCACCTCGACCTGGCGGCCGTTGGCGAGGTTGGTGACGCGCACGATCGTGCCGAACGGCAGGCTGCGGTGCGCGGCGGTCAGGTCGTCGGGGTTGAACGGCTCGCCGCTGGCGGTCCTGCGGCCGCGGAAGTTCTCGCCGTAGTAGCTGGCCTCACCCTCGAAGGAGCCGGTGACGCGCCGTTCGTCCTCGGCGGGGGGCTCCTCCGGTGCGGGCTGGTTGTTGATCGCCGCGGTCAGCTGCGCGAGCACGAACTCGCTGGCCGCGGCGGGGCCGCCGACGACGACACCGCCGACCCAGCGCTCGGTGCGCTCGCGGAGGAAGCCGTCGACCGTGGAGTTGAGCGCTTCGGGCGGCACCAGGACCAGCGGGCTGTTCAGCGCGCCGGCCAGGGCGCCCGCCGCGAGCGCGTCGGGGAAGTCGCCGCCGGTGGCGAACACGACCTGCTGCTGGTCGGCGGGGGTGCGAGCCAGCGCCTCGGCGGCCAGGCGGACCGACGTCTCGTAACGGGACGAGCCGGCGATCCGCTCGACGGCGTAGCCGAGGTCGAGGAGGCGGTCCTCGACGTTCGCGCCGACCGCGGTCTCGCCGCCGATCAGCAGGACCCGCTGGGCGCCCAGTTCGGACAGGGCGGCCTCGGTCGCGGCCGGCAGCCGGTCGCTGGCGGTGAGCAGGGTCGGGACCCGATCGGGCGAGGCGGCCAGTGCGCCGGACGCCACGGCGTCCGGCCACGCGCGGTCGGTGTCAGGGTGGTCCCCGAGCGCGACCACGACATCACCGGACGCCGACGGGCCGGACTCCAGCGCGATCTCGCGGGCGGTCTCGTAGCGGTTGTCACCGGCGACGCGCCTGACCTCGTAGCCGCGGGCGGCGAGATCCTCCTCGACCGCGGGAGCGATCACCGCGGTGCCGCCCAGGATCCACACGGTCTGAACGCCGAGGCGTCGCAGCTCGGCGGCCACGACGTCCGGCAGCTCGTCGGTGAGGGTCAGCAGCATGGGGGCATCGAGGCTCGCGGCCATCGCGCCCGCCGACAGCGCGTCGGGGAACGACCCCGCCGTGGCCAGCAGCGCGTCGCCGGCGGAGGCGCGATGGTCGCGGGACGCCGCGACCGCGGTCGCGATGCGCTCCGGCCCGGCGGACCGCTCGACGGACTCATCGGCCAGGGCGGGCGCCGACGTGAGGGGGAGCAGCCCCATGGTGAGCACGGCGGCGAGCAAAGTTGTGAAACCGATCACGAGCGTGCGCGGGGCACGACGGGACACCATCTGGTCTGAGGTCATGAACCTGCCTGGGTAGGGGGCAATGGCAGGCCGCGCAGCGCTGCGTACGGGGGGTTGGGGGAGCGCGGCCGGTTACGGCAGGCGCGACGGCGAGGGCGGGGTCACCTCGCCTGCCACGCGGGCGTGATCGCACCACCGTGCCACATCAGGGGGAGGTTCACAACGCGGCCGGGGGAGGTGCGGCCTCACCCGGGTGGGGTGACGGTGGCGGCCTCGGCGCTACCGGACTGTGGGGAAGCGGCGGCGGGACGCCGGTGTGGGGGAGCACCGACGCCCCGCCCCGTGGGGGGTCTGACAGGTGAATGCGCCCGAGCCTGCGAGGGCGATTCTCCGTATACCGGTTGTGGCCATCGCGCAGCGATGGCCATGTGATGCTGGTCAGCCGCAGCCCTCGCCGTTGACGCGCTCGGCGATCGCGTCGACCACGACCTGGCTGATGGCGGCGGTGCCGCCGTAGGCGTAGGCGTGGGTGATGCCGTCGGCGTTGTCGCAGGTCCACCGCTCGGACTCCACCGACAGGGTGTCGGTGTAGGTGAGCAGCAGCGGCCCGCCGAGGCGGCCGCTGTGGGCGCCGCCGGCCAGCGAGTCGGGGAACGCGTCGCGCCGGGCGAAGCCCGCCACGGGCGGTGCGTCGAAGAACTCCTCGGCCACCGCGACGGCGGTGCCGTCACGCGTGGTGCCGAACACCGGGGTGGCGTCGGGGTAGGCGCGGGCGGCCGGGCCGCCCACGCCGTAGGTGTCGGCGCCGCCGTGCTCGGCCAGGTAGGCGTCCACGGCGGGGTGGGGCTGGTCGCCTGCGGTCAGCAGCACGGCGCCGGTGTTGACCGCCGCGGCGGTGCCGGCGGCCAGCGCGTCGGGGTAGTCCACGCCGGTGGTGATCAGCAGCTGGTCGGGGTCGCCGAGGAAGTCCGCGATCGCGACCGCGGTCTCAAAGCGCGTCGCACCGAAGATGCGCGCCACCTGGTAGCCCAGGTCTGTCAGCTGGGCCTGGACGGTCGCGTCCAGCGCCGCCTGGCCGCCGAGCACGTGCACGGTGCCGCCTGCGGGCAGCACTCGGGCGATCTCGTCGGCCACGATGTCGACCAGGTCGTTGGATGAGGTGATCAGCAGCGGCCCGTTGGCCGTCACCGCCAACGGTGTGCCGGCCAGCGCGTCGGGGTAGTCGTCGGCGCGGGCCAGCACGACCGTGTTGGCCTCGCCGTCGCCGAAGCTGTCCTGGCTGATCGCGATGGCCGTCTCGATGCGGCCGGGCCCGGACAGGCGCGTCACCGTCGCGGGCTCGACCGGAGGGTCGATCGGTGGCTCGACCGGCGGGTCGACTGGCGGCTCGGTCGGTGGGTCGGTCGGTGGGTCGGTCGGTGTCGGGCCGGGAGTCGGCTCCCCTGGTTCGCCCTCCACCGCGATCAGGGCGTACGCCTCCGTCCCGTCGGCCGCACCGCTGCGACCGTCGGCGCGCACCGACGTGTTGAAGATCAGCAGGCCCTCCCCGGCGCCGTCACCGGCGTCGGTGGCGGTCAGCGTCGCCGTGCTGTCGGCGGGCACGTCGAGATCCTCGCCGGTGTAGCGCTCCGCGCCCGGTGTCCACGGCAGGTCGTCCATCGTGTCGGTGACGACGCCCTGGTAGTAGCTATCCACCGCGAGCACGTCGATGGACACCTCGGCGGACCCGAGATCGGCGTCGGACAGCCCGATCTGCTCACCGCAGACGGTGAGCACGGTGTTGCCGCTGTTCATCGGGTGGTCGGTGAAGAAGAAGATCGAGCCTGCTCCGGTGTTCAGGTCGAGCCCGACGACCACGTTGCGGCCGTCGGCGGCGAAGCCGAGACCCGACACCAGGCCGAGCTCGGCGGTGAACACCACGAAGTCCGCCTCGCCGTCGCCGTCGATGTCCCCCTGGACCTCGAGGCTGGCCGGCGCGTTGGCGTGGGTGATGCGGTCGTGGGTCTGGACGGCGAACTCGAAGAGGACACCGGCGTCGCAGAACGGCACCTCGAAGGTGTTGACGCCGGCGGCCGCCAGGTCGATGACCGGCGCCGACGCTCCGGGGACCGACGTCTCGCCCAGGCGCGGGCTGGTGCCCAGCAGCGTGTAGCTGTTGACGTTGGCCTGGCCTTCGCCGGCGTTGGCCAGCTCCACGCTGCCCTCGCCGCCGGTGAAGGCGATCTCGTCGCTGCCGGGCGTCACCTCGCCGGCCTGGCGGGGCAGGACGTGCCAGGGCATGAGCAGGACGTTGTCGGCGTTCGTCTGGTTGGTGAGCGCCACGTGGCCCCCGACCTCGAGCTCGGTCAGCAGGTCGCCGTTGGCGCCCTGGAAGCCCGAGTCGAGGGTCCAGCGCCGCAGCGCCGAGGCGTCGATGGACAGCTCGACGTCGAACTCGACGGCCTCGCCGGCCGGCACGACGATCTCGGTCACCTCCGGCGTCAAGGTGACACCGCTGGCCTCGTAGTCGGAGAACCGGAAGTCGGTGTCGACCGCGTAGGTGACGGCCGCCCCCTCGTAGTTCTGCACCCTGACCGTCCGTGTGGCGGTCAGGTCCTGGCTCACGTCGGGGAACCCGAAGGACAGGGCGGCGCCGCGGCGCGGGTCGTCGGCGACCGACGCTGACGCCGGTGAGCCCAGCGCCGGTTCGATGCGCACCTCGCCCGCGCCGATGCGGGTGATCGGCGCGAGCGGCGCCGGAGCGCCGGTCTGCGGGTCCTCGGCGCCGACGCGGATGTCGCGGTCGGCGGTGTTCATCAGCCGGGCCTTGAGCTCGGCGGGTGTGAAGTTGGTGTTCTCCAGCAGGACGGCCGCGGAGCCGGCCACCATGGGCGCGGCGCCGGAGGTGCCGCCGAACGCGCCGCGCTCCGCGTCGTCGCCGGTGCCGGAGATGGCGGACACTGAGGCTCCGGGGGCGCCGATCTCGGGTTTGAGGTCGTGCTGCACGTTCGACGGACCGCGCGAGGACGACCCGACCACGGTCCCGATCAGCGGCAGCGCCTCGGCGGGGTCGACGCCGCCCACGACGGTCTCGCCGGCGGCGATCGCGTCCTTGATGGTGGTGTTGTCGTCCTGGCCGATCATGTAGCTCGGCGTGTCGAACGTCCCGTCCTCAGGGCGGTCGCCGCCGTCGCCGCCCGTGAACGGGTCCTCCGGCGTGACCAGCCCGATGATCGTCATGATCGCGCCGGCGTCCTCACCGTTGGCGGCTTTGAGCGTGAAGTTGCACGCGCCGCGGTCGACCAGCAGGACCTTCCCGGTCAGGGAGCCCGCCGGGAACGGGTCGCAGCCGAGCGTGTTGCCGCCTGCCCCGTCCCCGTAGGAGATCTCGCCTTCGAGGCCCTCCGCCGGGGGGTTCGCCGACCACGGCTGGAACACGGCCTCGTAGTTGCCGGCGGCCGACGATGGCTCGTTGATGGTCAGGACGTCCTGCATCGCCGACGGCACCGCCGTCTGGGCGACCGACAGCGCGGACGGCGTGGAGGACGGCGTGCCGGTGATGAACGGGCGGTCGCTGGAGTTGCCCGCCGAGGCCACGGTCAGGGTGCCAAGGCTGCTGGCGTTCTCGACGGCCTGCGAGGTGGCGTCGTCGAACGGGCTGCCGTACGTGGCGCCGAGCGACATGTTGATGATGTCCGCGGCGTTGCTCCCCGCGATGCCGTCGCCGTCCGGGTCGAGGGCGTACTCGATGCCCAGGGCAAGCGCCAGGCCGGAGCAGTTGGGGGTGAGCGAGGAGCACACCCGGATGCCCATCAGCTGCGCGCCCGGCGCGACGCCGCCGGGGGACGGGTCGGGCGAGGCGGCTGGTGCGGGCACGCCGGCGATGATGTCCGCCACGTGGGTGCCGTGGCCACCCGACAATGGCGGGCTGACGCTGTTGTCCGTCGGCGCGTCGATCGGGTTGGGGTCGAACCGCTCGGGACCGTCGACGGGCCAAAACTCGCCGACGAAGTCGTAGCCGAACTCGTCACCGGGCTGGAACTTGGTCGTGTCGTACAGGCCCTCCGACGGGGCCGTGCGGTTGTTGGAGCTGGTCCGGTCGGGGTTGCCCGCGCCATCCGCGCCGTAGGCCTCGTCATACGCCTCGTCGGTGCCCGGCCCGCCCAGGCTGGCGTGGGTGTAGTCGATGCCGCTGTCGAGCACGGCCACGACCACGCCCGTCCCCGCCGTCGGGTCTGTGCGCGGCCCCTCGGGGTCACCGGTGTTGATGTAGGGAACCGTCTCCTCCAGGTTCACGCGCGGCCCGCGCTCGTAGTCCGGCAGCGGCGACACCCGCACCACGTCGGGGTCGGCGGCGATGCCCGCCAGGTCGGCGGCGTCCACCTCGGCCAGCACGGCGTTGAGGGCGACGCGCATCCGCGGGAAGGTCGCCGCGCCCGACTTGTCCTGCGCTGGCTGGTCGAGCACCGCGGCGTTGCGCCGCAGGAACGCGGCCTGCTGGGCGTCGATGCGGTCGACCTGCTGCTGCACCTCGGCGTCCTGCGCGGCGGCGTCGGACGCCTCGCGCTGGACCTGCGCGGTGGGGGGCTCTGCCAGCTCGATGGCGACACGGACGGTGCCCTGGGCGCCCTCGAGCGCGGGGCTGAGCGCGCGGCCGTCGCTGACGGTGCGCGGCTGGCTCAGGCGCTCGGCGAGCGGGCGGTCTGGCCCGTCGGGTGCGGTCTCTTGCGCGGCTGCGGCACCGACTGGGATCGCCAGGGCGAGTGCGCACAGGATCAACAGGAGTCGTCGCATGGGTGGTGCCCCTTGTTGTGGGCGCCTTGCATGGCGGTGGCGGCGCCCGTGGACTTCGGCTGCGCGGGGGAACCTATATGTCCCCTGTCCATCTGACCAGGAAAATCTGTGAGCCTCGGTGGCTCAGCCGGCCTTCACGGCCAGCACCGGGCAGTCCGCCTGGAGCAGGACGTCCTGCGCGTTGCTGCCGAGCACCAGCTTCCCGACGGGGGAGCGGCGCCGAAGCCCGATCACGATCAGGTCGGCGCGCTCCTCGTTGGCGAAGGCGGCCAGGTCGTCGCCGGCGGGCTTGCCGCGCACCAGCTCGCGCACCTCGTAGGCGACGCCCTCGGCGTCCAGCCGCTCCTCGACGGCGCGCAGCTCGCGGCGGTACGACGTCGCCTTAGCGGCCTCGTCCCGCTCGCCGCCGCGCATGGAGTGGACGACGACCAGCTGCCCGCCACGCAGCTTGGTCTCCTCGATGGCTCGGTCGAGCGCGGCGCGGCCCTCGTCCGAGCTGATGTATCCGACGATGATCCTGGTCACGGTGCCCCTCCTGCGGTGATGGGTTGCCCGCAACCTAACTCGCCGGGCCGGGTGGCGGCTCGCGCATCTTCCGATCCTTGTCGTATCGTGCCGCCGAACAGCAAACGACCGGGCGGGGGCACCTCCGCCCAAACGCTCCAACGCTGGTTGCAATAGTGCGCCGCCAGCCCCCCGTCCCGTCCGAGAGGAACGCCAGTGAGGACGGCCGCTCGACCGCGAGCCGTCGCGGTCACGATCGCGACGATCGCGCTGCTCGCCGCCGCGTGCGGAGGCTCCGACGGGTCCGCCGAGGCGGGCGACGGGGCGGGCGCCGCGGCCAGCGCTGAGGCGGACGCGGGCGCCGCCGCCGGGCCCGATCCGTCCGACTGGGACGCCGTCCTGGCCGAGGCGGAGGGCCAGACGGTCAACTGGTACATGTTCGGTGGCAGCGACCGCCTGAACGGCTACATCGACGGCTACGTGACCGAGGCGGCCGCCGAGCTCGGGATCACCGTGAACCAGGTGCCCGTCAGCGACACGGTCGAGGCGGTCAACACCGTCCTCGGCGAGCGGCAGGCCGGGCTGGACGACGGCGGCTCGGTCGACCTCATCTGGCTCAACGGCGAGAACTTTCTGACCGGCAAGCAGGCCGACCTGTGGCTGTGCGGCTGGGCCGAGGACACCCCGAACTCCGCGGCGCACGTCGACTGGGACGACCCGGCCGTCGCCAGCGACTTCGGCGAGCCGGTCGAGGGCTGCGAGATGCCGTGGAACCGCGCGCAGTCGCAGGTCATCCTACAACTCGGACAACGTGCCGGAGCTCGCCTTCATGGACGAACTGGTGGCCTGGGTGGCGGCGGGGACCGACCTGGACACGCTGCCCGGCCTGCTGGGCGAGCGGGTGCTCCACGTCCACGCCGGTGACGCCGACGGCGACGACCCCGACGCGGACCTGCCGGCCGGCCGCGTCCACGACCTCGGCCCGTTCCTCCGCGGGTTGGCGGCGCGCGGCTACCGCGGCGCCGTCACGCCCGACTGCTACGGCGCCGTCTCGGCGGGGCTGTGCACGGGCGAGCGGGCCACCCGCGAGACCCGTGATCACGTTCGCGCCGCGACGGCCCGTGGGACTTGTCCATCCCGTTCATCCCGGGCCACGAGCTGCTGGGGGCGTCCTGGACCTGGACGCCGCCACGGCACGCCGGTGGGACGCGGGACCCGGCGACCGGGTGACCGCCGAGGTCATGATCGGCTGCGGGCGCTGCCGCTACTGCGCCAAGGACCAGCCGACCGACCCGGACACCTCGCACTTGTGCCGGTCCGGCCGCCACCTCGGCAGCGACCTGCCGGGGGCATTCGCCGAGCGTCTGGTCCTGCCGCCCGAGGCGAGGGTGCACCGCATCCCCGACGACCTCCCGCGGTCGGCGGCGGTGCTCGCCGAGCCGGCGGCCTGCGCGGTGCACGCCGTGCGGCGCGCGGCGGTGGGCGCCGAGGACGTGGTGGTCGTGTCCGGCATCGGCGCGATCGGGGCCTGCGTTCTGGGCGCGCTGGCTGCCGACGCGCAACGTTTGATCCGGGATACCGGATCAAACGTTCAACGAGCGCTCGACCCGCGCGGCGGGGGCGCCGCGCCGAAGACGATCGTCGCGGCGGTGCGCTCAGCGGAGCGGGCCGAGCGCGCCCGAGCGCTGGGCGCGGACGCCGCGGTCGACACGACCCGCCATGACGCCGCCGACGAGCTGCGGGACCTCGCCGGCGGCTACGGGCCCGACGCCTGGATCGAGTGCTCCGGTGACCCGGACGCGGCACGCCTCGCGACGGAGGCGCTCGCGCCAGGCGGGCGTCTCGTCCTGTGCGGGATCTACCGCCACCGCGCCGTCGTCGACTGGAACCTGGTCGCCGAGTTCAAGGAGCTCGACGTGCGCGGGGCGCACCTCGCCCCCGACGCCTTCCCCACGGCCGTCCGGCTGCTGGCCGGCGGCGCGATCGACGCGTCGCTGATCGCCACCCACCGGCACGCGCTGGACGACCTGCCCGCGGCGCTGGACCCCACGCCCGGCGACCAGGCCCGCCTCAAGGCGTGGATCGACGTTCGCGGCGACAAGCCCGACTGACCCCGCCCTGGCTCCCCCGCCCTGGCTCCCCCGCCCTGTCTCCCCCTAGACTCTGCATCCCCGACCGCCCCCCGGAGCCCGACCGTGACCACGCATCGCGACCTGATCGACGCATTGGCGCTGGCCGGCCGCAGGGCGGTCGCGAGCGGCCTGGTGATCGGCTCGGGCGGCAACTTCTCCGCGCGCCTGCCAGGAGATGACGTGTGCCTGGTCACCGCGAGCGGCGCGTGGCTCGACACTTTGGTCCCAGACGACTTCAGCGTCGTCGGACTCGACGGCAGCCACCGTGGCGGGCACCCGTCGCCGTCGAGCGAGGTCGCCCTGCACCTGGCCGCCCACCGTGCCCGGCCGGACGTCACCGCCGTCATCCACCTGCACCCCCAGCACTGCGTGCTGCTCGATGCGCTTGACCATCGGATCCGGCTCATCACCACCGACCACGCCTACTACGTGCGGCGCAGCGCGCGCATCCCGTGGCTTCCTTCGGGCACCCAGGAGCTCGCGGACGCGGCCGCCGAGCCGCTGCGCGACGGCACCAACTGCGTGATCCTCGGCCACCACGGCTGCTCGGCGGTCGCCGACTCGGTGGAGCTCGCCTACAAGCGCGCGGCCAACCTCGAGGAGGCCGCGGCGGCGACCTACCGGGCGCTGCAGCTCGGAGACACGACCACCGTCTGCCCGCCGGCGTACCTTGCCGGCATCGAGCAGGTCGAGCGCGCCGGCGCCGGCGGCCACTGATGGGGCTCGTGGTCGGCCTGGACGTCGGCGGTTCGGCCGTCAAGGCGTGGGTCGCCGAACGCGGCGGCGCCGTCGTCGCGGCGGTCAACGAGGCGCTCGGAACCCAGCGCCCCACGCTGCACACCGCGGAGTTCACGCCGGCCGCGTGGTGGGACGCCTGCCGCCGCGCCCTGGCTGCGGCGGTCACCCGCGCCGACAGGCCCGCCGAGGACTACGACGGGCTCACCGTTTCGAGCCTGCGCCAGGGGTTCGTGCTGCTCGGCAAGCGGGGCGAGCTGGGCAAGGGCGTCCTCAACGGCGACCGGCGCGGCGCGCGCATGCTCGGCGCCCTGCGGCAGCGCTACGGCAGCGCGGCGATCTACGCGCGCACCGGCCACTGGCTGGCGCCGGAGCTGACGCTGCCCAAGCTCATGACCGTCGCCAGCGCCGAGCTGTCGCGCTGGCAGCGCACCGAGCGGATCCTGTTCGTGCACGACTGGCTGCTGTGGCGCCTGTCCGGCGCGCTGATCAACGAGCTCTCGCACGCCTCGTCGGGCCAGTTGACCGACGTGCGCGCGCGGACGTGGGCGTCGGACCTGCTCACCGACACCGGGATCGGCACGGCCAAGCTGTGCCGGCTGGTCGAGGCGGGCGCGGTCGTCGGCAGGCTGCGGACAGGGCTGGTGACGGGCCTCCCCGAGGGGCTGCCCGTGGTCGCCGGCGGCGGGGACACCCACCTGGCCGCGCTGGGCGTTGGGGGGCTGGAGCCGGGCGTGGCCACGGTGGTCGCGGGCTCCTCGACGCCGGTGCAGCTCGCCGTGGAGGCCGTGCCCGCCGACCCGCTGCGGCACCCGTGGGTGTCCGCGCACGTGGCCCCTGGCCTGTGGGCAGCCGAGACGAACGCCGGCTACGCAGGGACCGCGCTTAACTGGTTCGCCCGCCTGTTCGGGCTGACGTCGGCCAACGCGCTCGCGGTGCAGGCGTGGCGGGGCGAGTCGGGAGCCAGGGGAGTGACGGCCGTGGTCGCGGCGCCAGAGTGGAGCGAGGAGGCCTGGGCGAGCAGGGCGCCGAACACCCTGCTGGGCTTCACGCCGGCGCACGAGGTGGTCGATGTCGCCCGCGCGCTGGTTGAGGCGCACGCGTACGGGATCCGCGCCAACCTCGACGACCTGGAGCGCGCCAGCGGCGCCCGGCTGCGTTCGGTGCGGCTGGTGGGCGGCGCGGCACGATCGAGCGCGTTCGCGCAGCTGGTCGCCGACGTCTGCGGGCGCACCGTCGAGGTCCCGGTGGCGCGCGACGCGGCCGCGCTGGGCGGCGCGGCGCTGGTCGATCGGGCCCTCGGCGGGAGCGGCAAACCCGTCGACTGCGTCTGCGACGCCTTCAACCCGCGCGCGGACAGCCGGCTGGAGGACGGCTACGGGCGCTTCCGCGCCGCGCACCGTGTCCTGCTCGCCAACCTGCCGGAGGGCGGCGGGTGAGGGCGCTGGTCACCGCGGAGTTCACGCCGGAGGGGCTGGCGCGCCTGGAAGGACTCGGCTACGCGGTGACCACGGCGGGCTGGGGATGGACGGGGGAGCCGCTGGACGGCGACGGGCTCGCAGCCGCGGTGGATGGCTCGCAGCTGCTGGTGTGCGAGGTCGAGGCCGTCGACGCCGCCGTCCTCGCCTCGAGCGGCCTGCGGGTCGTCGCGAGCGCCCGTGGCACGCCGAGCAACGTCGACCTCGACGCGGCCACCGCCAGCGGGGTGCCCGTGCTGCACGCCCCGGGACGCAACGCCGGGTCCGTCGCCGACTTCGTCGTCGGCCTGCTGCTGGTGCAGGCCAGGGGCATCGCTCGCGGCCAGACCCACCTGCGCCAGCGGGGCTGGCACGTCGATGGCCAGGTGCCCTACCTGCACTTCCGCGGCCGGGAGCTGGCGGACCTGGTGGTCGGCCTCGTCGGCTACGGAGCGGTCGGTCGCGCGGTCGCCCGTCGGCTGCGCGGCGGCTTCGGGACGCGGGTGCTCGCCTGTGACCCCCCGCGCCCACCCGAGCCTGGCGGTGACGCCGAGGCAGTCGATCTGGACGCGCTGCTGGCGGCCAGCGACGTCGTGTCGCTGCACGTGCCCGACACCCCGGCGACCCGCGGGCTGATCGGCGCCGAGGCCTTCGTCCGCATGCGTTCCGGCGCGCTGCTGATCAACACCGCGCGCGGTCGCGTGGTCGACGAGGCCGCGCTGGTCGACGCGCTGCGTGGCGGCGTCATCGCCGGCGCGGCGCTCGACGTGTTCGCCACCGAGCCGCTGCCGCGCGACCATCCGCTGCTCGGCCTCGACAACGTCACCCTCACCCCTCACCTGGCCGGCGCGGCCGACGACGTCGTGGCGCACCACACCCGGATGATCTGCGACGACCTCGAACGGCTCGCGGCCGGCGCCCGCCCCGCGCACCTGGCCAACCCCGCCGTCTGGCCGCCCCGCAGCTGACGGGACATCGCCATCCTGACGGCCACAAGACGGTCTCGTCGCCTTCACGCCGCCGCTGTTCGAGCGCTTCGTCAGGGAGCTGGATGACCACGCCGGCTCGGCTGGCGGTTACACCGTCGCGATGGCCGAGCGGGCGGCCAGGGCGAGACCGAGCACGAGGATCGCGCTCGCGGTGAGCAGCGGCAGCGCGCCCATGAGGCGCCGGATGCGGGCGGCCTCCGGCCGTTCGGCGCGGCCGGCCAGGCGCCGCTGCGCGCGCACGAGCAGCACGCCGGCGCCGACCAGCACGGCGGCCAGGCCCACGCCGTAGGCCATCACGAGGCCGACGCCGAACCAGGCGCGCCCCACCGCGATCCCGCCGAGCAGGACCAGCACCGCGGACGGGCTCGGCAGGAGCCCGCCGGCCAGGCCCGGAGCGACGAGGCTCTTCCACGTCAGCCCGGCGTGGTCGTGATGGTGGTCGTGCCCGTGATCATGGTCGTGCCCGTGGTCATGGCTGTGCGCGTGACCGGAGCGGCGCTGCTGCAGCGCGCGGCGCAGCAGGAGGCCGCCCACGGCGGCGAACAGCAGCCCGCTGGCTACGCCCAAGATCGGGTAGAGGCGCTCCGGGGCGGCCACCTGCGTGACCGTCAGCACCACGCCGAGGGTGAGCACGCCGATGGTGTGGGTCACCGCCACCGTTCCCGCCAGCGCGAGCGCCTGCCGTCCGGACCCGCCGCGGCCGACGACCAGCGCGGCCATCACGGTCTTGCCGTGCCCGGGCGCCAGGGCGTGCATCCCGCCGAGCACGACCGCGGCGAGCAGCGCGGTCAGCGCGAACAGCGGCGTCAGCGCCCGGCCGGCGATCAAGCCGGTGAACGCCTGGTCGATCGCGCCCAGCCCGCGGGAGATCACCGGTCCGCCGGCGGCCACGGCGGTGCCGGACTGGTCGGCGTCCGCGTCGGCGACGACCGTGAGGCTGGCGGCCTGGACGTCGAGGGGGGACTGCAGCCGCTCCTCGGGGTAGGCCTCGAGCGCCTGGCTGATCGTGGCGTCCGGTACGTCGCTGGCCGCCAGTCGCACCCCGTCACCCACGGCGGTGACCTCGTGCCAGCCGGGCCGGCCGTCGTCGTTGGCGTCGGTGTAGGCGATGTCGACCTCGTCGGTCCCAAGCGCCACGGGGGCGACCAGCTCGCACTCCAGCCGTAGCGTGGGCAGCCCCGCCTCGCCCTCGGGCAGGCTCAAGCGGCTGGCCTCGACCGTCACAGGGGCCGCGTCGCCGCCGGCGGTCAGCGTCACGCCGTCCGCGATCTGTTGGCAGGTCCGGCCGCCGTACGCGTCGAGCACCCCTTCGTCGGGGTCGCCCCCATCCTGCTCGAGCGACCGCAGCGTCTGGAAGGCGGGGATCTCCGCCAGGTCCATGACATAGCCGACGCGCACGATGTCGGGCGCGACGACGATGCCCGCGTACCGGTTCGCGGTGAAGTTGCCGAGCGGGTGCGCCATGGCCGCGGGCGGGGGCAGCAGCGCAATGACCGCCAGCGCCAGCGTCACCAGGGCCAGGGCGCGCCGGGCGGCGCTCAACGCCGCTCCCAGGCGGCGGGCGCGTCAACCCCCAGCCGGTCGGCCAGCGCCCCGGCCTCGTCGAGGTAGGCGAAGGAGAACCATGGCGTCAGGCTGCGGACGCGCTCGAGGTGCTCACGCGCGCGGTCGTCATCGCCTGCGCCGGCGAACACGCTGGCTGCGTGGAAGTGGATCAGGGGGTCGGCGGTGTCCAGCCGCACCGCCCGCTCGGCGTACCGCACGGCGCCCGCGCTGTCCCCGCCGCGGTGCAGCGACCAGGCCAGCGCGTCCGCTGCGAACACGTTGTCAGGTCGGGCGTCGTAGGCGTCGCGGGCCAGGCGGACGGCCTCGTCGGGCCGCTCCGCCCGATCGGCCTCGAACACGGCCAGCTCCAGGTCCACGTCCTGCCCGGAGGCCGCCTGCAGGGTCAGCAGCGTGCGGACCAGCGCCTCGGCGTCGGCGGCCTGCTCGTCGCGGCCGGCGGCGCGAGCCAGCTCGGCCAGCAGAATGGCCGCGTCAGGGCGGGGGGTGCGCTCGACCACAGGGGCGAGCTCGTCGACCGCGGCGTCGACGTCGCCGCGGGCGGCCACCAGCCGGGCGCGGCCGATGGCCGCGTCGACCCCGCCTGGCAGGGCGCCCTCCGCGCGGTCCAGCGCGGACGCGGCGGCTTCGAGGTCGCCATTGTGGAAGTGCAGGCGACCCAGCAGCGCCTGCACGCTGGCCACGTCATAGCTGTTGAAAGAGCCGGCGATGCCGGCCTGCTGCATCGCCCGGATTGCGCCTGGCAAATCGCCGTTCAGCTCGCGGAGGTAGGAGGCGCGGGAGAGCGCGGGCAGCCCAGGGTCGACGTCGAGCATGCGCTGCAGGTCGGCGGCCGCGGCGTCGTAGTCGCCGAGCTCGACCTGCGCGTCGACCAGGACGCCCAGGGCCTCGGCGCTGAAGGGGGCGGCCTCGTGGGCCTGCCGGCCGAGCTCCAGCGCGTCGGGGAACTGGTGGAGGGACAGGGCGAGGCTGCCCCGTCCGATGAGCGTGATGAAGTCCTGGGGGGCCAGCGCGTCGGCGCGGTCGAACGCGCGCGCGGCCAGGTCGGTGAAGGTGGGGTCGCCGGTCTGCGCGGCGCGCCCGACGTAGGCGACGCCCAGCCGCTGCCAGCCGGCGGCGTCGTCGGGGCGAGCCCGCGTCGCCGCCTCGAGCTGGTTGACGACCGCCGAGGGGTCCGCTGGCGCCTCGGCTTGCGTGGCCGCCTGGCCGGTCCCGGCGTCGCCGGGGCCGAGCACGAAGCGACCCAGCGCCAGCCCGACCACGGCGGCGACCGTGGCCAGGCGGGCGATGCGCCCCGCGCGGGACCGGCGGGCGGGGGCCCGCCGGTCCACCGGCGCGTCGCCGCCGTCCCCGGTGGGGACAGCGACGGCGCGACTCGCGCGGGTGTCGGTCATCGGGCTACTCCTCACGCTCCCCGTTGGGGTCGTCGTAGCCCGAGTGCGGCGCCGGGATGTACGGGAACGACGTCAGCAGCGGCTTGTCGTTCACCGTGACGCCATCGGTGAGGTCCTGGTTGGGGGACTCCCCGTTGCAGTCGCCGAGGGGCGTGGCGCCCATGACGGCTCGCAGCGAGATGTCGACGGTGTCGTCACCGAGACGGCGCCCGTTGGGGAAGCCGTCGG
>JACDBB010000077.1 GCA_013695145.1 Euzebyales bacterium
GACTTCAGCCGCTCTCAGCGGCTGAAGTCGACAACCCGCCGGGGGGCTCTCAGGCGCGGCGCTCGAGCCAGGTGAGCAGCGTGCGCACGCCGAAGCCGGTCGCGCCAGGCCCGCGGTAGTCGGTCGACAGCGCTGGGGAGAGGAACGCGGGCCCGGCGATGTCCAGGTGCAGCCACGGGACGTCGCCGGCGAACCGTCGCAGGAACAGCGCCGCGGTGATCGCGCCGCCGCCGGGGTCGCAGCGCGGCCGGTCGGCGATGTTGCGGAGGTCGGCGACGTCGCTGGCCAGGAAGCGGTCGAGCTCGGGCCAGAGCGGCAGCGGCCACACGGACTCGCCTGCGAGCTCGGCGGCGGCCTGGACGGCGGCCAGCAGGTCGGGGTCGTTGCTCATCGCCCCAGCGGCGTACTGGCCAAGCCCCGCGATCACCGAGCCCGTCAGCGTGGCCAGGTCCACGATCGCGTCCGGCTCGTCGGCCGCGGCGAGGGCCAGCGCGTCCGCCAGCACCAAGCGTCCCTCGGCATCGGTGTCGGCCACCTCGACGGTCGTGCCGCCGAACGCCGTGAGGACGTCGTCCGGGCGCTGTGCGGTACCGCTGGGCAGGTTCTCAGCCAGCGGCAGCAGCGCCGTCACCTCCACCCGGACGCCCAGCTCGGCCATGGCAGCGCAGGCGCCGGCGATCGCCGCGGCCCCTGCCATGTCGGCCTTCATCTCCATCATCCCTGCGGGGGACTTCAGCGACAGCCCGCCCGAGTCGAACGTGATGCCCTTGCCGACGAGCACCACGTGGCCGAGCGGGTCTCTCGGACGGTGGCGCAGCGTGACCAGACGCGGCGGGTGGCTGGAGCCCGCGCCCACGGCGAGGATCCCGCCGAAGCCCTGGGCCGCAAGGACTGCCTCGTCGCGGATCTGGACCTCGCACGCCTCGCCGACCAGCTCGGCGATCGCGTCGGCCAGCTGCGCCGGCCGCTTGGCCGACGGCGGCAGGTCGACCAGGCGGCGCGCCCCGATGGTCGCCCGCGAGTACACCTCGGCACGGCGGATGGCGTCCCGCGCCTGCGACAGGCGGCTGGAGGGCGTCAGGATGACCACCTCGTCGAGGCGGCTGGCATCGGAAGCAGGCGCCGAGCGGAAGCGGTCCTCGGAGTGGGCGCCCAGCAGGAAACCCTCCGCGACCGCCTGGACGGAAGCGCCAGTCGGGTGGACCTCGGCCAGGGTGGTGGCCAGCCGCCGCGCCCGCCCTCCCGCGCGAGCGGCCACCGCCGCCGCGCGCCGCAGGCGCTCGGCGTCTGCCTCGTCCATGCGGCCGAGCCCGACCAGCAGGACGCCGCCGACGTCCAACCCGGGCGCGGCGAGCAGCAGGTGCTGGCCGATGTCGCCGCGGAAGCCCGGGGTGACGGGGAGGGCGTCGAGGCCGAGTGCGCCGAGCACGGGGGCGGCGCCCGGTCCTTCGATGCCGCCCTTGAACACGCCGACGGCGAGGAGGTCGGCGCGGGTGGCGAGGGGGTCTTGCGCGGCGGCGGTGATCTGCACGGTGGGCCTTTCGGCGGTTCCCGGCCGGTTACGCGACCCCGGGGGCGGCGGGGAGTCCGTCGGGGCCGAGGTCGCCGTCCAGCGACGCGGCCGCTCGGACGGCCGGGTCGGTGGGACCTACCTCGCGCCAGTCGCAGCCGCCCTGGCAGCGGCGCAGGCAGGCGTCCGGCACGCGCAGGTGCGCGTCGAAGGGCAGCAACTGCGTGCAGTGCGCGCAGCGGTAGGTGGTGTTGGCCTCGACCACGGGGGTGGCGGGCGCTAGCGAGCGCGGCGGGCGGGGGTGATCATGGACCGGGCATGCTACAGGGGCGCAAGGATGCGCTTGCCGGTCGGGCGGCCGTCGGCCAGCTCGTACACCAGCGGCACGCCGGTGGCGATCTCCAGCCGGGTGACGGCGTCGTCGTCGAGCTGATCGAGGTCCTTGACGATCGCCCGCAGCGAGTTGCCGTGCGCGCTGACCAGGACGACGTCGTGCTCCCGGGTCGCCGGCACCACCGCGCGCTCGAAGTAGGGCAGCGTGCGCCGTGTCGTGTCCGCCAGGCTCTCCCCGCCGGGCGGCGGGACGTCGAAGCCGCGGCGCCACACGTGCACCTGCTCCGCGCCGAACTCCTCGGCCGTCTGCGCCTTGTTGCGACCCGTGAGCGCCCCGTAGAACCGCTCGTTGAGCTCCCAGGCCCGCTCCTGCTCCAGGTCGGTCTGGCCGAGCTGGTCCAGCACGATCCGCCCGGTGTCGACCGCCCGCACAAGCGTGGAGGTGAACGCGCGGTCCACGCGCACCCCCTCGGCGGCCAGCCGCTCGCCCGCCTGGCGCGCCTCGGCGCGGCCCAGCTCGGACAGTGGGGTGTCGACCCAGCCGGTGAAGCGGTTCTCGGCGTTCCACACCGACTGGCCGTGGCGGATCAGGACGAGGGTGCTCATGCGCGAGCTCCTTGCGATGCGGGTCGCCGGAGGCTACCAACGCGGTTGACGGTGAACCTACGGTCGCGTAACCTACGCTTACGTAACCGTATCTCACAGCCCCGAGCGCCCCCCGAGGAGGCCACGTGTCCAGGACCAGCGACCGCGAACTGCTCGTCGAGCTCGAACCGAAGGCTGAGGAGCTCCTCGAAGCCCACCTCAAGCGTGCCAAGCCCTGGTACCCCCACGAGTACGTGCCCTACAGCGAGGGCAAGAACTTCGGCGGCTACTTCGCCGACACCGAGCCCTGGACGCCTGACCACTCCCGCCTGACCGGTGTCGCGCAGATCGCCTTCGAGGTCAACCTGCTGACCGAGGACAACCTGCCGAGCTACCACCGCGAGATCTTCGAGATGTTCTCCCCCGGCGACGGGGCGTGGATCAACTGGATCCACCGCTGGACCGCCGAGGAGGGCAGGCACGCGATCGTGCTGCGCGACTATCTCACGGTCACCCGAGCCATCGACCCGTTCCAGCTCGAGGACGGGCGCATGGACAACATGGAGTCGGGCTACGACCGCGACGGCAAGGACGCCTTGCGAGGCATGGCGTACGTGTCGTTCCAGGAGCTCGCGACTCGGATCAGCCACCGCAACACGGGACGGTACTCGCAGGACCCGGTGGCCGACCGAATCATGTCGCGGATCTCCGCCGACGAGAACCTGCACATGATCTTCTACCGCGACGCGCTGAGCGCCGCGCTGCACATCGACCCGTCGCGCGCCGCGGAGGCCATCGCCCAGGAGGTCATGGCCTTCCAGATGCCGGGCGCCGGGATCCGTGAGTTCCAGTCCAAGGCCGTGCAGATCGCCAAGGCGGGGATCTACGATCTTCGCATCCACCATGACGACGTCATCTGGCCGCTGCTGCGCCATTGGAACCTGTTCGAGATCCCCGGTCTCGACGAGCAGGCTGAGCAGACCCTCGAGCACCTGAGGGCCTACCTCGACGGGCTGGACGGCATGGCCACCCGCTACGAGGAGAAGCGCGAGCGCCGCCATCAGCGCGAGCTGGAGCACGCCAGCTAGCCACCGGTCGCCAGCGGCGGGTAGGTTGCCCGCCATGTCCGCCCTCCCCACGCCGAGTACGCCAGTTCGCCTCCAGCCGGGCTTTCGCCCGGAGGCCGTCGTGTTCGACCTCGACGGCCTGCTGGTCGACTCCGAGGACGCCTGGGGCCGCGCCGAGCGTGCGGTCGTCGAGGGCCTCGGGTGCCCATGGGACCCAGCCGTGCGTACGCTGCTGCTCGGGCGCGGGCCGGCCGACGCCGCCGCGGTGCTCGCCGAGTTTCTCGACCTGCACGACCCCGACGAGATCGGCCGGCGCCTCCTGGCCGCGGCCGAGGCCGAGTTCCGCAGGGGCGTCCCGCTGCTTCCTGGGGCCGGGCGGCTCGTCGCCGGGCTCCGCGGGAGGCTGCCGCTGGGGGTGGCCACCAACTCCCTGCGCCGGCTCGCCGAGCTGGCCATCGCGTCGGTGGCGCTGGAGGGGGTGTTCGACGCCATCGTGTGCGCGGACGACGTCGAGCGGCCGAAGCCAGCCCCCGACCTCTACACGACCGCGTGCGCGCTGCTCGGCGCGGACCCGGCGCGTTCCGTGGCGTTCGAGGACTCCCCCGTGGGGATGCGCGCGGCGCGGGCCGCGGGCTTGTGGGTCGTCGGCTGCCCGTCCTTCCCCGGCCAGCCGACCGACGCCGCCCACGCGGTCATCGGTTCGCTGCGCGAGGTCGATCCGGGCGAGCTGCTCGCCGCCGGATGACGGACCGCGCCCCAGTCATCATGCGCTGGCCCCCAGTCATCATGCGCTGGCCCCCAGTCATCATGCGCTGGTCTGACACTGTGTCGGAACAGCCACGCATAGCGCAGGAATCTCGACAGGGTGTCGACCCGGGGGCGCTCCGGCGCATTCACGGCTCAGGCGTCGCCCGCGGCGCTGCGCAGCCGGCGGGAGCGCCGGGAGGGGTCGCGCGGCAAGCGCGACAGGCCCAGGTAGCACAGCGCCGTGAGGTGGTCGGCGACGACCTCCTTGGCCGGCTTGCGCTCCTCCGCCCACCAGGCGCCGACCCGCACGACCATCCCGACCAGGGCGTGGGCGTACAGCGGCGCCATCTCGACGTCGAGGCGGGACGCGGAGAACGCGTCCGCCAGCACCTCCTCGGCCTTGCTGGCGACGTCGGACAGCAGGCCGGCCATGCCCCCGCCGGAGAACCCAGTGGGTGAGTCGCGGATCAGCACCCGGAACCCGTCGGGGTCGTCCTCGATGTAGTCGAGGAACGCCATGGCGCTCGCGTACACCTGCTCGCGAGCGCCGATCCCTGGGCCGAGACGCGTGGTGATCATCTCCAGCAGGCGGGACGTCTCGCGGTCGACGACGACCGCGTACAGGCCCTCCTTGCCGCCGAAATGCTCATACACGATCGGCTTGGAGACCCGCGCGCGAGCGGCGATCTCCTCGACGCTGGCTCCGTCGTAGCCCAGCTCGGCGAACACCTGCTTGCCGACGTCCACCAGCTGGGTCCGGCGCTCGCTGGCGCTCATGCGTCGCTCGCCCATGGTGACCTCCGCCGACCGGCTCAGGGTGCGCTCGCCCAGCCCCCCGACGCTAGCACGGCGCCGTGGCACCCACGTCCGGATCGTGCGGCCGCCCTCAGCGGCGCGCCAGCCTAGATGTCCCAGGAACCGGCTGGCCGCGGAAGGCGTAGCCTTCCCCCATGGGACTGGGGGAGCGAGAGTTCGAGGTCGACGGGCAGACGGTGCGGCTGTCGAGCCCGGACAAGGTCGTGTTCGCCGAGCAGGGCTGGACCAAGGCCGACGTTGCCCGGCACTACGCGACCTGCGCCGAGGGGGCGCTGCGCGGCGTCTACGGCAGGCCAAGCGTGCTCAAGCGCTGGAACGACGGCGCGGCGGGGGAACCGTTCTTCCAGAAGCGTGCGCCCAAGGCCGCCGGTCGCGAGTACGCCACGGTGACGTTCCCGTCGGGCCGCAGCGCCGACCTGCTGGTGCCCCGCCACGCGGTGGACGTGGTCTGGATGGCGCAGCTCAACTGCCTCGACCTCAACCCGTGGCCGGTGCGGGCGGAGCACCTCGACGCGCCGGACGAGCTGCGGGTCGATCTCGACCCGACGCCCGGCGTGCCGTTCGCCGAAGTGCGACAGGTGGCGCTGGTGGTCCGCGACGTGCTCGGCGAGCACGACCTGGTCGGCTGGCCGAAGACCTCGGGCAACCGGGGCCTGCACGTCAACGTGAGGATCCACCCGGAGTGGACGTTCACGGCGGTGCGCCGTGCGGCGCTGGCCCTTGCCCGCGAGGTGGAGCGGCGCATGCAGGGCGTCGCGACCAGCGTGTGGTGGAAGGAGGAGCGCCACGGGGTGTTCGTCGACTACAACCAGAACGCCCGTGACCGCACCGTGGCCAGCGCCTACTCCGTTCGCCAGACGGGCCTGGTGTCCGCGCCGCTGGCGTGGGACGAGGTCGCCGAGGTGGACCCCCGCGATTTCCCGCTGGACCGGTTCGCCGAACGCTACGCGGCCGTCGGTGATCTCACCGAAGGGATCGACGCCGCCGCAGGCCGCCTCGACGGGCTGCTGGACCTGGCCCACCGGGACGAGGAGCAGGGCCTCGGCGACGCCCCCTGGCCGCCGCACTTCCCCAAGCAGGACGGCGAGCCACCACGCGTCCAGCCATCCCGCCGCAGGACACCCTGACGCGACCAACCTGAACCCCGCTCCTCGCGTAGCCTGACGCCGTCCTACCGGGGTCGAGCGCGAGGGGAGCGTGGCGTGGAGCCGGTCTACCGTTGTGTGATCGGCGCGTTCGTCGGTCTGTTCAGGGTCATGGGCTGGAAGATCGACGTCCGAGGCAGCCAGCACATCCCGCGGACCGGCGGCGCGGTGCTGGCCACCAACCACATCGGTTACCTGGACTTCACGTTCGTCGGGTACGCCGCCCGTGAGCGGAAGCGGCTGGTGCGGTTCATGGCCAAGAAGGAGGTCTTCGACCACCCTGTGGCGGGCCGGTTGATGCGCAGGATGAAGCACATCCCCGTCGACCGCTTCGGCAGCGCCGTCGACGCACTGCGCGCGGGCGTCGCCGCGCTCGAGCGCGGCCAGGTCGTCGGCATGTTCCCCGAGGGCACGGTCTCGCGGTCGTTCGTGCCAGCCAGGGCCAAGACCGGCGCGGCGCGTATGGCGATGCTGGCCGGTGTCCCGCTGGTGCCGGGCGCGGTGTGGGGCAGTCAGCGTCTGCTCACCAAGGGGCAGCCGCGCCAGTTCCAGCGGGGCGTGGCGATCTCGGTCGCGTTCGGGCCCCCGATCGCCTACGGACCGGACGACGACGCCGGAGCGGTCACGAAGCGGCTGATGGCCAGCGTCGCCGAGCTGGTCGACGACCTCGCGCGCACCTATCCGCAGCGGCCCGCGGGCGACGCCGACCGCTGGTGGCAGCCCACCCACCTGGGCGGCACCGCTCCCAGCGCCGAGGAATCGGCGGCGCGCGCCGCGCAGGAGTCCGCCGAGCGTCGCGCCCGCCGCCGCGC
>JACDBB010000083.1 GCA_013695145.1 Euzebyales bacterium
CGAGGAGCGCCTCGTACCGGGCCGTACTTGGGCGACGAAGCAACGCAGCGAGCCCCAGCCCGGCCGGCGCTTGAGGCCATGAACGGGCAGGCGTGGCCGAATGTAGGAGACTTCCGCGGAGGAGCACTAGCCGCCGCCTTCCGATCGAGTGCCCGGCTACGGTCCGTCGAGCGCGTCCACACAGATGAGCCCGGCGCCGTAGCGGTCGGTCAACGGCGGACCCTGGCCCCCAGCGCGGCGGCCATCGCGCAGGTCGCCGCAGTCGACACGCAGCTCGAGGACCGCGGCGGCGGGTTCCGTGCGAGAAGGTGCGGAGGCGGGAAGGCTCGCCGACGGCCGCGGTGACACCGTCGGTGGGACAAGCCGGTCGATTCCTGAGGCGTTTGACGGGGTCGTGGTCGGGTCCGGACCCGCTGCCGGCTGCGGCCCGCACGCCGCCAGCGAGACGGCCAGCGCGGCCACCAGCAGCCATCCAGCATGGCGTCGAGTGCGCATGCCAACTCCGACGCCGTCACCGCTCGGGTGGGTTCCCGCGCTCGGAACATAGTCACTTCGGGCCATGGAGGGGTACGCGAGCCCGTGTAGCCTTCGAGGGTTTCCGTGGCGGGAGCGGGCCCGCCACGATGTCTGCGGGAAAGCATGCCATGAGTGACGCCGTCATGGTCCCTACCGCCGTGTCGGAGACCGACCGCGGCGCCCCCGGCGCAGCGAACCCCTGGCGGGAACTGGTCTTCCGCGCAGCAACGGCGCTGGCCGGCGGCTTCGTCGTGCTGATGGTGCTGGCGCGTTTCCCCATCCCCCCACTCGCGATCTACGTCCTGCTCGTGGTCGGCGGGCTCGCGCTGCGGCGGCGCAAGCCCACCGCGGGGGTCGCCGTCGTCGGCGTCTCGACCGTGCTGATTTTCGCGCTGAACGCCGCCGTCATCCTGGACGGCCTCAGCCGCCCGCGCGACCCTGTCGACTTCACGCTGGCGGTGCTGGGTTGCGCCGCCGCGGTGTGCACGGCGGCAGCGATCGTGCCGGCTTTGCGCCGTCGGCCTGGCTCGACCGTGCCCCTGGCGCTGTCGGTCGTCGGGGCGGCCGCGGTCATCCTGGCGCTGGCGGTCAGCGTCGTCGGCCGGCTGACGCTCGCCCCGGTCGTCGCCGAGTCCGGGGACACCGAGGTCGTCATCGCTCAGACCGCTTTCCCGCCGACCGTGACGGTCGCAGCGGGCGACAGCGCCGTGTTCGTCGACAACCAGGACCCCTACGCCCACACCTTCACCGTTGACGAGCTGGGGTGAACCAGACCCTGGTCGCCGGCCAGTCAGCCAGGGTTGAGATCACCGCCGCGCCGGGCGAGTACCGCTACTACTGCGCCATCCCCGGCCACGAGTTCATGGAGGGCACCCTGCTCGTGCAGTAACAGCAGCTGATGGCGCGCAGCCGGGCGGCCCGCTGGGGATGATGCCGCACGCGGGCGCGTCAGATGGGCGACACTGCGGCCACGACCGCGCATGAGCAGGGGGACCGCAGTGCCGTACCCGCGCAGGCTCCTGAACGACGACGAGGAGATCGTCGTCGACATCCGGCCGCACTGGCACTATTTCTGGCGGCAGCTGCTGGCCGTCGCGCTGACCGTCGCGGCGGCGGTGGGAGCGTTCGTCCTCGAGCTCGACCAGCTCGCGCGGTGGGGTGCGCTCGCCCTGCTCGGCGTCGCGCTGCTGTGGGCCGTCGCGCGCTGGACGACCTGGGTCACCACGAACTTCGTGGTGACCACCGAGCGGCTGATCTGGCGGACCGGCGTGTTCTCCAAGTCCGGCCTGGAGATCCCGCTGGAGCGGGTCAACAACATCCTGTTCCGCCAGTCGTTCGCGGAGCGGCTGATGCGCTCGGGCGACCTGGTGATCGAGTCGGCCGGCACCAGCGGCCGGCAGGAGTTCAGCGACATCCCCAACCCTTCGCGGGTGCAGAACGAGATCTACCGTGCCGCCGACGCCGGCGAGGACCGCGACCTCGCCCGCATCGCGGGGGCCGGGAGTAGGTCGGTGGCCGATGAGCTCGCCAAGCTCGACGAGCTGCGCACCAGGGGCGTGCTGTCCGACGAGGAGTTCTCCGCCCAGAAGGCCCAGCTCCTGGGTGAGGGGTGAGCGCAGCGAGCCCCGGCGGGCGCCAGCCCGAGTGCGCAACGCGACGAGTGAGTATGATGTGGCGGTTCGGCTCACGGCGAGTGTCGGGTCCCACTGGGTCCACAAGGAGAAGCCATGCATTCCCGTCGCATGCGTCGTGTCGCCGTCGCCCTCACCGCGCTCCTCGTACTGACCGCCTGCGCCAGGGACGGGGACGAGGAGGACGAGGCCGGCGGGGAGGAGGCCAGCGGCCCGATCGACATCTGGTACTCCAACAACGAGGCAGAGATCGCGTGGGGCCAGGCGGTCGTCGAGGCGTGGAACGCCGAGCACCCCGATGAGGAGGTCAGCGCGCAGGAGATCCCGGCCGGCGACAGCTCCGAGGAGGTCATCCAGGCGTCGATCGCCGCCGGCAACACGCCGTGCCTGATCTACAACACCTCGCCGGCGGCGGTGCCGCAGTTCGAGCGGCAGGGCGGCCTGGTTGCCCTCGACGAGTTCTCCGACGGCGCGAGCTACGTGCAGGAGCGGACCGGCGAGGGCGTCGAGCAGTACCAGTCCGCTGACGGGCAGTACTTCCAGCTGCCCTGGAAGGCCAACCCCGTGATGGTCTTCTACAACAGGGCGCTGTTCGAGGAGGCGGGGATCGACAGCGAGGAGCCGCCGCTCGCGACGTACGAGGAGTTCCTCCAGACGTCCCGTACGCTCGTCGAGTCGGGCGCCGCCGAGGCGGCGATCTGGCCCTCGCCCGCCTCGCAGTTCTTCCAGCCGTGGTTTGACTTCTACCCGCTGTTCGCGGCCCAGACCGGCGGCGCCCAGCTCGTGGAGGAGGGTGAGCCTCGGTTCGCGAGCGAAGAGGGCCTGGCCGTGGCAGGGTTCTGGAGGACCATGTACGACGAGGGTCTGTCGCCGAAGGAGGAGGCCGCTGGCGACGCGTTCGCCGACGGCCAGTCAGCCATGGCGATCGTGGGGCCGTGGGCGATCGCGGTCTATGGCGAGGTCGACTGGGGGGTCGTTCCGGTCCCGACCGCGGACGGCACCCCGGTCGAGGAGACGTACTCGTTCTCCGACGCCAAGTCGATCGGCCTGTACTCAAGCTGCGAGAACCGCGCGACGGCTTGGGAGTTCCTGAAATTCTCCACCAGTGAGGAGAACGACGGCCTGCTCCTTGCGGAGACCGGCCAGATGCCGATGCGCGCCGACCTTCCCGGGACCTACGCCGACTACTTCGAGGAGAACCCCGACTACCAGCTGTTCGCCGATCAGGCGGCCCGCACGGTCGAGGTACCCAACGTCGAGAACTCCATCAACATGTGGCAGACGTTCCGCAACGCCTACTCCGAGGCCGTCATCTTCGGCGAGGCGGAGGTGGAGCCCACCTTCGAGCAGGCGGCCGAGGAGATCACCGGCCTCATCGCCGAGTGATGAGCGCCACCCCGCGCGCGGAGGCGCCCGCTCGTGCGCCCGTGACGCGGCGCCTCCTCGGGCGGCAGCCGATCGGCGCGCTCTTCGCGGCGCCCTACGTGCTGTTCTGGCTGGCGCTGTTCGCGTGGCCGATGGGGCTGGCGGTCGTCATCTCGTTCCGCGACTACTTCTTCGCCGCACCGGGCGCGCAGGTGGAGCGGCCGTTCGTCGGCCTGGACAACTACGCCCAGGCGCTGAGCGACCCTGTGGTGCACCGGGCGGCCCTCAACGTGGCGATCTTCATCCTGATCAACGTCCCGCTGACCGTCGTGCTCGCGCTGGTCCTGGCGGCGGCGCTGAACACCGCGCTGCCGCTGCGGACGATGTTCCGCTCGGCGTACTACGTCCCGTACGTGACCGCGAGCGTCGCGATGGTCGGCGTGTGGCTGTGGCTGTTCAGCTCGGGTGGGCTGGTGAACAGCCTGGCCGGCGGGCTGGCGCCTGACCCGTCGTGGCTGGTGAACTCCTTCTGGGCGATGCCGATCATCGCGCTGTTCGCCACCTGGAAGCAGTTGGGGTTCTACGTGCTGCTGTACCTGGCGGCCCTGCAGAACATCCCGGAGACCCTGTACGAGGCGGCGAAGGTGGACGGCGCCGGGGTCGTGCGCCGGTTCCGGGCCGTGACGGTGCCGGGCGTACGGTCGGCCACGACGCTGGTGGTCATCCTCGCCACGATCGTCGGCGCGAACTTCTTCACCGAGCCGTACCTGCTGACCGGCGGGGGCGGACCGAACCAGGCGTCGATCTCTCCGGTGCTCCTCATGTACCAGGAGGGGATCCAGCAGGGCGAGGCCGGTTACGCCGCGGCCATCGGCGTCGTGCTGGCGGTGTTCGTCATGGGCGTGTCGCTGGTCTACCGGCGGTTCGTCGAGGAGGGTGAGCCCGCGTGAGCGCGACATCGGTGAACCGGTCCGACCCCTCCGGCGAGACGGTCGGCGGCACGGCCGCGACCACGCCGAACGCGCCGTCCGCTACCCGCGAGGGCAGCCGGCTGCGCCGCGTCGCCGGCTTCCTCGCCCTGCTGGCAGGGGCGATCGTGTTCCTGTTCCCGTTTTACTACATGATCGTCGGGGCCATGCAGCGCGAGCCTGATCCCACGGTGTCCGGCGCGTTCCCCGACCCGTCGAACCTCACGCTGGCCAACCTGGAGGCCATCAACGGCCGGGTCGACCTGCTGGGCAGCCTGCTCAACTCGGCGATCTTCACCGGGGGGGTGATCCTGTTGACCCTGGTGCTGGGCCTGCTGGCCGGCTACTCCCTCGCCCGGTTGGAGTTCCGCGGCCGCGCGCTGGTGTTCGGCGGGATGCTGCTGACCCTCATCCTCCCGTTCCAGCTGCTGCTCATCCCGCTGTACGTGATGATCGTGCGGACCTACGGCCTGGCCGACACCTACCTCGGGATGATCGTGCCGTTCGCGGTCAACGCCACGGCGGTGTTCATCTTCCGGCAGTTCTTCCGGTCGCTGCCGGCCGAGCTGTTCGACGCGGCGCGCATCGACGGCGCGTCGGAGCTGCAGATCCTCATGCGCGTGGCGATCCCGATGTCGAAGCCGGCGATCCTCACGGCCGTCCTCGTGTCCTTCATCGGGCCGTGGAACGAGTTCCTGTGGCCGTTCCTCATCACCAAGGAGGCGGCGATGCAGCCGCTCGCGGTCTCGCTGGCCAACTACATCACGACCGTCGCGGCCTCCGCGGCGAACCCCTTCGGTGCGATCCTGGCCGGTGCGACGGTGCTCGCGATCCCGGCCGTGGTCATCTTCCTGGCGTTCCAGCGGTACTTCCTGCAGACCGACATCGGCGCCAGCCTGAAGGGTTAGCGCGCTACCCGCCGACCGGCGGGGGTGGCAGCTCAGGAGCGGTGTCGCGGGTGCGGGACAGCTCGTGGAACCCGGGCGTCAGCGCGGCGGTGACGACGGCGTCGAACAGCCGGTCCGCGTCGGCGCCCGTCGGGGCGGGCGACAGCACCGGACCGAACACGCCGCCGACCCGGTCACCGTCGGCGAGCACGATGATCGGGGTGCCAGCGTCGCCGCCGACCGCGTCGAGCGCCTCGTCCATCGAGCCGCGCACCTCGATGTCCCAGCGCGCCTCGTCGGCCTGGGCGGCGAACGAGCGGTCGAGACCCGCGGCCCCGAGCGCCTCGCCGATCCCGGCGAGCTCGGAATCCGCGCCGTGGTGGACCCGCGTGCCCATCGCGGTGTAGAGGTCACCGATCGGCCCGTCGCCGTGCGCGGCCCACACGGCCTCGACGACACGAAGCGCTCGCAAGCCGGCATGGTGGAGGTCCCTGGCGTCGTCAGGGAGCGCTTTGCCGTCGTCGTTCATGGCGAGGCTGAAGGCGCGCCACCGCACGTCGAGGTCGTCGCGGCGTCCTGCGACGCCGGTCACCCACCGCGACGCGATCCAGCTCCACGGGCAGACCGGGTCGAAGAAGAAGTCCACGCGCACGTGCTCGCCCTATCTGTTGGCGGTGCCGGCCCTGAGGCCATCGAGGTTCGATTCCCTCACTCGCTCCACACGAATCGCTGATGGGCTGTCGGTCAGCGTCCCGTCACGTAGTCGGCGCGAGACGGAAGCCCTGTCGAGCGAAGTCCTCGTCGAAGGCGAACGCCAAGTCGAGCTCGCGCCGCCGCATCATCTCGAAGCTGACCCAGTCGACGAGCGACACGCCGCGCCGGTCTGCGGCGAGCAGCGCCGCGACCGCTGCGTCTCGGACCTCGCGAGCCACCGTGGCGACGTCAACAGCCGGCAGCACCCGCTCGTGGAGCCGTCGAGCCGAGGACATGCCGAGGCGTCGCTGGACGAGCGCGCTCGTCTCGACGACCACGTAGTCGTGGGTGACCAGCGGCGTGGGCGCCTCCGCCAAGCTGGCGAGGTAGTCCGTAGCCGCGCGGTGATCGTCGTCGTCGCCGTCGAGCAGCGCGTACAGCGCCGAGGTGTCGACGAAGACGCTCACCCGCTGAGGTCCTCGGTGAGGTAGTCATCGTGGTTGCGCGCGATGTCGGTGAGCCCGGAACCCTGGGGGTGGTCGCGCACGGCCTCAACGGCGCGCTCGATGCGCCGCCGTCGGACGTCTTGGCGCAGTGCCTCATCGACCGCCTCGCGCACCACGGAGGCGATGGACTTCCGGCGCCGTCCCGCCACGTCACGCAAGGCCGCCATCTGCGACTCGGTCAGTGTGATCTGCGTGCGCACCATGCCTCGTGATGATAACACGACACCAGATCGGTGATGGCACTCATCCCCCTGCGAGCTGGTCGAAGCGGTCGCGACGGTCGGCCGGCGTACGCAGCGCGGACACTTCGTACGAACCCTCGGTACGAAGTGTCCGCGCTATCTGATGCGGCCGGCTACTCGGTTGGCGGCGGTCTGGCTACAGTATCAGTGTCCTGATACTAACGTAAGGTTCCTGATATGCAAGCCGACGCGCATCGCGACGGGGTCGAACAGCAGATCGGCTACCTCGTCAAGCGAGTGCAGCAGGCGCTGCGCGGGGTCATGGAGCGCGCCCTGCGCGAGCACAAGGTCACGCTGGCGCAGTACGCGGCCCTCAGCGTGCTCCAGAACCAACCCGGGCTGTCCAACGCCGAGCTCGCCCGGCGCATTTTCGTCACGGCGCAGACCATGAACCAGGTCCTCGCCGGTCTGGAGCGGTCTGGGCTCGTCGAGCGCACCGCTCACCCAGGTCACGGCCGCGTCATGCAGATCCGCCTCACCGAGGATGGCGAGCGGCTGCTGGCGCAGTGCCAAGGCGCCACGGCCGGCATCCACGAGCGCATGCTCGCCGGCCTGCCACTCGGTGAGCGTGACCGGCTGCGGGCGCTGCTCATCCACTGCGCCGAACAGCTCGAGCGGTCAACCGGCGGGTAGCGGCGCGAACAGATCGACGCCGTTGCCATCGGGATCCAGCACGGTCGCGTACCGCTGCCCCCAGGGCGCGTCGAACGGTTCGAGATGGGAGGGGTGCCCGGCGGCGACCAGCTCATCGTGGAGCGCGTCGACCTCCTCGGGGAGATCGACGGCGAAGGCGAGTCCGATCCTGGACGACCCCGCTGGCGCCTGCCAACTCGGGTCGAAGCCGCGGGTGGTCTCGACGGGGTCGAAGGCGAGCCGCAGGCCACCAGGCAAGGCGACCTCGACGTGGGGCGCGTCGTCGGCGTCGGTTGGCAGGGCCAGACCCAGACGGCGGTAGAAGGCGAGCGAGGCGGCGAGATCGGCCACGACGAGGCCGATCAGGTCGAAGCGGACGGGCATGGTCGGGATCCTTGGCGCTCGGTGGTGGGACGTCGATCCTCAGTCTGCACGGCCGCCCCCTCGGGACGCTTGGACGTTTCGGACGTGAGCGTCGCGCGGCCGTGGGCGAGCGCTCGTGTCGGAGAGCGGCCGGCAAGCGCAAGGACCTCGCGATTGAGATGCGCCTGGTCCACGAACCCGAGCTCCGCCGAGAGCCGAGCAAGATCACCGAGCGCCGCGGGTCCCGCCGCAAGCACCCGCTGCACCCGGACAACGCGTTGGAACCGCTTCGGTCCGTAGCCGACGGCCGTGACCACGCGCCGCTGCAGCTGGCGCGAGGAGAGTCCAACGTGGTCGGCGGCCTGCTCGACCCGACGGGCAGGTCGGGCGATGAGCCACGCAAGAGCTTCGAGCACTCGCGCGTCGGTGTCGGCCGCCGGCGCCAGTTCCGGCAGCGCCATGAGGCGCGCCACGCGCGCGGCTTGCCCATCGTCTTCGTCGAGCCGCTCCGCGAGTCGTCGCCCAGCCTCGCCCAGAACGTCGGCGGCCGGGACGGTGAGATCCGTGAGCGCTGAGGCAGGGACTCCCAGGACCCGCGGAGCGTGACCCGGCCGCAGACGTAACGCTGCGTGCGCGGTGCCCTTCGGGAAGGACGGCGTGACCGGCCGGGTCATCGGGCCGACGACGACCAGCCCGCCAGTCGAGGACCACAGCAGGTCGGCGCACCCGTCGGGGACCACGACACCTCGGTGGGCGCCCGCGCGCCCCGTCACCGACGTCCACGCGCAGACGAGGTCCCAACGCCACGGGCCCTTCGGAACGTGCTCCTGGTACACGTCAATCCCCACCGTCCGGTCGCGATCCATCGCGCCCGTTGTTGTAGCTCGCGGGCACGTGGACATCGAGGGCGTCGCGAGGCAGGACAGCGGTGAGCGGCGTCACCGGTTCCCAGCGGGCGAGCATCTGGCGCCTGGGGCGGGCACGCTGAGGAGGACCCGTGGCCATTGAGCTGTTGAACCCTGATGGACTCCCCAAAGCCCGAGCTGTACCGGCGATTCGCGCGGTCAGCGCAGCGTGCGAGGGACACCGCACGTCGCGGTACACCGCGGGTGAGTCGTACGGCCATGCCGCCGACGCCCAGGTGCTCGGCCGGCTCGTCTCGCGCCGGGGTGTCGGAGGAACGCGCAGGCGATGTCCAATGGGATCTCGCGCCAGCTAGGAAGGCGGGGCCGCGGCGTGGACGAACGATCGGATCTCGCTGGCGAGCCGCTCGGGCTGGTCGGCGGGAATGAGGGTGTAGCTGTCGTCGATCTCGACCAGCCGGGCCTGGGGGAACAGCCCCGCCAGGTGCCGCCCGGTCTCGAGCGGCATCACCCGATCCTCGCGCGCCCACACCACGAGGACGGGACGGTCGAACGAGCCGAGGTTGCCGGTCGCGTCGAGCAGAGCCTGCCTACTGACCTTGCCGGAACGGAGGTACTTCGTGAGATCGCGGCGGATCGCCCGCTGGGTCTGCAGCGGACGGAGCCAGTCATCCACCGTCGCGTCGGGGATCGGATGCTTGGCCATCCTGCCGAAAGCGAACGGCGTCCGGCGAAGGGCACGTACCCTCAACTGCTGCATGGCGGCGTTGACGCCGCCGGGGAGTTTCGCAGCGAACGCGAGGGTGCGCCCCGGTAGACCAGGCGGGTAGTTCTCCGCCGTCTCGCACGAGCACAGCACCATGCGGGCGATGCGTTCGCAGTCTCGGCCGGCCAGCATCTGGCCCGTGCCGGTGTCGCACTCGACGAAGGTCACGTCACGCACGTCGAGGAACCCAAGGAAACTCTCGAGGATCTCCGCCAGGCCGCCAAGCGACAGATCGGCCTCCAGGGCCATCGGTTCGCGATGCGCCCCGAGCGGCAGGGTGACAGCGACGCATCGGAACTCCTGCCGCAGGCGCTCGACGACGGGGTCCCAAAGGTTGCCGCTGATGGCGAGCCCTCCGGTCAGCACGACGGTCGGCTTGGTGCTGCCGCCGGTATCGGTGTAGCCGACGGGTCCAGCAGGAAGCGCAGCCGTGGGCATCGATGCTCCTTGGGTGCTCCGCGCAGGATGAGCGTGGCCTCTAGATTGATCGCTCTAGCGATACTGTAGGCGGCAGCGGGAACCCGCGCAACTCGTGTGAAGGAGACCGATGCCAAGCGACACCAGGGAGCGTCTAATCGATGCCGGCGCTGAACTCTTCTGGCGCCAGGGCTACGTGGCGACGGGCGTGAAACAGATCGTGACCACGGCCTCGGCTCCTTTCGGCTCCATGTACCACTTCTTTCCAGGTGGCAAGGAGCAGCTCGGCGCGGAGGCGGTCCGACGCTCCGGCGCGGCCTATGGGGAGCTGGTGCCGCTCTTCTTCGACACGGCTGCCGACGTCGTCAGCGCCACACTGTCCCTCTTCGGAGGGGCGGCCGACACCCTGAGGGACACCGACTGGGCCGACGCCTGCCCGATCGCCACCGTTGCACTCGAGGTCTCCAACACCAGCGAACCTCTGCGCCAAGCATGTGCCGATGTCTTCGAGAGCTGGCTCGAACTCCTCGGCGAGCGCTTTCGAGCAGCCGGCATCGCGCCGGACCGGGCACGGGAGGTGGCCATCGTGCTCGTCGCCCTACTCGAGGGTGCCTTTGTCCTCGCACGTGCGATGCGCACCACAGAGCCCGTACTCGCTGCTGGCCGTGCTGCCGTGGCGGAGGTCGAGCGAGCCCTATCGCCGGATGCGGGCTGAACGGCTCGCAGCGTCGCGATCATCCGATCGTCCCCGCCCGTTGCCGGGCTGACCTTGATGACATCCCGCGGACAAGCCGATGTAGCCTTGGTGACATGAGCACGAATCGGGCGTCGGTGCCGATCGATCCGACGCTGTACGAGCAGACGGCCGCAGCAGCGTCCGAAGGTGGCTCGGACACCGCGGAGCTGGTGGAGCAGGCGCTGCGCCGGACGCTCGCCTTGCGCGCCCAGAGGGAGCTCCAGGCGTCGAGCCCTTGGCGGGAGCTCTCCGAGGACGCCGTGATGGACCTGGTCGTGACCGAGCAGAAGGTTGCTCGAGCAGGTAGAACGCCTCGTCCTCGGCGTGGTGGACGTGCCGTGGGGGCCCGAAGCCCAGCGGTGCGGGGTCACTCCAGGAACGTGAACGCCCCGCCGCTCTGGTCACCCCTGGCCTTGACGGTCATCCTGGTGTCGAGGAAACAGGTGTGCGGCTGACGACCGTTGACCGCGGGTGGAGCCCGCAGCGCTGGCAGCGCTGGGTCACCACGATGGTGGCCAAGGCCGTCCTGCCGCCGCGTGGCGCCCCGGCCGGCACCGTGGACCTCGACCTGTGAGGCCGTGGGCGTGGCCCAAGGCGACGCTTCGTGGTCCGGGTGGGGCGTCGAGGTCGCGGGGTGCGGGCCTTGCCGTCCATCACGCTCACCCCCGACGGCTGTCAGCGGGCCCAGCCGCGCACGAGCCTGATGAGCTCCTCGGCAACCCACAGATGGCGTGGCCGGCCGGGATGCGACGAGGGCGGCACGTAGGGCACCAGGAAGCCTCGCTCAGCGAGCGTGTTGAGGGCGTTGCGGGCGCTGGTGTCGGTCACGTCGAGCAGCGTCGCGGCACGGGCCACGGAGATGACAGGGTGGCCGGCCAGGACGCCGAGCGCTCGCCGCGCAGCCGCGTCTGCGCGCAGGTCCTCCAGGCTGTCGCGCCAGCGGGTCAGCACCTCGCCGATCTCGGCCGCCCATTCGACCGCTGCCGCCCCCGAGGCGTGCACCACGTCGCCGAACCATCCCAGCCACCTGCCGATCTCGCCGCTTCGGAACCAGTGGAGGCCGGCGAGGTAGCCGCCGATGTCACGGGCGATGAGCACGCTCGTCGGGGGAGGAACCGCGACGTCGAGCCGCCGCGCCAGCACCCAACCGATGAGCAGGCGTCCGATGCGCCCGTTGCCGTCGCCGTACGGATGAATGGTCTCGAACTGCGCGTGCAGCACGCCCGCCTGTGTGACCGCGTCGAGGTCGGTGCGATTCGCGAAGACGATCAGGTCATCCATGAGTGCGGCGACGTGCTCCGGTGGGGGAGGGACGTAGACGGCGTCATGGGGGCCTCGGCCACCGATCCAACCCTGGCGGTCGCGCAACCGACCGATGAGGCTGTCGTCCAGCGGGCCGTGCCGCATCAACCGCCGATGCCACGCGTGCAGGTCGGCGATGCGCAGCGGGCTGTCCGTGCCGGCGGCCGCCAGCGCCAGATCGACAACGGCGAGATTGTCAGCGACCCACGCCGCCTCGTCGTCCACCGGCGACCCGAGCTCGGCCGCCGCGACCGCGGCGACCGGTGCGCGGAGCCCCTCGATGGCCGATGACGCGAGCCCTTCGGCGCGCAGCAGCAGGCGGGCCAGCGGCTCCCAGTCGGCTTGCAGGCGATCGCGGGCCCGCTGGACCGCTGCGGCGGCCCGTTCCACTTTCCGCACGGTCGCGGCCTCGACCTCAAGCGGCTGGTGGGCGAGGGGGTCGGGCAACCACGCCGTGGCTGGTCGGCCCTGCCATTCGATGGCGATGTCGCGACCGCTCACACATGCATCCTTTGGTAACGTAGGCGATAAGCAAAGGGTACAGCCAGAGCCTTCGTTTATTGTCGCATGGTTTGAAGTCGTGCGTGCGTTCGGGCGGGCGCAGCCGGCGCCCGTCGGAGAGCTGGCCGCCAAGGGCGTGAGCGGGACGTGGCTCGCGGCGCTGGTCGACCCGGCGCGCCGTGCCACACGTCGGTCGCCTGTCGTGCGGCCGGCCTGCCACATTCCGACCGGCGCCTGCGCGAGTTTGCCCCGCCGGCGGAGGCGTTCTCACGCAGGCGGAGGGTGAGAATCGCCTGTCGCAGGCTGGTCCGACACTGTGTCGGAACAGCCACGCATAGCGCAGGAATCTCGACACGGTGTCGACCCCGGCGGGCTCGCCCCTGGGCGCTCAGGGCCCATTCACGTGTCAGCGGTTGTAGTGGGGAGCGGCGCCCTCGAGCCCCGCCCAGACGTCGTCGCATGCCGCGAGGGTGTCATCGTCCAGAGGCGGGCCGTCCAGCGCGTCGAGATTGGCGCGCAGCTGCTCGAGGCTCGAGGCGCCGAGCAGCACCGCGTCAACCAGCGGCCGGCCGAGCAGCCAGCGCAGGGACAGCTCCACGAGCGTCAGCCCGGCCAGGTCAGCCACGTCGCGGAGCCGCTCGACCGCCCGGAACTGCGCCGCGTTCCAGTAGCGGTCCCTGTAGGTCTCCTGCGAGAACCGCGCGCCGTTGGCTGGCTGCGCCTCGAGCCGGTGCTTGCCGGTCAGCAGGCCGCCGGCCAGTGGGTTGTAGACGACGTTGGTCAGTCCCAGGCGCTCCGAGCAGGCTTCGTACTCCGCCTCGACCCGGCGCGCCAGCAGGTTGTACATGGGCTGCGAGATGCCCATGCGGGGCCAGCCGTTGCGCTCGGCCAGGCACCGCATCTCGGTGATCTGCCACGCTGCGTAGTTCGACTGGGCGGTGTGGCCGACCTTGCTCTCGCGCACCAGCTCTTCGAGCGCCTCCAGGCTCTCCGAGATCGGCGTGTCCCGGTCGGGGCGGTGGAGGTAGTAGACGTCGATGCGGTCGGTCCCCAGCCGCCGCAGGCTGCCCTGGACGGCGGCGCGGATCGCCGTGCGGCTCAGCCCCGCCACTGCGACGCCGTCCTCCCGCACGGGGTTGCCCACCTTGGTCGCGATGGTGACCTCGTCGCGGAACGGCTTGACCGCCCGTCCCAGGATCTCCTCCGACGCGCCCCCGTTGTAGCTGTTGGCGGTGTCGAACATCGTGATCCCGGCGTCCCGGCACGCCGCGACCATGTCCGCGGCCTCCACCTCGTCGACCTGGGACCCGAAGGTCATCGCACCGAACACGACCTCCCCGAGGGCGACCTCGGCGCCTGTCGGCGTGAGCTGGTTCATAGGTAGGGCTCCTGGATCGAGGCGTTGTGGTCAGGCGACGTTAGCCGCTCGTCGGGACGACGCCCACGGCTGCGAGCAGGCGCAGCGTCTCGACCAGGGGCATACCGACGACGTTGGTGTAGCTGCCGTCGATGCGCTCGACGAGTGCGGCGGCGCGGCCCTGGATCGCGTAGGCGCCTGCCTTGTCGAGGGGCTCACCGGTGGCGACGTAGGCGGCGATCGCCGCGTCGTCGAGGGCCACCATGCGCACCTCGGTGGTGACCACGGACTCGGTGAGCCCCCCGACCGCGTCGAGCACGGCGACGGCGGTCGTCACGTGGTGAGCGCTGCCCGCGAGGCGGCGCAGCAGGTCGGCGGCGTGCGCGGCGTCGGCAGGCTTGCCGAGCGGCTCGCCGTCGATGACCACGGTGGTGTCGGCGGCCAGCACGACCTCGCCGTCCTCGCGGGGGACCGCCCGCACCTTGTCCCGCGCCACGCGGACGACATAGGGCACTGGCGCCTCGCCGGGACGAGGGGCCTCGTCCACGTCGGGAGGTCGCGCGAGCGGATCGAGGCCCGCCGCGCGCAGCAGCTCCAGGCGCCGCGGCGAACCGGACGCGAGCACCAAGCTCGGCGTCCGGGACTGCCGCGTCGTCCGCGGTTGCGGCGCGCTCACCCGCCGCTCGCCGCGCCGGCGGGCTCGGGGATCTCCACGGGGGCATCCGGGTCGTCGCACCAGCCCTGGGGAAGGACCAGCCGACCGACCGGGCCGGTGCGGCCTCGCGGGGCGCGGACCGCGTCGGCGACCACGCGCAGGGAGGGATCCAGCCCATCGAGCAGCGCGTGCACCTGCGCGACGGTCTCAACTCCGCCGGCGTCCCTGTGGACCGCGTGCCCGACCGGGTAGCCCTGCAGGTGCCATCGCAGGTGCTTGCGGAACCGGCGGACCGCGCCGGTCTGGTCGCCGTACCACTCGACCGACAGGTCGAGGTGGCGCCGGGCGGTGACGACGACCTCGCCGAGGGGCGGGGGGCCCAGCGGCGTCCGCCCGGCGAAGGCGCGGGCGAGGTCGGCGAACAGCCACGGCCGGCCGAGGCACCCTCGCCCGATCACGACGCCGTCGCAGCCCGTCGCGGCGACCATCGCGACCGCGTCCTCGGCGGCCCAGATGTCGCCGTTGCCGAGCACGGGCACGCCGGGCAGCGCGGCCTTCAGGCCGGCGATCGCCTCCCAGCGCGCGTCACCGCCGTAGCCCTGCACGGCGGTGCGCGCGTGCAGCGCGACGGCCGCGGCGCCCGCATGTGCCGCGATGCGGCCAGCCTCGAGGTAGGTGAGGCGGTCGTCGTCCAGGCCCATCCGCATCTTGACCGTGACCGGCACCTGGCCGGCGCCGGCGACCGCGGCGCCGACGACGGCGGCCAGCAGCCTGCGCTTGACCGGCAGGGCCGCGCCGCCGCCGTTGCGGGTGATCTTGGGCACCGGGCAGCCGAAGTTGAGGTCGAGATGGTCGACCCCCCGCTCCCCCACCAGCCTGCGTGCGGCCTCACCGACCGCGACCGGGTCGGAGGTGTACAGCTGGAGCGACCGCACGCGCTCCGCGGGATGGTGCCGCGCCATGTCCCAGCTCTTGGCGTTGCCCTCGACCAGGCCGCGGGCCGTCAGCATCTCGGACACGAACAGCCCGCCGCCCTGCTCGGCGCAGACAACCCGGAACGGCGCGTCGGTCACGCCCGCCATGGGCGCGAGCACCACGGGCGGGTCGACGGGGATGGGGCCGATGCGCAGGGTCATGAGCGCCCATGATCGCGTCACGCCCCGCCCGCCGCTCGGTCATTGCCAGTGTCCGTCATTGCCAGTGTCCACAGGATGGTGGCGGGTCGGGTTGGTTGTCGCAGCGGCCTGCTATACTCGAACACATGTACGAGACGAGGCGGCGGGCGAGCGGCGGTCGGGAGCGTGGCGCTCGCCGCGCACGGTGGTCGCACCGGCGGCGTTTGAGTACCGCAGCGCGGCGTCGGAGAGGGGCGTCCACGCCGCGAGCCAGGCCAGCGCGCGCTCCACAGCGGCTTGGACTCACCGTAGGCGTTGGTCACCAGCACGCGCATCGCTGTCACCCCACGCTCGCGTCGGCCTGATCGACCACGGACGCGCCGGCCACCGGCCGGGTGACGCGGACCTGGGGGATGCGCCCGGTCCGGTCCGCGTACGCCGAGGCCATGCCCCGCACCGCCGCGCCGACGCCGTCGCGCTCGACCAGGGCGACGATGCAGCCCCCGAACCCCCCGCCGGTCTGCCGCGCGCCCACGCAGGCCGGCTGCGCGGTGGCGGCGTCCACGGCGATCCCGAGCTCGGGCACCGAGACCTCGTAGTCCTCGGCCAAGCTCCTGTGGCTGGCTCGCATGAGGCGTCCCATCGCCGACCGGTCGCTGTCGGCCAGCGCGTGAGCGAACGCGTGGACGCGGCCGTTCTCCGAGGTGATGTGCCGCGCACGACGCCGCAGCGGCTCCGGCAGCGCACCCAGCCCAGGGGTGTCGACGGCCACGTCGCGCAACGTCTCGACCCCCAGCAGCTCGGCGGCGTGCTGCACCTCGTCGCGCCGCTGGTTGTAGGCGGAGTCGGTCAGCTCACGCCGCACCCCGGTGTCCATGACCACGACCGCCAGGTCCTCCGGCAGCGCCACCGGCGTCACGGCCAGGCTGCGGCAGTCGATCAGGGCCGCGTGACCCGCGGTGGCGCTGGCGACCACCAGCTGGTCCATGATCCCGCACTGCGTACCCGGCCAGCCGTGCTCGGCCTCCATGGCCCGCACCGCTAGGTCGGCCGGGTCCCGATGCTGATCCGCGACCGCGCAGGCCGCATGGGCGACCGCCAGCTCTAGCGCAGCCGACGACGACAGGTTGGCGCCGATCGGCACGTCCGACGCGAGCCAGCCCTGCCAACCGCGCGCGGGCGTGCCGGTGGCCAGCAGGCGTCGCAGGACGCCCTCGACGTAGCTCGCCCACCCCGAGGCCGAATGGGCGTCATCAGCTTCCGCAAGGGAGATCCTCGCGAGCGCGTCGACACCTTCGGAGCGCAGTTTCACGACCGGCGCGGCGCGCCGGACAAGCGCGATCGCGGTATCCGCGTCGATGGCCATCGGCAGCACGAACCCGCCGGCGTAGTCGGTGTGATCGCCCATGAGGTTCACCCTCCCGGGTGCCCGGACGACGACCTCCGGGTCGCAGCCGGTCGCCTGACGGCACCCGGCGGCGGCGCGCGCCACCGCGCGGGGGGCCGTCGTCACGATGCGACCGCCGCCGTGCTCCGTTGCTCGGGCTGCGCCGCCAGCCGCCCCGCGGCCTCCTCGGGCGGGAGGTCCCGCTGGACGTTGGCCAGGAGCTCGTAGCCGACCATGTGCTTGCGCACCGTGGCCGACCGCAGCAGCGGCGGGTAGACGTGCAGGTGCAGCTGCCAGTGCGGGGCGTCGGCGGTCCCCGAGGCGCCGTGCCAGCCCATCGAGTAGGGGAACGGCACGCCGAAGAGGTGGTCGCAGCGGCGCAGCAGTCGACCCATGACGTCCGCCAGGTCGTCGCGCTCGGCGTCGGTCAGGTCCGGGAGGCGCTGCACCGCACGGCGCGGCAGCACCATCGTCTCGAAGGGCCACCGTGCCCAGAACGGCACCACGACCAGCCAGTGGTCGGTGGCCAGCACGACGCGCTCGCCGGCCTCGGTCTCCACCTCGGCGTACGCGACCAGCAGCGACCGCCCCGTCTGCGCAAGGTGCGCGGCCTGCGTGCGGTCCTCGCTCACGGCGGTGTTGGGCAGCGTCGATGACGCCCACACCTGGCCGTGGGGATGCGGGTTGGACGCGCCCATCATCTCGCCGCGGTTCTCGAACACCTGCACCCACGCGTAGCGGGAGGAGAGCTCGGCGACCTGGCCGGCCCAGGCGTCGACCACCCGGCGCGCGTCGGCCAGCGGAAGGTTGGCCAACGTGAGGTCGTGGCGCGGGGCGTAGCACAGCACGCGGCACTCGCCCGCCTGCGGATCGCGGCGCAGAAGGGGGTGCGCGGAGGGCTGGCCGTTGACCGCATCGGGGCGCAGCGCGGGGAAGTCGTTGGCGAACACCCATGGCCCGTCGTACTCCGGGTTCCGGGTCCCGCCGGCCCGTGCCGCCCCTGGGCACAGGTAGCAGTCGGGGTCGCGGAGCGGGGCGCGGGGAGGCTCGGCGGCGCCCCCCTCCCCCCTCCAGGGTCGCCGGGTGCGCCCGGCCGACACCAACACCCACTCGTCCGCCAACGGGTCGAAGCGCCGGTGGGGCGGCTGCGCCTCGCCGCCCGTCACGTGACCACCTCGACGTCGAGTCCCGCCTCCCGGCACGCCTCCACGGCGCGCGGGTCCGCCGAGGTCCCGGTCAGCAGGAGGTCCACCTGGTCCAGACGCCACACCGGCGCCATCGAGACCGCCCCGAGCTTGCTCCCGTCGGCTACCACCACCAGGCGCCCCGCGGCGTCAGCGATGCGGCGCTTCATCTCGGCCTCGGGCAGGTTGACGTTGGTGATCCCCGCATCGGCGGCGACGCCGGTGCAGCCCAGGATGGCCACATCGAGGTGCATGCGGTCGAGGAGCACCCCCGCGAGCGGCTCGACCAGCGAGTGCTGCTGCGGGCGTAGCGACCCCCCGGACAAGATCACCGACAGCCTCGGGATCGCCCGCTCGAGCTCCATCGCGACCGTCAGCCCGTTGGTGAACACCGTGACCTCGCTGAGCGACGCGTCCGTAGCCAGCTCCTGGGCCACCGCCGTGGTCGTCGTGCCGACGTCGAGCGCGACCATCTGGCCCGGGCGCACCAGCCCCGCGGCGGCGCGGGCGATGGCGCGCTTCTCGTCTGCGTGGTCACCCAGCTGCTGCTCGAAGGTCCGCTCGACGCCACCCATCCCATCGTCTGACGGCACGGCGCCACCGCGGACGCGGCGCGCCAGCCCACGTCCGACCAACGCGGACAGATCCGCCCTGATCGTGACCTCGGAGACCGCGTAGCCGTCCGCGAGTTCGGACACCCTGCGAAAGCCATGGCTCGCGAGCTCCGCGGCGATGTGCTGACGCCGCAGCTCGATGGGAAGGTCGAAGTCTGACTCGCGCTCGGACGAGCCGGGCCGGCGCACCTTGCCCTCGGGCTCCCGTGAGTCAGCGGTCGCTCGGGTAGTCACGTGACGCTCCATCGACGAATCGCACACAACGTGGCTCCCTACAGTCGCTGCTCGCGGGTGAGATAGCGCTGAACCACGACGACGACTAGCAGGAACGCGCCGCTGACGACCTGCTGGGTGTAGGAACCGAGGTTGCCGACCTGGTTGATCAGGTTCTGGATGATCCCCAGCAGCAGGACCCCGGCGAGGGTACCGCTCATGGTCCCCGCGCCCCCCGTCAGCAGCGTTCCGCCGATCACCACCGCGGCGATGGCGTTCAGCTCCATCCCCTGCGCCGCGGTCGGAAGGCCGGAACCGAGCCGAGACGCGAGCAGCGCTCCGGCCAACGCCGACAGCGCTCCGGTGGTCGCGTACGCGATCAGCTTGCTCCGCCACACGGTGAGGCCCATGAGCCGAGCCGCCTCCTCGCTGCCACCGATGGCGAACAGCGACTGCCCGTAGCGCGTGCGGTTGAGCACCACCGCGCCCGACCCGACCACGGCCAACGCGATGAACACCGGATAGGCCAAGCCCGCGACCCCGGACTGACCCACCATCCTGGCGGCCTCACCCTGGATGGGCATGGGCAGCTGATCGGAGATCGCCAGCGCGGCGCCCCTGGCGAACAGCAACCCCGCGAGCGTGACGATGAACGGCGCCATCCGCGCACGCCCGATCAGCAGACCCTGAAACGCGCCGATGGCCAGGCCCACGAGCAGCGGGAGCAGGAGGGCGACCACCGGCCCCCACGCGGATCCCAACCCCGCCAGGACGCCACCGAGGGCGAACACCGACCCCACGGACAGATCGATTCCGCCGCTGATGATCACGAAGGTCATCCCAACCGCCACCAGCGCGAGCAGTGCATTCTGGATCGCAACGTTCGAGAGGTTCGCGCGGCTCGCGAAGTCCGGGAAGGCCAGCGTGGCGGCGAGCGCCACGAGCACGAGCAGGCCGAGGCTGACGTTGCGCTGCAGCGCGCCGGCGAGGCGCTCCCGACGACCAGGACGCACCGACGTCGCCCGCACGGTCGGCTCGTCGAGCGCAGGAGGAAGCGGCGGGGACGCACGCGGAGGACCCTCGGGCAAGTCCCTCGATCCGACGTCGGAGCCGCTCATGATGAGACCCCCGGACGCTGGGCGTAGATCGCCACGAGGATGATGACGGCCTGGATCATCTGCGCGTAGGTGTACGGCAGGTTGTTCATGATGAACGTGGCGTTCAGCAGCTGCATCAGCAGGGCACCGGCCACGGTGCCGAGGATGCGCACCCTGCCACCGGACAGCGGCGTTCCTCCCACCACCACGGCCGTGATCCCGGACAGCTCGATCAGCTGGCCTACGTTCGGGGTGTCGCTCGCGCCCAGGCGGGCCGTCGCAAGGATCCCCGCGAGAGCGGCGAGGACGGCGGAGAGCACGTAGACGCCCAGTAGGGTGCGCCGCACCGGCAACCCGGAGAACCGGCTGGCCCGACGGTTGCCGCCGACCGCGACCACGTGTCGGCCGAACGTCGTGCGTCGGGTCACCCAGGAGATCACGAGCACTGCGCTGAAGGCGATCAGCACCGACACGGGCAGGACCCCCGCAAGGCGCAAGCTCCCCAGCGCCCTGATGGTGTCGTCGGATATGCGCTGCTGCTGACCGCCGGCGATCACCTGCGCCAACCCGCGTCCTCCGACCAGGACCCCCAAGGTGGCCACGATCGGCTGGATGCCGACCAGCGCCACGAGCGTGCCGTTGAGCAGGCCGACGAGGGCGCCGACCGCAAGCGTGATCAGGATGGCTGGCACTGCGCCGTACCCGAGGTACAGCGGGAGGACCCCCGCGGCGATCGCCATGACCGAACCGACCGACAGGTCGATGCCTTCCGTGCCGATCACCAGGGACAGCCCCAGGGCAACCAGCAGGATCGGTACCACCTCGATCAGCTGGAGCACGATGCTCCCGGTCGAGGCGAAGTTGCTGGTGACCGCCAGGTTCAGCGCGAGCACGAGCGCGAGCGCGACGTACACGCCGCGTTCGCGCAACCAGTCCGACACGCCGGACCGGTGACCACGGGAGACGACCGAGGTGTCAGCCATCGGCAGCGGCTTCCGTGAGGTCGATCGCCCGGCCGGCCAGCGCTTGCAGCAGCGCGGCTTCGGTCACGACATCGCCAGCAAGCTCATCGGCGATGCGCCCGTCGCGCAGCACAACGACCCGGTCCGAGCCCTCCACGACCTCGTCCAGCTCTGAGGAGATCAGCACCAGACCGAGGCCCTGGGCGGCGAGCTCGTCGATCAGGTCACGGATCTCCGCCTTGGCGCCCACATCGATGCCCCGCGTCGGTTCGTCAAGGATGAGGACCTTGGGCTGCAGGCACAGCCAGCGCGCCAGCATGACCTTCTGCTGGTTACCGCCGGACAGCTCCCGCACCTTCTGGTGAGGACCGGAGGCCCTGATGCCCAGCCGGCGCATGAACGTCGACACGAGCTCGTCGGCGCGCCTGTCGGACACCACCCCAGCCCGGGACAGCCGAGGCAGCGCCGCCAGCACGATGTTGTCGCGGATGGACAGGTTCGGGATGATGCCCTCGTTGCGGCGGTCCTCCGGCAGCAGGACAAGCCCGGCGCCGACGGCCGCCCCGGGCGAGCCACGGCGGATCTCCGTGCCGTCCACCGCCACCGTCCCGCGGTCGACGGGATCCACACCCATGACCGCCCGAGCGGTCTCGCTTCGCCCCGCGCCGAGCAGACCGCCCAGACCCACGACCTCGCCGGGTCGCACGTCCAAGTCGATGCCGTGCAGCACGGGCGTGCGCTGCAGACCACGAACGCGCAGCACCGGGGGGGTCTCGTCGATCTCGCGGTGCGTGGTGCCCTGGCGCTGCTTGGCCGCGGCGAGATCGCGACCGAGCATCGCGGCCACCAGGCTCGCCTTGGTGAGATCGCCCATCCGGCCGGTGTGCACGGTGCGCCCGTCGCGCAGCACCGTGACCTCATCGCAGATCGCGAACAGCTCGTCCAGGCGGTGGCTCACGTACACCACGGCGACCCCCTGCTCGTGCAGGAGGCGGATGACGCGGAACAGGGTCTCCACCTCCTTCGCCTCCAACGAGGAGGTCGGCTCATCCATGATGACCACGCGCGCATCCAGGGAGACCGCCCTGGCGACGGCGACCATCTGCTGGACGCCCAGGCCGAGGCTGCGCAGCGGGGCGGTGACATCCAGGCCGATCCCGTAGCGGTCGAGCACCGCGGCCGCCTGCCGGTTCATCTCGCGGTAGTCGATGAGCCCGAGCCGCTTGGGCTCTCGCCCCAGGAAGATGTTTCGGGCCACGCTCATCAGCGGGACCAGGTTCACCTCCTGATAGATCGTCGAGATGCCCGCCCGCTGCGCCGCCGCGGGGTCATCGAAGCGCACCGGCTGACCGCCGTAGCGCACTTCCCCGCCGTCGGGCTGGTACACGCCTGTCAGCACCTTGATGAGGCTCGACTTGCCGGCGCCGTTCTCCCCGACGAGGGCATGGATCTGCCCCTGCAGGAGCGTGAACGACACCTCGTCGAGCGCGGTGACCCCGGGGAAGCGGACGGTGGCGTCCACGACCTCCAGAACGGGGTCGACCACGCGCTGCGCGAGGGTCTCGTGATGAGCCACCAGGCGCCCGGCCCTAGTAGGCGTTGCCCAGGTCGGCCTCGGCGTTGTCCCGCGTGTAGATGGCGTCTTCGATCAGCAGCTCGGAGGGGATCTCCTCTCCGTTCAGGTAGTCCTGCGCGACCTGGAAGGCCAACGGTCCGAAGCGCGGGTTCGATTCAACGACGGCGTAGATCGCCCCGTCGACGACCGCCTGCACCGCTTCCTGCGTGCCGTCGATGGACACGATCTGGATGTCCTCGCCGGGCGTGCGACCCGCGTCACGAAGCGCCTGCAGCGCCCCGAGTGCCATCTCGTCGTTCTCGGCGTAGATGAAGTCGATGTCCGGGTTTGCCTGGATCAGCTGGGCGGTCACCTGCTGCCCGCCCTCGCGTGTGAACTCACCGGTCTGCTGAGCGACGATCTCCACGGCCTCGTCGCCCTCAACGGCGTTGACGAACCCGTCGGTCCGGTTGGTGGTGACCAGGTTGCCGGGAGCGCCCAGCAGGATCGCCACCGTGGCCTCACCACCGGTCGCCTCCAGCATCTGCTCCGCCGCCCGCTCGCCCTGCTCAAGGAAGTCCGAGCCGATGAACGTCACATAGTCCTCGCACGGCTCCGATTCGAGCTGGCGATCGATCGTGATCACCGGCACCCCCTGCTCGGCGGCCTGATCCAGCGCGGGCTCCAGCCCCTGGGAGTTCAGCGGCGCCACGATCAGGACCTCGACGCCCTGCGCGAGCATGTCCTGGATGTCGGCCACCTGCGTGGCCAGGTCGGTGTTGGCGTTGGTCGCGATCAGATCGATCCCCAACTCGGACGCCTCGTCCTGGATCGACGCGGTCTCGGCGATGCGGAACGGGTTGTTCTCCGCTTCCGACTGCGAGAACCCGACGGTGACCTCGGTCAGGTCGATGGGCTCGCCGTCGTAGGTGCAGGTCTCGACATCATCGGAGGCTGCCCGCAGCACCTGCTGCGTCCCGTCGCCGGCGTCCTCTTCGTCGGTCGGCGCAGCGGTCGCCTCGTCGGTCGCCTCCGTTTCAGACGCCGCCTCATCGAGGTCCTGAGGCTCCTCGGTGTCCGCGGCGACATCCTGGGACTCGTCGGCGGCGTCCGAGTCGTCCGCGGTCTCTCCGCCGGGGTTGGTGCAGGCAGCCACCGCCATGAGCAGCACCAGCATGAGGGGGATGAGGTGACGGGATCGCGAGGCGCGCATCGCTGCTCCTAGAAGCTCGACAGGGTGGACAGGTGGGGACGTGAGCTTACGTTTCCTGTGCTCTGTTTTCGATCACTTACGAAGCCCTGTCAAGGGTCAGTTTTCTCCGAGCCGTCAATCGGAGCGGCAGGCGCTCAGTTCGCGGCTCCGGACATGAGGCTGCACGTCGGCGAGTCCAGGACGCGCACCGCGCCCGACAGGAGGGCGCGCGTCGCGCGACCCCGCTCAACCCGCCTCATCCGCCGGTGCCACGGCCGGCGGGGCGCACCGCCCCGGTATCGTGGTCCCGCCCGCACGACGGGAGGAAACGAGCAGGAGGAGCCCGTGGTCGCACCGAGCACGACCGCCGGAGCCGAACTGGCTGCGCGGCTGGCCTCCGAGCCCGACGTCATCGTCGCCTACCTGTTCGGGTCGCGGTCGCGCGGCACGGCGCGGCCAGCCTCCGATGTCGATGTCGCGGTGCTCCTGACGGCCGAGGCGGACAACCGCCGACGGCGGCTGGAGCTCGGCTCGCGACTCGGCGACGCTGTCGATCTCGTCGTGCTGAACGACGCCCCCGTCGCCCTGGCCTACCGCGTGCTGCGTGACGGGATCCTCCTGATCAGCAACGACGAACCCGCGAGGGTCCGCCACTGGACGCGCACCGTCGACCGCTACCTCGACACCGCGCCGCTGCGCCGCGCGCTGGCGGAAGGCACGCGTCATCGATTGGAGGAGGGCCGTTTTGGTCGACCCTGAGGTCGTCCGCCGCAGACTCCGTGAGATCGACCGGCGCGTGGCCGCCCTCCGGACCGTCGCCGCCGGTGGCCGAGAGGCGCTGCTGGCCGATCCCGACCTGCAGGCGCAGGTCGAGCGGCATCTGCAGGTGGCGATCCAATCCGCCATCGACATCGCCATGCACATCCTCGCCGAGAACAGCTCGGCGGCGCCTGAGGATTACGGTTCGGCGTTCACGCTGCTGGGCCGTGAGAAGGTGATCCCCGACACACTCGCACGGCGACTGCGACCGGCCGCTGGTCTGCGCAACGTGCTGGTGCACGCCTACGTCGAGGTCGACCCTGCGCAGGTGTGGGGGCAGCTTGACGACCTGGACGATCTCGTCGCCTTCGCCGGGGAGGTGGAGTCCTACCTCATGCGCGACCGACCCGACGAATAGGCAGCGTCGTCGCTGGCTGTGCGAGGATGCGTCCATGCTGCGGATCGGCATGGTGGCGCCCATCTCGTGGCGGGTGCCGCCCCGCCACTACGGGCCATGGGAGCGCTTCGTCTCGCTGCTGACCGAGGGCCTGGTCGCGCGCGGTGTGGACGTGACGCTGTTCGCGACCGCGGACTCCGTCACCAGCGCCCGGCTGGTCGGGACAGCGCCGCGCGCCTACTCCGAGGACCCGACGCTCAACGCCAAGGCGTGGGAGTGCCTGAACGTGGCCGCGGCGTTCGAGCGCGCCGGCGAGTTCGACCTCATCCACAACAGCGCAGACTTCCTGCCGCTGTCCTACAGCGCGCTGGTCGACACCCCGGTGGTCACGACGATCCATGGCTTCTCCTCCGAGGGCATCGTGCCTGTCTACGAGCGCTATGCCGAGCGCGGCTTCTACGTCGCGATCAGTGACGCGGACCGGCACCCGGCGCTGGGCTACCTCGCGACGGTCCACCACGGCATCGACGTCCAGCACTTCCCGCTGCACGACGAGCCGGCCGGCTATCTCCTGCACTTCGGGCGCATCCACCCCGACAAGGGCACCGCGACCGCGATCGCCGTCGCCCGCCGAGCGGGCCTGCCGCTGCGGATCGCCGGCATCGTCCAGGACCAGGCTTACTTCGACGCCGAGGTCGCACCCCAGCTCGACGACGAGCGGGTCACCTACCTCGGCTCTGTAGGCCCCGACGACCGCACCGCGCTGCTCGGCGGGGCGACGGCGCTGCTGCACCTGATCGACTTCGCTGAGCCGTTCGGCCTGTCCGTGGTCGAGGCGATGGCGTGCGGCACGCCGGTGATCGCCCATCCGCTCGGGTCGATGCCTGAGATCATCGACGACGGCGTGACCGGTCTCCTGGTCGCCGACCAGGACGCGGCAGTCGCCGGCGTCGCCAAGGCCGCGGCGCTCGACCGGGCGGCCGTGCGCGCCACCGCTGTCAGACGGTTCTCCGTCGACCGGATGGTCGACGAGTACCTCGACGTCTACGCCAGAGCCCTGGAGCGGTGGTCGGCGAGGCGGTCGAGCAGGTCGTCCATTCCGATCAGCGCGAAGGCCGCGCCGACGTCGGAGAACCCGTAGGGCAGCACGAGGCAGCCGTCGTGGACGATGCCGCCGCAGGAGTACACGACGTTGGGAACGTAGCCGTCCCGCTCGCTCTCGTCGGGCCCGAGGATCGAGTCCGGCAGGCGCGCGATCACCCTGCTCGGGTCGTCGAGGTCCAGCAGGATGGCCCCGAGCGTGTAGCGGCGCATCGGCCCGACCCCGTGGGTGAGCACCAGCCAGCCGGCCTCCGTCTCGATGGGTGAGCCGCAGTTGCCGGTCTGGACGAGCTCCCAGGGCTGGATCGGCGGGTGCAGCCGGTCGCTGGTGGTCCAGAACCGGACGTTGTCCGAGGTCATGATCGTGATGCTCTCGCGGTCCTGGCGACCCAGGGCCATGTATCGGCCGCCGACCTTGCGGGGGAACAGTGCCATGCCCTTGTTCTGCGCGGCCTCGCCGTTCAGCGTGGCGATGCGGAACGTGCGGAAGTCCGGAGTCTCGATCAGCTGGGGCAGGATCGAGAAGCCGTCGTAGGCCGTGTAGGTCGCGTAGTAGGTGACGGCTCCGTCGTCGCCGGTGAAGCGCACGAAGCGGGCGTCCTCCATGCCCTGGCTCTCGCGCGGCGCCGCGGGGTACAGGACCCTTTCGGACAGCGGGGTGTCGTCCGTGAAGGTCACGACGTAGTTGGAGGCAGCCAGGAGGTGGATCAGCTTGACGCTCTCGTGCGCCACTGAGGCCGACAGCCCGTCGTACACATTGGTGACGGCCGCCTCGAGCTCGTCGCGACCGAACGGGTCCGGAAGGTGGTCGATCACGGAGGCGACGACGCCCTCGTCGGCGCCCAGCTCGGAGAGCTTCACCCGGAACAGGTGCTTGTCGTAGCCCGTGGGCGAGGAGCGTGCCCCGGTGCTGGCCCAATGGCCGGGCGCGTCGAGGGTGATCTGGCCGGCCGCACTGAGCATGCCCGAGCGCAGCTCGATCGACGACAGGTGCCCCTCCCCCACCGCGCGGAGGCTGACGATGAAGCGGATCGCCCCTTCGGCCACACCCTCCTGATCCGGGGCGAGGACGATCGACGGGTTGGACAGCGCCGCGGCCTCCAGGGCGTACTCGCGGGTGAGGTAGGCGCCGACGAGGCGGCGGCGCTCCGGCGGCAGCCCGTCGTGGGCAAGGTGGGGCGCCACCGTCGCGCAGTGGTCCTCCAGCAACGCGTCAAGGTCGGCGTGGCGTGAGCCGAACCCCGCCCGGACCTCCGCCATCAGCCTCGCAGCCTGGGTGTCGGAGATCTTCCCGATGCGCTCGAGGATCGTCTCCAGGCGAGTCTCACCGTGCACCGCCCCCCACTCGCCTGGAACGAACGGCCGGGCCAGGACGCGGCGGCAATCGGGGAGCAGCCGCGGCCCTGCCCGACTGACGGCGATCGACTGCCCAGCCCCACGGGGAGGAGGAGGAGGTGGCAGCGGATCGAGGGGCAGGGACGGGTCAGGGAAAAAATCCATTGCGGTGACTCTACCGGCGCCGACAGGGCATGATGGGTTGTTCGCTCATGCGATCGACGCGAGCGGCATCTTCAGGAGGTATGCGTGCTTCAAGACGGTCAGATCTCGGTCCATGAGCGCCACGAACCCACGTGGCGAGAGGTGTCGATCGGGTTCGTCAGCACCTACCCACCGACGCAGTGCGGACTTGCGACGTTCACCGCCGCCACGCGGGCTGCGATCGCGTCACGGCCAGCCGGCGGCCGGACGGGTGTCGTGCAGATCGTCGACGGGCACGAGCGCTCCCGCAGAGCCGAAGTGATGGGGTGGCTGCACACCAGCGATTCTGCCTCGCGGCGTCGTGCCGCCGCCGCGCTGCGCAACTTCGACGTGACGGTGGTCCAGCATGAGTTCGGGATCTACGGCGGCCGTGACGGCGAGCACGTCGTCGACCTGCTCGATGAGCTGACCACACCCCGCGTCGTCGTGCTGCACACGGTGCTCTCGGCACCGACCGCGCACCAGCGCGCGGTCCTGGAGCAGGTCGCCGCCCGCGCCGACCGGCTGGTGGTCATGTCGGGGATCGCCAGGGCGCGGCTGGTCGAGATCCACGGGATCGACCCTGCGGACGTCCTGGTGATCCCGCACGGAGCGACGCCCAACCTGGGCCCGGTTCCGACGGGCCGGACGGCGCTCACCTGGGGGTTGATCGGCCCGGGGAAGGGCATCGAGTGGGCGATCGACGCGTTCGCGACCCTGCGCGACCTCGACCCACCCGGGCGCTACGTCGTGACCGGCCAGACCCATCCGAAGGTCGCTGAACTCCACGGCGAGGCCTACAAGGACTCCCTGCGCGCCCGGGCGGCGAGCTCCGCTGCCGCAGGCGTGGTCACGTTCGACGACCGCTACTGCGACGAGCCCGGCCTGCTGCGCCTGATCCGCGGGGCGGACGTGGTGCTGCTGCCCTACGACTCGACCGAGCAGGTCACCTCGGGTGTGCTCGTCGAAGCGCTGGCATCGGGCAAGCCCGTGGTCGCCACGGCGTTCCCGCACGCGGTGGAGCTGCTGTCCGGCGGCGCCGGCGTGGTCGTCGCGCACCGTGACCCGCAGGCGCTGGGAGCTGCGCTCCGTGCGGTGCTGACCGATCAGGTGCTGCGTGCCCGCCTGACCGCCGCCGCCCTGCAGCTCGCCCCGTCGCTGTTCTGGTCCGCGGTCGCGGACCGTTACGTGGCACTCGCCACGGAGCTCGAGGTCCCAGGACTGCGCATTGCGGCTCGCGCGGCAAGGTGAGCCCGTCCCGGTCGACTGCGCCGGCCCCGTCGTTCGCACACCTCCTGCGGCTGACCGACGACACGGGCGTCTTCGAGCACGCCACCCACACGGTCCCGCTATTGGAGCACGGCTACTGCGTCGACGATGTGGCGCGTGCCCTGCTGGTCGTGCTGCGGGAGCCGGACCCGACGCCCCCGGTCGCCGACCTCGCGGTCCGCTACCTCGCGTTCCTGCGCTACGGGATGTCCGCCGAAGGGACCATGCGCAACCGCATGTCGCACGACCGACGCTGGCAGGACCAGCCAGGGACCGGGGACCACTGGGGTCGGGCACTGTGGGCACTGGGGACGGCAGCAGCGGACCGTCCCCGATCCACCCGGCCGTCTCTGGCCGACCCGGCGCTGCCGCTGTTCGAGCGTGCCGCCACGCACCGCAGCGAGTGGCCGAGGGCGATGGCGCACGCGGCGCTCGGCGCGGCCGAGGTGCTGGGGGCACACCCCGGCCACGTTGCCGCCACCGCACTCCTGGCCGACACCGCGCGGCTGTTCGCGGCGCAACCGGCGGCGCCGGCTGACGTTGCTCACCGAGGGTGGCCGCACGGCCGGCTGACCTACGCCAACGCGGCGCTGCCGGGGGTCCTGCTGGCGGCCGGTGCCCTGCTCGGCGAGGACGCGTGGGTCACGGCCGGTGCGGCGCAGCTGGCGTGGCTGCTGAACGTCGAGACGCGTGACGGGCATCTGTCTCCCACGCCAGTCGGGGGCTGGGAGCCGGGCGAGCCGCGTCCGGGGTTCGACCAGCAGCCAATCGAGGTGGCAGCGCTGGCCGACGCCTGCGCCCGCGCCCACGAGGTCACCGCAGATGCCACCTGGCTGGATGGGCTGCGCATGGCGGCCGGCTGGTTCCTGGGCGACAACGACGTCGGTGCGCCCCTGTACGACCCGGTCACCGGCGGCGGCCGCGACGGCCTCACCCCCGAGGGCACCAATGCCAACCAGGGCGCGGAATCCACGATCGCGGCGATCTCCACCCTCCAGCACGCCCGGCGCCTGCTGTAGCCGCGGAGACGTCGCCACGCCGCGGCACGCCCCTGGACACGCCCCGCCCATCCGACCCCTTCAGCCCACGCGGTCGCGGCCGTGGGGTGCTGCCCAGTCGAGGTCGGGCCCGACGGGCACGATGCCGCCGGGGTTCAGGTGCTGGTGGGTCAGGTAGTAGTGGCGGATGATGTGGTCGAAGTCGGTCGTGTCGCCGAAGCCCGGCCGCTGATAGCACTCACGCAACCAGCCCCACAGGTTCGGATAGTCGACGACCCGCCTGCGGTTGCACTTGAAGTGCACGGCGTACACCGTGTCGAAGCGCACCAGGGTGGTGAAGAGCCTGATGTCGGCCACCGTCAGCGTCTCACCCACGAGGAAGCGCTGCTGCGCGAGGCGCTCGTCCAGCTGGTCGAGGCGCGCGAACAGCGCCTGCACGGCCTCTTCGTAGGCCTCCTGCGTGCCGGCGAACCCGGCCTTGTACACGCCGTTGTTGACATCGTCGTAGACGACCTCGTCGAGCGCGTCGATCTCGTCGCGCGACGCCGCGGGGTAGAGGTCGACATCGGGATGCTCCGCGTGCGCGTCGAACTGGGTGGCCAGGTCCGCATCGAGGGTCCTGAAGCCGTTGGTGGCGATGCGGTGGGTCTGCCGGTCCCACAGCGTCGGGACCGTGAAGCGGCCGGCGAAGGCGGGGTCGGTCGCCGCATAGGCCTCGGCCAGGAACGCGAAGCCGTTGACCGGGTCGGTCCCGTGCCCGCGCCCTTCGCGGAAGGCCCAGCCGCGCTCGTCACGGAGCGGGTCCACCACGGACATGCTCACCACGTCCTGCAGTCCCTTGAGCTGTCGCACGATCACGGCGCGGTGCGCCCACGGGCAGGCCAAGGACACGTACAGGTGGTAGCGGCCTGGCTCGGCGGCCCAGCCGCTGGAGCCGTCCGCGGACAGCCGGTTCGCGAAGGCGCTTGCCTGCCGTTCGAAGTGGCCGCGCGCGGTCTCGGCTGGCAGCTGTGAGTTGTAGGTCATGGCGCGAGCATGCCCGCTGAGCGCGGATCACACGTCCGGCGATGCGATGCCCACCAGCGCGGGGGAGGCGGCGGCGGTCCGGTCGGTCACGACCGGCGCCGAGCCCGTGAAGCGGGTCAGCGCCTCGCCGGCGACCACGCGTGACGGCACCGGGTCGGCGGCGCAGCGGTGACCGAGCCCGCCGATGGGCAGCCGCGCGCCGGACGCCACGACGATGACGTTGCCGTGACGCCGGCCACGCAGGATGCCCGCGTCGATCAGCACGGCCACGCGCCGGAGGACCGCCCGCACGGTGGCCACCTGACCGCGGGCGAACCACAGCGGCGGCCCGTCGACGAGGTTGGCGACGTAGGTCCCGCCGGGCCGCAGGACCCGCGCGACCTCCCTGACCAGCTCCACCGAGGCGAGGTGCGCGGGCGTGCGCGCTGCGGCGAACACGTCTGCGACGACGAGGTCGGCGCTGGCGGGCTTGAGCGCGGCGAGCCCCTGGCGGGCGTCGACGGCGCCGACCCTGATGCGCCATGAGCTCGGCAGCGGGAGCTCGCGGCGGACCAGCTCGGTGAGGGCGGCGTCGATCTCGAAGACCCGCTGGCGGGATCCGGGCCGCGTGGCGGCGACGTAACGAGGCAGCGTGAGCCCGCCGCCGCCCAGGTGGATGGCGTCGACCGCCGCACCCGGGGGCGCGACGAGATCGATCACATGGCCGATCCGCCGCGTGTAGTCGAACGACAGCCGCGTCGGGTCGGCCAGGTCCACGTGGGACTGCAAGGTCCCTTCGACGTCGAGGGTCCACGCGTCGCAGCCGCCGGGGTCGCGCCGCAGCGTCGCGGACCCCGAGTCGACGCGGTGCGTGGTCGGCGCTGCCCTCCGGCTCCCGGCCACGGCCCTGTCAGTGCTGGTAGGTCGGCGTGACGATCGCGCGGGCCAGCGTGTGGAAGGCGAGGTTGAAGCTGACCACGGCGAGCGAGGCGTCGCCGTCTGCGCCCAGCTGCTCGGCGTCGACGGCGTGGACCACGAAGTAGTAGCGGTGCGGCATGTCGCCCTGCGGCGGTGCGGCGCCGCCGTAGCCGTCGACGCCGAGATCGTTGCGGACGTGGAAGGCGCCGCCTGGCAGCTTGGCGCCGCCGGGCTCGCCCGCGCCGGTCGCCAGCTCGGTCACCGTCGCCGGGATGTCCACCGCGCCCCAGTGCCAGAAGCCCGAGGGGGTGGGCGCGTCGGGGTCGAAGCACGTGACGACGAACGACTTCGTCTCGTCGGGGAACCCCGACCAGGCGAGCTGCGGAGAGACGTTGTCGCCCGACGCCACCTGCGCGTTGGCCAGCTGGTGGCCGTCGCGCACGTCGTCGCTGGTCACGCGAAAGCCGGGCACGGCCGGCAGCAGCTCGTAGGGATCCGGGGCAACGGGTCGTTCCAGGCTCACGTCTGCTCCTTGCGCTCGCCGCGGGCGCGGCTTCGTCCGCTTCGTTGATCGCTACCCACCCTCGTCGCTGCCGTATCCTGCGGTCCGACGAGGGCCGCACTTGGTCTAGTCCAAATCGTGCGCGGCCTGGTAGGCTCCCGCACGCGGTCGAACACCGTGAGGAGCCGATGAGCGCGTGGGGCAGCAAGTCCGAGCGGGTGCGGGAGCACGTCCTCGACCTGGTCGAGACCATGGCGGTGGGCGACCGCATCCCGGCGGAGCGCAAGCTCGCCGAGGAGCTGGACGTGTCGCGCATGACGCTGCGGGGGGTGATCGACGATCTCGTCCGCGAGGGCTACCTGAACCGCCGCCATGGCAGCGGCAGCTATGTGGCGGAGCCCAAGATCGCGCAGCCGCTGACGATGACGTCGTTCTCCGACGACATGCGACTGCGGGGGTTCGTCCCGTCGGGCCGGACCCTGGAGCTGGTCACCGTCGCCGCGGGTGCCCGGTTGGCGCGCCGGCTGCAGGTCTCCCCCACCGAGCCGGTGGTCCGGGCGCTGCGTCTGCGCCTGGCCGACGACGTCCCGATGGCCATCGAGACCCTGCACGTGCTGGCCGCGCTGGTGCCGGGGCTCACCGCCGACGACCTGGAGCACTCCTCCTTCTACGACCTGCTGGCCGCTCGGTACGGCGTCCAGCTGGGGACCGGGGCGCAGGTGATCGAGCCGACCGTCACGTCCGAGGAGGAGAGCGCGCGGCTCGGGGTCCCCGTGCACTCGCCGGCGTTCCTGTTCGAGCGCACGACCAGGGACAGCGCCGGCGCCGTGGTGGAGTTCGTCCGCTCCATCTACCGCGGCGACCGCTACCAGCTCACGGCCACCCTGCTCGCGCCCAAGCGCCGCGACCAGGACCGCGCGCGCAGCGGCCCCGCGCCGACGATCGCCGAGTCCCACTCCTGAGCCTGCGGCGCGTGCGGACGCGCCCCACTGGCGTGCCCCGCGCGCGCCGGGGGCCCGACACCCTGTCGAGATTCCTCCGCTATGCGCGGGCGTATCGACACGGTGTCGGGACAACGGTCGCCCCGCGCCGCGGTCACGTGGCCCACAGCTGCGCCCGCAGGCCCGAGGCGCGGGCGATCGGGCGCTCGACGGCCGCCCGGACGCTGTCGGCGGAGCCGACCACCGTCAGGCGCGAGCGCGCGCGGCTGACCGCCGTGTAGAGCAGCTCGCGGGTGAGGATCGGCGACGACGGATCCGGGAGCACGACCGCCACGTCGTCGAACTGCGAGCCCTGGCTCTTGTGGATCGTCATGGCGTGCACGGTCTCGACGGCGCCGAGGCGGGCGGGGCTGACCTCGACCAGCTCGCCGCGCCGCTCGAAGACCGCTGTGGCGCGCCCGTCGTCGGTGACGATGACCACGCCGGTGTCGCCGTTGTACAGGCGCAGGCCGTAGTCGTTGGCCGTCACCAGCAGCGGACGGCCGGTGTACCAGCGCCCCCCGGTGGCGTAGCCAGCGATCGCGGCGGACAGCCAGCGCTCGACATGCCGCGCCCAGGAAGCCGCGCCGTACGGTCCGCGGCGGTGCGCGCACAGCACCCGCATGGCGCCAAGCCCGTCGAGCGCGGCCAAGCCGTCTCCCGCCCTGGCGTGCTCGGCGACGCGCCGGCCGGCGGCGACGACCGCCTGGCGGACCGGCGCCATGGCGCGGGAGGGATCCGCCTGCGCGACGTCGGCGTCGATCCACGCCACGTCGTCGCGTTCTGCCCGCAGGACCGCGACCGCCTCGGCGGCGTCTCCGCGCCGCACCGCCTCCGCCAGCTCCGCGATCCCTCCGCCGTAGCGGTGGACGTGGCGCAGCACCGCGATGCCGTCGCCGATGGCCGCACCCTCGGCGGGCGCGATTCCTGGCGGCTCATCCCCCGTCACCGCGCCGAGGACGGCGCGCGCCGCGGGCCGCATCCGCAGGCCGTCGGAGGCGGGCCCGACGATGTCGCCCATGACCGCGCCCGCCTCGACCGATGCGAGCTGCTCGGGGTCGCCCACCAGGACCAGCCGGGCGCCGGTGCGCACCGCCTCGACGAGCTTGGCCATGAGCGACAGCGACACCATCGAGGTCTCGTCGACCACGACCACGTCGTGGGGCAGCCGGTTGCCACGATCGTGGCGGAAGCGGCTGCGACTGCCGGGCCGCCAGCCGAGGAGCCGGTGCAGCGTGGAGGCCTCCAGCGCCAGCAGCCGCCGCCGGACCGCGTCGGCCACGTCGAGCCGCGCCGCCTCGGCGTGCACCGCCTCCTCCAGGCGCGCGGCCGCCTTTCCCGTCGGCGCGGCCAGCGCCACGCGAGGCAGCGCGCCGGTCCCCGCCGCCTGCTCGTCGAGCAGCGCGAGGATCCGTGCGACGGTGGTGGTCTTGCCCGTTCCCGGCCCCCCTGCGATCACCGTGAGGCGACGCAGCACCGCTGTGGCCGCGGCGACCCGCTGTTCCCGGGATCCCTCGCCGACGAACAGCCGCGCCAGCCCGCCGGCGAGGATGTCGAGGTCGACGCCGTCCGCGCGCCCACGGCCGCGGGACAGCAGATCGACCGCGACGTCGCGCTCCTCGCGCCAGTACCTGTCGAGGTACAGGCGCGTGCCGACCAGGCGGAGCGGCCGGTTGTCCGCCGCCGTCGCCGCACCGTCCCACCCGGCTCCCGCCGCGACCAGCGGGCTTGCGGCCAGCGCCGCCAGCCACGGATCCGCGGCAGGCCACGGCAACCCTTGGGGGTCGAGGAGCTCCGCCCACCCTCCGGGCTCCGGGTCGCTGGTGACGGTGTCACGGACGGTGGCCAGGTCGGTGCACACGTGGCCGACGCGCGGGGCGCGGACGGCCAGGGCGGCCGCGAGCAGCACCGTCTCATCCTCCTCGGCGAGCAGTCCGCCCAGCCGGCCGGCGACGTGGATGTCGGCCGAGGTGAGCACCCCAGCGAGGTTGAACTCGGCGAGCAGTCCCGCCGCGCCCTGGGCTCGGCGCACGTCGAAGGGGTCGGGCTCGATGACAGGGATGACCGCCGTCATGCGCCCGCCTCGCCGCGGTCGAGGACGTCGCTCACAGCCTCGACGAGCGCCGCCGGGGGCCGCCACGCGAACACGCCACACGGTCGCCCCTCCACCAGCGGCACGTCCTGCCCGGTCATCCCGCGCACGAACGCGTACACGACGGCGGCGAGATTGCGCTCCGCGGCGTAGCCGGGCAGACGCCAGCGCAGGTAGCGATGCAGCGCCACCGCGTACAGCAGCGCCTGGAGGGGGTAGTGCGCCCGCCGCATCGCGCCGGGCAGCGCGGCCGGCTGGTAGTGCCAGGCGGACAGCTGTTCGCCGTCGGCGCCCAGCCAGTTCGTCTTGTAGTCGACGACGGCGAAGCGCTGCGTCCCGTCGGCGTCGCGCCGTCGCAGCACCAGGTCCAGGCTGCCCGCGAGGTAGCCGCGCAGGTCGCGGTGCAGCGCCGCGCCTGCGAGCTCGTCGGCGTAGCCGGCCAGCGGGTCGTCCGCTGGCAGGTGCTCGCGCAGCAGGCCGCCGATGGCGTCGACGGTCACCAGCCCGTCGGGCTGGTCGCCGCCAACCAGCGGCAGCTCGAACCACAGCTCGTCGAGGCGGTCGGCCCTGCCGAAGTCGGCCAGCCGCGCCCCGGCGACCAGAGGCCCGAGCGGCGTGGAGATCGCCGCGGCCAGCCCCGCGGCCGCCGCCGCGGGATCGCCGATGTCGGTGTGCCAGCTGGCACTCTGGTCGTGGACTCGCAGCGCCAGCTCAGCGGCGAGCCGCGGCGCGGCGAAGTCGGTGCGCTCCAGGACCCGGTGCACGAACGTGCCCACGTCCGCGCCGCGGGGCATCGTGGCCAACGGGGACGGCACCGCGCGCAGGGCCGCCTCGTCGGCGCCCACCGTCGCGGCGACCGGTGGCGCCACGGGCATCGGCTCGTCATCGGTGACCTGCTGCTCGGCCTCGGTGGCGACGCGCGCCTCGTGGGCACCTGAGGTGATGCTGCTGTAGCTCGAGCGCCGCCACCGCAGGTCCAGGGCGCGGTCGAAGCGGCCTGCCTCGAGCGCTGCACGGGAGGGCGGCCGCCCTGCCCAGCGCGCCCCGTCGCCGCCGGTCGTGGCCTCGACGCTGATGCAGCCGGCCGCCTCGCCCGCCAGCCGTCCCAGCGCGTCGAGGACGTCGGCGTCCTCGGGCGGCCGGTCGGTCGTGACGGCGACGTTGCCGTGGTCGTCGCGCGCGAACAGCAGCCGGCACAGCGACGACTCGCGGCTGTTCCACGACCCCGCCCACCACACGACCGCCTGGTGCTTGGCGCGAGTGAGCGCGACGTAGACCAGGCGCAGCTCCTCGCCGCGCTGCTCGGCGATGTAGCGGTCGCGGTGGGCGGCGAAGTCGGGACCGCCCATGCCCACGTCGATGGTGCGCCGGTCACCCGCGTCGGGATCGTGGAACACCGGCGGGTCGGTGTCGGAGATGTAGCCCGGCTCCCACAGGTAGGGGTAGTAGACGACGGGGAACTCGAGTCCCTTGCTGCGGTGGATCGTGAGCACCTGCACGGCCTCGACGTCGGACTCCAGGCGGCGGCTGCGCTCCTCGCTGCCCGTGTCGGCCGCGGCCTCGGCGATGCGCTGCCGCAGCCATCCGGTCAGGGCGGTGACCCCGAGCTCGTCGGCGGTCGCGGCGGCGTGCAGCAGCTGGCCGACGTGGCGCAGGTCGGTGAGCTCCCGCTCGCCGTCGCGGTGGGCGAGCACGCGGGCATGCAGGCCCTCGGTGAGGGTGACCACCTCGACCAGGGAGGCCACCCCATGACGCGTCAGCACGCCTGCCCAGCGGTGCAGGCGGGCGTGCACGTGCTCCCAGGCGGCCTCGTCGGCCAGCGCGACCTGCTCGGCGGTCCAGCCCAGGAATCCGGTGAGCGCCGCCGCCCGCGCGCGTGTCCCCGCGGAGGGGCGTTCCAGCGCCTCGAGCAGCCGCAGCCAACCCACCGCGGCCGGCGTGCCGAATACGCTGCCGGCGCCGTTGATGACCGCAGGGACGTCGGCTGCGTCGAGGGCGTCGCGGATGAGCGCCGCGTGCTTGTGGGTGCGCACGAGGACGGCGACGTGACCGGGCCGGATCCGCTCGCGCGCCGACTCGGTGCCCTCGCGATGGCGGGTGAGCACCTCGGCGCCCGAGCCCAGGAGCGAGACGACGTCCGCGGCGAGGTCGGCTGCGATGTGCTCGCGGCCGGGGGCGTTGGAGACGAAGCCCTTCTTGGTGGTCCTGACCAGGCCGCTCGCACGGTGCGCGACGCGCAGGCGCAGCGGCGTGTCGACCGGCGCGCCGACCAGGCGCGCCCGCTGGTTCGCGTCGGCGGCGCGGACGGTGCGGTAGACGATGCCCTCGTGGCCGAGGCGCACGCCGGAGAACAGCGCGTCGTAGGCGTCGATGAGCCCCTGGTCGCTGCGACGGTTCACGGCGAGGGTCTCGCGCGTGCCCGCCGCGCGCGCCGCCTCCAGGTAGGCGTGCACGTCGGCGCCGCGGAAGGCGTAGATGGCCTGCTTGGGGTCGCCGATCAGCACCAGGGTGGCGCCGCCGTCGGAGAAGGCGCGCCGCATGACCTCCCACTGGATCGGGTCGGTGTCCTGGAACTCGTCGACCAGCGCCACCCGGTAGCGCTCGCGGAGGCGCGCACACGCGGCCGGCCCGCGGTCGGGGTCGGCGAGCGTGCCCGCCAGACGGGTCAGGAGGTCGTCGTAGGTCAGCACGCGCGACGCCCGCTTGCGCCGCTCCACCTCCTCGCGCACGGCCACGGCCAGGCTGCGGCGCAGGCCCCACGGCGTGTCGGGCGCCGCGTCGGCCGGTTCGATCAGCGCGAGCGGGTTGTCCACGGCGACGCGGGCGATGCGCCGCGCCTCCGCGATTGCCAGCTCAGGCTTGGTGGACGTCCGCCAGAACTTGCGGACGTACAGGTCAGCGACGACCTCCTCGACGAGGTCGCGAGGGTCTTCCAGGAACGTCACGTCGCGGTCCACGTCGCCGGCGACCCCGAGGCTGCCCAGGACGTGGCCGCAGAACCCGTGGGTCGTGGAGATCGTGGCCGCGTCGAAGTCCGCCAGCGCCCGCGCGAGGCGCGCCCTGCGCACCTCGACCGCCGCGTCCGGGCCGTCGGCCAGCAGCAGCAGGACATCGTCGTCGCAGTCGATAGGCGCGCCGGCGATGGCGCGGGCCAGGCCTCGCTCGGCGCAGACCAGCCGGTCACGGACCCGCTCGCGCAGCTCGCCGGTGGCCATGCGCGTGAAGGTGATGACCAGCAGCCGCTCCAGCGGCATCCCGTCGGCCACGTAGCGTGCGGCGAGGGCGGCGATGGTGAAGGTCTTGCCGGTTCCGGCGCTGGCCTCGAGCACCGTCACACCGGACGGCAGCGGTCCGCACACGTCGAACGGCGCGATCGCGCCTGGCGCGGCCGAGGAGAGCGCGGCGCGGCGCGGGTCGGCGGTCACCGGTCGGTCACCGCCTCGCGCTCGAGCAGCCCCGCCCACAGCCGCCTGGCGTAGCGGCCCACGCGTGTGGGCCCACCACCGTCCCAGCCGGGTCCGCGCTCGTCGTCGCGCAGCGGCTCGGCAAGGAGCTCGGCGAGGGTCCGGACCCCTCCGAGCACCAGCTGGTGCTCGGCCTCGAGGTCCTCCCTGGGGAAGTCCCAGGTGGTCTCCCACTCGCGGCGCATGGCCGCCTCGGGGTCGCGGCCGGCCATGACGGCCTCGGCGAACGCGGCCGAGGTCTTGCAGAACAGCGGCACCGGCTCGCGCATCCCGCGGTCGAAGATGTCAAGGAGCACGGCCAGGTTGGCCATGGCCGTGGCGTGGCGCGCCGCGCCGTCCTCGCCCAGCGCGGGGAGCGTGGAGATGGTCACGTCGCTGCCACTGCGGGGGCTGCGCCCGACCGTGGCCGCCTCGAATGCCCGCTCGGGGTGGGCGGCCGACAGGGCCAGCAGCCGCACCCATGCGGCGAGGCGATGCTTGGCGGCGACCCGGGAGTAGGTCACCGCGCGCAGCAGGTCGCCGTGGACGCCAGGGGCGGTACCGACCAGCGCCCGCCCGTCGGCCAGCGGCAGGTCGATCTCGACCGAAGCAGGTTCATCGTCGCTGGGCACCAGCGTTCCATGGCCATCGCTTCGCGATAGCCACAACCGGGAATTGTGAGAATCGCCCTCGCGAGCTCGGGCGCCCCGTGTCAGGCCGTCGGCGGCGGCGGCGATCGCGTCCACCAGGGGCCCGACGCGGTCGATCACCGGCGCGGCCAGCGACCCGGGAGGAAGCGTGCCCCGCGCGAGCTCAGCCGCTCGGCAGGCGGCGGGGTCGGCGCCGGCCAGCCGGGCGTCGAGCAGGCGCTGCCCGAGGCCCCACTCCTCGAGCTTGTCCAGCTCCACGGGCAGGGCGTCGGCGGGATCGTCGGCGTCCTGGGTGATGCGGATCCCCAGGCGCTCGCGCAGGAACGTCCTCGCCGGGTGCTGGACGAAGCGGACCAGCGCGTCGAGCTCGATGACATCCGCCCCGACCGGGGGCAGCGAGCCCGGCAGGAACGCGGGCGGGTCGTGACGACGGCCGACCAGGGCCTGCGCGCCGTGCAGCGCGGCGGTGTCGAAGCTCCACGCCCGGCCGCCCACGAGCTGGCCGGGGGTGAAGTTGCGCACGTCGAAGGGCTGGAGCGGGTGCTTCACGACGACGCGCTCGCGGGCCGGGACGGCCGAGGAGTCCTTGGCGCCCTCGACCCGGACCGTGGCGTCGACGACATCGAGCAGCTCGCCGATCGGCACGGCGGGAGGCAGCGCGGCGTTCGTGCGCTCGTCGCGCCCGCTGTAGGTCACGACCAGGTGCGTCTGCGCGGCGAGCAGCGCGTCGAGCAGCAGCTGGCGGTCCTCGCTGCGGGGGTCGCGGTCGCCGACGTGCGGGTCCCGAGCGACCAGGTCGTCGCCGTCGGGCGGGAACCGGCGGGGGAAGACCCCGTCATCGAGGCCCAGCAGGCACACGACCCGGTGCGGCACCGAGCGCATCGGCACCAACGTGCACACGGTTAGGTGGCCGGTGCGGAAGCTCGCGCGGGTCGGTCGTCCGCCCAGACGCTCTGCCAGCAGATCCCGCATCTCGGCTGGGGTGAGCACCGCGACGCTGGGTGCGTCGTCGTGCTGCGCCCCGGTCACGACGTCGTCGAGGATGCGCTGCAGCTGGGCGCGCTGCCAGGCGTCGCGCTGGCTGGTCGCGGTGAGCGCGTCAGCCGCGGCCGCGATGGCCGCGGCCCAGCCGGCGACGGGCTGCTCGGCGCTGAGCGCGACCAGCGCGACGTGGAGGCGGTCGACCAGCTCCGCGAGCCGTCCGGCCAGCTCGATGTCGCGGCTGCCGACGTCGTCGAGCGGCAGGACGCCGCCGACGAGCCGGTGGGTGTCCTCCGCGACGGCCACGCCGAGGAGGATGCGGTCGAGCCCGGACCGCCACGTCCCGTCGTCGAACCCGTCGAGCTTGTACGGCGCGCGGTGCTCGGCGTCCAGGCCCCAGCGGATCCCGGTGGCGGCGACCCAGTCCTCGATGCGGGCGAGGTCGTCGTCGTCCAGGCTGAACCGCCGGCGCACCGGCTCCCGGCCGGCGAGGTCGAGGACCTGCGAGGCGGTGGCGCGGCCGGTGGCGAGCGCCAGCAGCTGCGACACCGCGCCGAGGACGGGATTGGTCTGGCGCAGCGCGCGGTCGGCCAGGCGCACCCGCAGGTCGGGGGGCCGGTCGCCTCGGGTGGGGTGCTCCTCGTCCTCCAGCGCGTCCCCGGCGCCGAACGTGGCGTGGACCAGCGGGGCGAAGGCCTCGATGTCGGGGCACATGACGATGATGTCGCGCGGCTCGAGCGTGGGGTCGTCGGCCAAGAGATGGAGAATCGCGTCGCGGATGACCTCGACCTGCCGGGCGCGGCCATGGCAGGAGTGCACCTGCAGGCTGCGGTCGTCGGGAGCGAGGGCGGGCCTGGTGTCGGCGTGACCGGGCAGCGGCGCGCCCGTGGGCGCCTGGTCTGCGCGAACAGCGGCCTGGACGTGCTCCAGGAGGGTGCGGGGTTGGATGTCGTGCGGGCGGTGATCGTCGTCGAGCGGCGCTCCGCCGGCGAGCAGGACGAGCTGCACCTCCCTTGCGTCCTGGCCCCAGGTGGCCAGCAGCGGGTTCCTCGGCAGTCGGGCCGTGGGGTCGTCACGGCGACGCAGGTCCCGGCGGGGCAGCTCGGCGGCGGACACCTTGTCCCACAGCGCCGGGGAGGGATGCAGAAGGAACAGGTGCACGCTGCGGTGTGCCCCCAGTGCGAGGAGCACGTCGAGGTGGCTGGCGGGCAGGCGGGTGAGACCGTACAGCGAGATCCTGCTCGGCAGGTCTGAGAGCTCGGGGGCGCGGCGCAGCTCGTCGCAGGCAGCCTCGAGGCGCTCGGCGGGGCTGGGGCTGCCGATGCGCTCGCGCAGGCAGCGCCACAGCCGCGCCTGCCACGCGACGTCGGCGGGCAGGGGGGTGCCGTCGGCGGCGGTGTCGGCGCCGGCGGCCCATGCGCGGACCATGCCGGGGCGGTGCACGCCGTAGCGGTCGAACGCGTCCGCGAGGTGGCGGACCGCGCCGAGGCGGCGGTCGCGGCGGAGCCGGTCGGTGTCGTCCGCGCCGCCCAGATGGGCGCCGAGGGTGGCGAGCCATGGCTCGCCGACTCGCTCGGCCACGACGTCGAGCAGCGGCCACAGCGCGCGGTCGGGCAGCCACGGATCCGCTTCCATGGCGGTCGCGGCGCGACCGGCCGATGTGGCCGCCCTGACGGCATCGCCGACCAGCTGGCCCGGGAAGGGGAAGTCGACGTTGGCGCAGACCCCGTCGGCCCTTCCGGCCGACACGCCCAGGGTGTGGGACAGCCGCTGGGTCAACCAGCGCTCGACGCCGCGTGTGGGCACCGCGACGATCTCGGGCACGAGCGGGTCGTCAAATGGCTCGGCGACCACCTCGGCGAGCGCGACCACCAGGCGATCCGACCGCTCGGCGCGATGGATGTGCAGCAACCTCGGTCGACCTCCTCATCGCTGGCTCCCTTCGTGGCCGCACCCTACGCCGAGCGGCGGCCGGGCGTCCTCGGCGGCTCGGCGGGCTGCACCGGGGCGGCGGTGGGCGCGCCGCTCCGGCGTTCGACTGAGGCCGGCAAGCTGACCTAGCATGCGGGCGGTGGCCACCGACGAGCTCGCCGGGGCGCTCGCCCGGATCGTGGGGGCGGCGCACGTGCTGGCCGACCCCTCCTTGCGCGCGCCGTATGAGACCGACTGGACCCGCCGCTTCTCCGGCTCCGCCCGGCTGGTGGTGCGACCGGCCGGCACTGCGGAGGTGGCGGCCGTGGTTGACGCCTGCCGCGAGGCCGGCGCGGCGCTGGTCCCTCAGGGCGGCAACACGGGCCTCGTCGGAGGCGGCGTGCCGCGCCATGGCGAGGTCCTGCTCTCCACCACCCGCCTGGGCGGGCTCGGCTCGGTCGATCCCCTGGCCGCCCAGGTCACGGTCGGCGCGGGCGCCACGCTGGCGGCGGTGCAGGCCCACGCGGCGCCGCACGGCCTCGACGTCGGCGTGGACCTCGGAGCGCGGGACAGCGCCACGATCGGGGGCATGGTTGCGACGAACGCGGGCGGCGTCCACGTCCTGCGGCACGGCTCGATGCGGGCGCGTGTGGCGGGAGTCGAGGCGGTCCTCGCCGGCGGGCAGGTCCTGTCGCACCTGGCCGGCCTGCGCAAGGACAACACCGGCTTCGACCTCGCCGGCCTGCTGACCGGCAGCGAGGGCGTGCTCGGCGTGGTGACCCGGGTGCGCCTGCAACTGGTCCCCCGGCCCGCACGGCGGGTCGTCGCGCTGCTCGGCATGCCGGGCCTTGACGCCGCGCTGCGCACCGCGGTGGCGCTGCGTGACGGTGTGCCAAGCGTCGAGGCGCTGGAGTTCATGGACGCCGCCAGCATGGCGCTGGTCCGCTCCCACGCCGGGCTTGCGGCTCCCGTGCCAGGCGAGCATCCGGTGTTCCTGCTGGTCGCGTGCGGCGCGGCGGACGACCCGCTGCCCGCCCTGACCGCCGCGCTGGCGGAACCGCTCTCCGCGGCGGTCGGGACCGAGCGGGCGGACCGGGCGGCGCTGTGGGCCTACCGGGAGCGCGTCACCGAGGCCGTCGGTGCGGCCGGCGTCCCGCACAAGCTGGACGTGACGCTGCCCCTGCCAGCCCTGCCAGCCTTCGCCGACGAGGTCCGCCGGACGATCTCGGACGTCGCGCCGGGGGCGCGGGCGCTGTTGTGGGGTCACCTCGGTGACGGCAACGTGCATGTCAACGTGCTGGACCTCGACCCCGACGACGACCGGGTGGACGACGCGGTCCTGCGCCTGGTCATCCGCCGGGGCGGCTCGATCAGCGCCGAACACGGCATCGGCGTGGCCAAGACCCGCTGGCTGCCGCTGTCGCGCACTCCCGAGGAGCTGGCCGCCATGCGCGCCATCAAGAACGCGCTGGACCCCTGCGGGCTGCTGAACCCCGGCGTGCTGCTGCCCGCGGGCGCGTAGGGTCGCCCAACGATGCGCATCCTCGTGACCGGTGGCGCCGGGTTCGTCGGGTCCCACATCGTCGACGCGTTGACCGCCTCGGGACACGACGTCAGCGCGCTCGACTGCCTGGACCCCGCGGCCCACGCGGGTCCGCCGGACGGGCTGAACCCGGCCGCCGAGTACCGCTGGGACGACGTGGCCGACACTGACGCGGCGCTGGCGGCGGTCGCCGGCGCCGACGCGGTGTGCCACCAGGCCGCGAAGGTCGGCCTGGGTCTGGACTTCGCGGACGTGCGTGCCTACTGCGAGCAGAACGACCTGGGTACGGCCACGTTGCTGTGGGCCCTGCACGCCAGCGGGTTTCGCGGCCGGCTGGTGCTGGCCAGCTCCATGGTGGTGTACGGCGAGGGACGCTACCGCTGCGCCGCCCACGGCATCGTCGCGCCGGGACCCCGGCGGGTCAGCGATCTGGACGCCGGACGCTACGAGCCGCCGTGCCCCACGTGCGGCGCCCCGCTCGAGCCGGAACCGGTGCCTGAGGACGCGCCGCTCGACCCGCGCAACGTCTACGCAGCCACGAAGCTGCACCAGGAGCACCTGTGCGCGGCGTTCGCGCGCGAGACCGGCGTCGCGGTGACCGCGCTGCGCTA
>JACDBB010000086.1 GCA_013695145.1 Euzebyales bacterium
AAGAATCGGACCTCGACCTCCTGGTACTGCTGGTAGGTCCCGTCGACCCCTGGGAGGAGCTGCGCCGCATCGACGACGTGCTGTGGCACCACTCGCAGCTCAGCGGCGTCACCGTCTCGGCGTTCCCGGTCAGCGACGCAGACTTCGCCGCGCCCACCACACCGATCTTGATCCGCGCAAGGGCCGAAGCACGCGCAGTGGCGTGAGCAGCGTCGACCTCGTCAGGCGGGCGCGTCGTGAGGTGGAGGCCGCGCGGGTGCTCCACGAAGGCGGCTTCGCCCCAACGCCATAGCCAGAGATGCGGCACGGTCATTGTGCTGTAAGCTGTAACTGTCATGAGGCACCGTACGCAGCTGTATCTCGACGAGGCGCAGTACGCCTGGCTGAAGCGCCGGGCAGGTGAGCGCGGCAGCATCGCGGGAGTCGTGCGGGAACTGGTGGACGAAGCGCGGTCACGGCGCAGGGCCGACGCCGACGACCCGCTGGTGCGACACCTCCTGCACGAGCCTCCCACCGACGGCACCGAGCAGACGTCCGTGACGACGCTCGACGAGGACCTGTACGGCCTGTGAGACGCGTGTTCGTCGATACCGGCGCGTTCGTCGCGATGCGCAATCGGGCCGAGATCGAGCACCTCGCCGCCCGTCGCACCATGGGCGCACTGATCGAGGCCGGCGTCGGGCTGTTCACCTCCAACTACGTCGTCGCCGAGACGTACACCGCCCTGCTCGTCCGCGCCGGTCGAGGCGAGGCTGTCGCGTGGGGCACCGCGTTCCGTGCGGGACGAGCCCTCGAGCTCGTGCGCGTGGACGAGCGCGTGGAAGACGAAGCTTGGTCGATCATCGTGGCGCATCAGGACAAGGCCTGGAGCTACGTGGACGCGACCTCGTTCGCGCTGATGGAGCGCGAAGGCACGGACGAGGCATTCGCCTTCGACCGGGACTTCACCCAGCGTGGCCTGCGCGTCCACCCACGCGCGAGCTCCTGAAACCTGCCGCGAGGTGCCAACGCTGCCGAGCGGCACGTCGCCCAGCTCCGCGGCGACGAAGTGGTCCGGGCCTGTCTCCCACACGAGGTCCCGCTCGGCGTGGCGCGCGCGTCCCGGATCGGCGCCCTCGGCCAGCGGCTCGGGCGCCGTGACGAGCGTCTCGAACGCGGTCCAGCTCCGGGGTGAGCGCGTTGACGACGGCACGATGAACCCGGTGCTGGGCGAGCGCGCCTACGTGTGAGTCCTCACCGAGGGCGACGCGTTCTCGCGTAGGGGCTGGACGGGAACCCGTTCGTGAGCGGAGGCGTCACACCTCCAGCGGCTCGCGACAGGAGGTGGCGCCATGCGCCGGACGATGGTGGGAGCGGTCCTGACCGTGGCGATGCTGGCGGGGTGCACGCCGATCCGGCAGGAGCCCGGTGCTGGGGCACCCGCGGTGCTGCCCGACGATCTCGTCCTGGCCAGCGCGCTCCAGCCGTTCGACGCGTGCGAGGACTACCTGGACCACGTCACCGGGCACGCGCTTGAGCTGGTCGGCCCCTACGGGCTGGACGGTCACGGCTGGGTCGCGGGGGACGACGCGGCGATGGCCGCCGAGGAGTCGGGGATGGACGTCGCGGAGGACGGCGACGCCAGCGCACCGGCAGCGGCGGCCGCGGACGGGCGGGCGACCCTGCGGGAGGGCGTCGACTTCTCCGGCACCAACGTGCAGGAGGCCGGCATCGACGAGCCCGACGTCGTCAAGACCGACGGCCGGATCCTGTACACCGTCGCGCAGGGCGCCCTGCACGTGGTCGACGTCACCGGCGACCCGACCCAGCTGGCGACGGTGGACCTCGGCGACGCGTGGGACTCCCAGCTGCTGCTCGACGGCGACCGCCTGCTGGTGCTGTCCGCCTCGGAGCGGGCGACGCCCGTCGACGGTGCCAGCGCCGACTCCCTGGTGTCGGGCGGGTGGAGCCAGTTCACCGTCCTTGACCTATACGACGTCAGCGACCCGGCCGACCCGACCGTCACCGAGACGCTGACCCTCGACGGCCGCCACCTGTCGGCCCGCCTGGTCGACGGCGTCGCGCGCGTCGTGATCCGCTCGGAGCCCAACGGCCTGCCGTTCACCTTCCCGCAGGCTTCGGGTCTGCGCGCCGAGCGTGACGCCGAGGCCGCCAACCGCCAGGTCGTCTCCGACTCGACCGCCGACAATTGGATCCCCTACTACATGCATGAGGCTGCGGGCGGCGGCAGCACGGAGGGCTCGCTGGTGGCGTGCGACCGGATCGCCCGGCCTGAGACGTTCTCGGGCCTCGGCACGGTCACGCTGCTGACCGTCGACCTCGACGGCGGGCTGCTCCCCGACGACGAGGCGACGGCGGTCCTCGCTGGCGGCGACACCATCTACGCCTCGCTCGAGCGGCTGTACGTGGCGACCAACCGCTGGATCGACTGGCAGGCGTCCAGCGACTCCGGCCGCGCCGGGACCGCGCATGAGCAGACGACCGAGCTGCACGCGTTCGACATCTCCGATCCGGCCACGGCGACCTACGTGGCGTCGGGCGAGGTCCCGGGGCGCCTGCTCAACCAGTGGTCGCTGTCGGAGCACGGCGGTCACCTGCGCGCGGCCACGACCCTGGACGACTGGCGGGGCGGGGCGCTGCCCAGCGGCGGAGCGTCGGAGAGCATGGTCACCGTCCTGTCCGAGCGCGACGGCGAGCTGGCCCAGGCCGGCCAGGTCGACGGCCTCGGTCTGACCGAGCAGATCTACTCCGTGCGCTTCATGGGCGACGTGGGCTACGTGGTGACGTTCCGCCAGACCGACCCGCTGTACACCCTGGACCTGTCGGACCCGACCGCGCCGGCGGTCGCCGGCGAGCTCAAGATCCTCGGCTACTCCGCCTACCTGCACCCCGTCGGCGACGGGCTGCTGCTGGGCGTCGGGCAGGACGCCGACGAGCGGGGCGTCATCACGGGCACGCAGCTGTCGCTGTTCGACGTCGCCGATCCCGCCGACCCGCAGCGCCTGGCCACGGCCGACCTCGGCCAGGGCGCCAGCGACGTCGAGTACGACCACCGAGCCTTTCTGCACTGGCCCGCGACCGGGCTGATCGTCGTGCCGTTCCAGTCCTGGGGGGTCGACCCGGAGACCGGGGTCGAGCAGCCCGACAGCGGCGCGGTGGCGTTCACCGCGACGCGCGCCGACGGCATCGCCGAGCGGGCGCGGCTGTCACACGTCGTGCGCATCGCACCGGAGGGGACGGCGGCGGCGCGACTGTGGGACCTGGCCTGGCAGGCGCAGATCCGCCGCTCGCTGGTGGTGGGCGACACGCTGTACACGGTCTCCGACGCGGGCGTCGCAGGCAACGACCTGAACACCCTCGACGACGCCGGCTGGGTTGGCTTCTGAGTCGGGGGGAAGCGGTCGGTGGCATGAAGGGGTGTGGCCGGGCTCCGCGGGTAGGCTGGCGCGGTGGCCGGCGCCAGCGCCGGCCATCGTCGAGTCCTCGAGCCGAAAGATCCAGCGTGCCCGCCGACCATCTGCTCACGCGCGACGAAGCCCGGGCCAGAGCCGAGCAGCTGTCCGCCATCACCTATGAGGTCACCCTCGACCTCACCGGCGCCGGGCCGACGTTTGCGAGCCACACGCGCATCCACGCGACGGCCCGCCCCGGGGCGCAGGTGTTCCTTGACCTGCTGGCCGAGAACGTGCGCGAGGTCACGCTCAACGGCGAGCGCGTGGACATCGGCGCGGCGCGATCGGGACGCGTCGACCTCCCGGCCCTGGCGGAGAGCAACCTCATCGAGGTCACCGCTGACTGCCTCTACGACCGGAACGGTGTCGGCCTGCACCGCTTCACCGACCCCGTCGACGGGCAGACGTTCCTGCACACCCAGTTCGAGCCGTTCGACGCCCACCGGGTGTTCGCCTGCTTCGACCAGCCCGACCTCAAGGCGACGTGGCAGCTGACCGTCCGGGCGCCCGCCGACTGGGTGGTGGTCAGCAACGCGGCCGTCGATGACGACACCCGGCAGGGATCGACGCGCTCGTGGACATTCGCGGTCAGCGCGCCGATGTCCACCTACCTCATGGCGGTCGTGGCGGGCCCGTTCCACCACGTCCACGACCGCGCCGGCGACATCGAGCTCGGCGTCTACTGCCGGCCGTCGCTGGCCGAGCACCTGGACGCCGACGAGATCTTCGAGATCACCAGACAGGGGTTCGCGGAGTTCACGCGAGCGTTCGCCTATCCCTACCCGTTCGGCAAGTACGACCAGCTGTTCGTCCCGGAGTTCAACTGGGGCGGCATGGAGAACGTGGGCTGCGTCACCCTCGCCGAGGGCTTCATCTTCCGCTCCAAGGTCACCGATGCCGCCCGCCAGCAGCGCGGCGAGGTCATCCTGCACGAGCTGGCCCACATGTGGTTCGGCGACCTCGTCACCATGCGATGGTGGGACGACCTGTGGCTGAACGAGAGCTTCGCCACCTACATGGCCTATCACGGCCTCACCCGGGCGACGCGCTTCCGCACCGCGTGGGCCGCGTTCGCCAACAGGGTCAAGGGCTGGGCGCTCAACCAGGACCAGCTGCCCTCCACCCATCCGATCGCCGCCGACATTCCTGACAGCGAGGCGGTGCGCACCAACTTCGACGGCATCACCTACGCCAAGGGCGCGTCGGTGCTGAAGCAGCTGGTGGCCTGGGTCGGCGAGGAATCCTTCTTCGACGGGCTGGCCGACTACTTCCGCCGCCACGAGTACGGCAACGCGACGCTGTCCGACTTCCTCGCCGCGTTGGAGAAGACCTCCGGCAGGGCGCTGGGCGACTGGTCGGCCGAGTGGCTGCAGACCTCCGGCGTCGCGACGCTGCGGCCTGAGCACACGATCGGCGATGACCGCTACACCTCGTTCGCGATCGTGCAGGAGGCGACCGCCGCGCATCCGACGCTGCGGTCGCACCGCCTCGGCGTCGGCGGCTACTCGCTGCGGAACGGCTCCCTCGAGCGGACCGTCCAGACCGATCTGGACGTCACCGGCGCCCGCACCGAGGTGCCCGACCTCGTCGGCGAGACGGTGCCCGACCTCCTGCTGCTCAACGACGGTGACCTCACGTTCGCGAAGGTCCGCCTCGACGAGCGCTCGCTCGACACCCTGGGCGCGCACCTGTCGGACCTGTCCGACCCGCTGGCCAGGGCGCTGTGCTGGGGCGCCGCGTGGGACATGACCCGCGACGCGGAGACCGCCGCCCGCCGGTTCGTCGAGCTGGTCGCCCGCCACGCGGGCTCCGAGACCAACCTTCCGCTGCTCCACGTCCTGATGCTGCGCGCCGCCACCGCCGCCGACACCTACGGTGACCCCGCCAACCGGCCCGACGCGCGGGCGCGCCTGGCGACGGCGGCGCGGGCGGCGCTCGACGCCGCGGAGCCCGGCAGCGACCGGCAGCTCGCCTGGGCGCGCCACCTCGTCGCCGTCGGCGACGGCGACGACCACCTCGCGTGGGTCACGAGCCTCCTCGACGGTGAGTCCTCGGTCGCCGGACTCGACATCGACACGGAGCTGCGCTGGGCGCTGCTCTCACGCCTCGCGCTGGGTGAGAGCTTCGACCCCGGCCGCGTGGACGCGGAGGCCAAGCGGGACGCCAGCGACATCGGCGCCCGCCACGCCGCACGCATCCGTGCCAGCCGCCCGAACGTCAGCGCCAAGGAGGAGGCCTGGGCCGCGATCAAGGAGCGCGAGCTGCCGCTCGCGACGCTGCGCTCGATCGCGGCGGGGTTCTGGCAGCCGGGCCAGGATGAGCTGCTGCGCCCCTACGTGCAGCGCTTCGCCGATGCGTTCCGCGAGCTGTGGGAGCCGGGCGTGAGTGAAGAGGCGATCGACCTCGGCGAGGGTCTCTATCCCGCCACGGTCGTGGACCAGGCCCTCCTGGACGACACCGCCGCGCTGGCGGCCGACGAGGCGCTGCCGAGCACCGCCCGCCGGATCCTCGCCGAGGCTCGCGACGGCACCGCCCGCGCGCTCCGCACCCGCGCCGCCGACCGATGAACGCGCCCACGGGACCCTCAAGGGCGGCTTGATCCTGGCCGTTGGGGCATTACGCAGTTGGGCGGCGGCTATCTAGGCTCGACCGACAATCGCATAGCGCAGTCCCGAAAGGTCTTCCCCCATGACCGCATGCCTTCCGGGCTTTCTCCTGCCTCGGCGCCCACGGCGCCGTCGGGCTGATGCCCGCACGACCGGTGACCGCACGACCTCGAGCATCGCCGCCGTCCTGGCGCTCGCCCTGGCGGCGACGGCGACCTACACCATCCGACCCGGCGACACGCTGAGTGCGATCGCCGCCAGCAACGGCACATCAGTCCGCGACCTCGTGGACCTCAACGGCATCACCGACCCGCACCGGATCATCGCCGGCTCCCGGCTGCAGCTGCCCACGTCGCCCAGCGGCGGTGGCACCGCCTCCAGCGTCGGCACCCACACCGTCGCGTCAGGCGAGCACCTCACCGGCATCGCCGCGGCCTACGGGATCTCCGTTCAGGTCCTCGCCGACGCCAACGGCGTCAGCGACCGCAACCTGATCCGTGAAGGCCAGCGACTGGCGGTGCCGGGCGCCGGCGCGACCGCCGCCGCCACGTCGACGCCCTCCGCGCCGTCCGGTTCGGCGTCGCAGGCCCAGGTGGGCGCCCTCATCGAGCAGACGGCCCGCGCGCACGGGTGGAACCCCGCGTTCGTGAAGGCGATCGCATGGCAGGAGTCCGGGTGGAACAACAACGTGGTCTCCAGCGCCGGCGCGGTCGGCATCATGCAGGTGCTCCCGGCGACCGGCCAGTGGGTGTCCACCTACCTCGCCGGACAGACGCTGAACCTGGCCGACCCGGCCGACAACGTGCTGGCGGGGGTGCTGTTCCTCGACTACCTGCACCGCATGACCGGCGGCGACGTGCGGCTCATCCTGGGTGGCTACTACCAGGGGCTGCGCTCGATGCGCGACAACGGCGTCTACGGCCAGACCGAGCGCTACATCGACAACGTGATGGCGTTGCGCGAGCGGTTCTAGTCCGTGTCAGGCGGCTACCGCTCCACGCTGGCGACGGTCTGGCCCTTGGCGGCCAGCCGTCGCTTGCTGTAGGCGAAGATCCCCACCGCTCCCAACGGCGGCCCGACCAGCGCGAGGATGCGGAACACCCACGTGAGCGTCTCGATCGGCACCCCCCACAGGCGAGACAGGATGTCGTTGGTGGCGCCGGCGGACAGCAGCAGCAGGAAACCGAACGTGCCGATCAGGAAGGCGGCGCGCAGCGGGATGTCCAACGGGTTCTGCAGGACGTGCCACTCCCCTTCCAGCCCGTAGACCCTGCGCTCCACGAATGGGTAGACGACCAGCAGCGCGATCACCAGCGTCGGCATGACCGCACCGGCGAAGAACGGACCCGACACGGTCATGCCGAGCACGGAGAACTCGATCGGCGGGAACAGCCGCAGCGCCCCCTCCAGCCAGAACAGGTACCAGTCCGGCTGGGCGTTGTTGCCCACCTCGCCCGGCCGGTACGGGCCCTGCAGGACGATGTCGGCCCACGGCACCAGGACCGCGCTGGCGACCAGCACACCGCCGACCCACAGCAGCAGCGTGGCCGATTCCGCGAACTGCGACGGCCACAGCGGCTTGCCCACGATCCAGCGGTGACCGTCGATGCCGACACGGGGGAACTGCGTGTGGCGCTGGCGTGCCACCAGGCCGAGGTGGGCACTGATGGCGCCGATGATCAGTCCGGGCAGCAGCAGCACGTGGAACACGAAGAACCGCGGGATCACATCCCCGGTCGGGAACTCGCCGCCGAAGATCCAGAAGGCCAGCCGGTCGCCGATGTAGGGGGTCGACAGCAGCTCGGTGTACGCGATGCGGATGCCAGTGCCCGCCAGCGCGTCGTAGGGCAGCGAGTAGCCGGTGAAGCCCAGCGCGAAGGCCAGCAGCAGCAGGACGACCCCCAGGTGGTAGTTGATCTCGCGGGGCTTTCGGAACGCGCCGGTGAGGATGATGCGCAGCAGATGGAGGATGACCGTGGCGATGAACAGGTGGGCGGCCGCGCGGTGGATGCGCCGGAAGAGCAGACCGCCCGGCACGTCGTAGGTCAGTCGCACGATGGACTCGAACGCGGCCGGCAGCCGCCGGCCGCCGAACAGCTCGTTCGCGCCGCTGTAGACGACTGGGTCGATGGACGGCCGGTAGAACATCGTGAGGAAGATCCCGGTGAGCACGAGGATCACGAACGAGATCAGCGCGATCTCGCCCAGCAGGAACGACCAGTGGTGCGGGAACACCTTGTTGGCGACCTTGCGTCCCGGCGCGCGCAGCTTGAGCCGGTCGTCGAGGGTGTCCCACAGCAGTGCGAAGAGGGGCGTCATCGATTGGCTCCTAGCCGAACGCCGGCCCGACCTGCTCGGTGAAGTCCCCCAGCGCGACGAGGTTGCCCTCGTCGTCGACGCCGAGCGGCAGCTGCGGCAGCGCGCGCGCGGTCGGCCCGAAGGTCGGGATCGCACCCCGCTGGGCGTCGAAGGTCGACTGGTGGCACGGGCAGAACAGCGCGTCGTCCTGCTCGCGGAACAGCCCCACGGGACAGCCGGCGTGGGTGCAGATCTTCGAGTAGGCCACGACCGTGGAGTCCACGACCCAGTCGCCGTTGGTGGGGTCGACAGGCTCACCGGACAGGCGCAGCAGGATCACCGCGGCCGTCTCGTCGCCGATGGCCCCCTCCGGCCACACGGTCACGACTCCGCCAGGGGACAGATCGGCCGGCGAAAGCGGCTGGCCGTCGGTGGTGACGAGACGGCTGCCGCGCCGCCAGGCGGTGCGCCGCAGCGCGTCACCAGGCGCCGGGCCCAGGCTGACCACTGGCGCGATCAGGCCGAGGCCGAGCACGCCGGCCGCGACCGCGAGGAACCGGCCAAGAAACGAACGGCGCGGGACCGGCGCGACATCGGCGATCGGACCGGATGGCTCGGGCCCTGGACGCAGCTCGACGGCGTCGATGTCAGGGAAGCGGTCGGTGATCCAGCGCCGCACCGCCACCCCGAGGCTGAGCAGGCCGACGGCCAGGGCGGCCCCGTAGAACCCCAGCGGCGCCCCGGCGAGCAGCCCCACCGCGAACCCGATACCGCCGAGGATGGCGCCGCTCGCCGCCCCCATCACGATGAGGTCGTTGGCGCCGCTGGGTGGAGGGTCGTCGCGGGCGATGACCCGCAGGTCGCCGATCTCGTCTGCGACTGGCGTGGTTTCTGGCTGGCGCGAGCCGGGGGCCGTCCCGTCGGTCATCCTCGCTCCTCGTCTGGCTGGGCCTCGGCCGCGTCGGCGGGCTCGCCGGCACCAACCGCGGACGGGCTGTCGGCGATGCTGTCCACCGCGGGCGGCTCGGCCCCAGGCGCCTCGCCGTGCCCCGAGCCGGAGTCGTCGGGGATGCGGACGGGTTTACCCGCGACGAGCACCCCGACCACGACCACGACCAGCGTCAACGCGACCGCGAAGCCCGACGCGTAGACCGGGTTCAGCTCGCCACCGAACAGCAGCGCGGCGTCCTCCTCCTCCACCGTAGCGAGGAACGCGGCGATGTCGCCGACCTCCTCGTCGCTCAGGTTCGCGCGGTCGAACGCCGGCATCTGGAAGGGCCCCACACGCACGCCCTGCGCGATCGTCTCCGGGTCGTTTCCGCTGATCCGCGGGGTCCACGTTCCACCTCCGGCCACACCGCCGGCACCCGTGGCGCCGTGGCAGGACGCGCAGTTGCGAGCGTAGACCTCAAGGCCGCTGCCCGCGTCGCCGGCCGCGACCTCGCCCACGATCGAGGTGAGCCCGAAGCGCTCCTCCATGAACGCCACGACGTCAGCCTGCTCCTGCTCGCTCAGCAGCACGGCGCGGTCGCGGTTGTCGAACGCGTCCTGGCGGGGCGGCATCCGGCCGGTCTTCATGACTAGGTCGACGTAGTCGAGGGAGACCGCGTCGGCGACCAGCGGCGGGGCGGGGCGCCCGTCGAACGTCTCGCCACCGCGGGCGTCGCCGCCGTGGCACTGCGCGCAGTTCTGCCCGTACACCGCCTCGCCGCGCCGCGCATCGCCGACAACGTCCTGCCCGGCCTCGACAGCGGCCCCCGGCCTGGCCACCAGCGCGAGGCCAGCGACCATGCCCAGCACACCGGCCCATGCCAGCAGCGACCGGCGCGATCGTGCGCTCACGGTGTGCAGTGGCTCCAACCTCCTGGGCGGACGTGGACGGTCGGGACAACTGCTGCGACGCTAACACGCGCACGCCAGAAGGGTGATCGCGCGCCAACCGGGTACATGGCATGCCGTGGAAGCGGACGGGGACGACGCCGCACGGGTGCAGGACCCCTTGCCGCTGGCCGGGGAGCCGCCGGCTGACGCGCCCGACCTGATGACCCTCGGTCGGCGCGCCTGGGCCACGATCGGCATCCTGCTGACCCTGGCCATCCTCGGCGCGCTGCTGTTGCAGCTCAGGGTGCTCGTGGTTCCACTGCTGATCGCGCTGTTCCCCGCCACGCTGCTCGCGCCGCTCGTACGGATGCTGCGGTCGAGAAGGTGGCGCCCAGCGGCGGCGGCGGCCGTCGTCCTCCTGGCGGCGCTGCTGCTGGTGGGCGGGTTCGTCGGGGGGCTGATCACGGTGATCTCTGCCGGCGCCGAGCCGCTGCTGCGGTCCCTCGCGCAAGGCATCGGCGACCTGGAGGACTTTCTGACGCGCCTGCCTCTGGGACTGGTGGGTGGCGGTGGCCTGCAGGGGCTGCTGGAACAGGTGCGGGAGCGCCTGGCCGCCAACGCCGAGCAGGTCACGAGCGGGGCGCTCAGCGCGGCGGTCGCGGTCGTGGAGCTCGTCGCCAGTCTCGCGCTGTTCATCGTGGCGCTGTTCTTTTACCTGAAGGACGGCGCGCGGTTGGCCACCGGACTGCGCGACACCCTGCCGCGCGCTTGGCGCAACGACGCGCAGCAGATGGGTGTGCGCGCGTGGACGACCATCGGCGCCTACTTCCGCGGGCAACTGCTGGTGGCCCTGTTCGACGCCGTGTTCATCGGCATCGGACTGGCGCTGCTGCGCGTTCCGCTCGCGCTCCCGCTCGCCATGCTGGTGTTCCTCGGCGCGCTGTTCCCCATCATCGGTGCGTTCGTGGCCGGAAGCGTGGCCGTGCTCGTCGCCCTGGCCGACGGCGGGCTGCTGGCGGCTCTGCTCGTGCTGGCGCTCATCGCCGCCGTGCAGCAGGTGGAAGGCAACGTCTTCCAGCCCGCGATCCTGAGCCGCGCCATCGACCTGCACCCGCTGGTCGTGATCGCCGCCATCGCGGCCGGCGCGCTGCTGCTGGGGGTACTCGGGGCGTTCATCGCCGTCCCCGTGGCGGCCAGCACCGCCAGGGTCGTCGACTACCTGCGCACGCGCCAGCGGCCGATCAGCCGACCTGGTCGGCCAGCGCCTGGTTAGAGCTGGCCGCCGTGATCGCGGAGAAGCTTGGTGATCTGGTCCCGCTCTTTGTCCGCCTTGGCCCGGACAGCGACGGTGGCCGAGGCGCCCTGTGGCGCGTTGAAGCTCTCCTCCCATGCCTCGCCCTGCTTCACGCGGGTGTAGCCGCCGACCGCGATCCCCACCCCGGCGCCCGCGGCGATCGCTCCGATCAGCAGCGCGATCACCGGCCCGTTGATGGACCCGCCGCCCAGGACCGGGATGCCGATCGCGAGCGCCAGAACCGCACCGACGACCGCGCCGACGATCACCCCGCCGCCGACGGCCTTGCCTGCGAAACCGGCAGCTCGACTGTCCGCGTCGGGCGCGACACCGCGGGAATCGTGCGCCTGCCGGCCCGCCTGGCCCTGCAGCTCGATGCGGTTGCCGTCGATGCCCGCGTTCTCGAGCGCCGCCATCGCGGAACGCGCCTGCTCGACATCGGCGAAGGTTGCGCCGATGCGGTCGGAGTCATGCACCTCGGTCATACTGCGCACGGTTCCCCGCCGGCGCTCCGTCACACCTCTTGCGCAGCGGGCTCCACGCCGCCGACCGGGCGGGGGTGGCGCGATGGGGCCTGTTCACTCGCCGGGTGGCGGGCCCGCGTCTGTAACCGCGCGCCGCAGGGCGCGTGCCAGGGCGTCAGGGTCTGGGCCGTCGACGCGGGCGGCGAGGTGGCCGTCGGGACGCACGACATACGCCGTGCGAGGCCCGGCGTGCAACGCGGGCGCGAGCACTCCGAGCCGGTCGATCTCCTCCAGGGCGTGGACGTCCACCGGCGCCCGCACGGCGGCTCTGCAGGCCATCTCGAGGCCCAGCGCGTCGGCCGTCGTGGTTGCGAGGACCACGAGAGCAGACCCGAACAGCTGCCGCAGCCTGGAGACGTCCGGGCGCGCCTGCACCGTGCATGGGCCGTCCGGGCACAGGACGCCAGGGACGACGGGTCGGGCGACTCCCGGGTCGCGGGGGAACGCGCCGGGATCCCCCCAGGGCGTCGTCAGCGGGGAGTCGAGGTAGGAGAACGGCTCGGCCAGCCTGCCGGAGTCGACCGACCGCCGTGCCGCGGGATCGGTCAGCGCCTGCTCCAGGACCGCCTTCCGCCGCGCCGCCTCCTCGGCGTTGCGCGGCACGAGGAAGCGCATCGTCTCACCGGTGACGCGCAGGTTCTCCTCCGCCGCCGCGCGCCGCTCGGCGTCGTAGCTGGCGAGCAGCGCGTCGCCGGCCCATCCGCGCACGACGAACGCGAGCTTCCACGCGGCGTTCTCCGCGTCCTGGATGCCGGAGTTGAGGCCCCGTGCACCGAACGGCGACATGAGGTGGGCGGCGTCGCCGGCGAGCAGGGCGCGACCGACCCGGAAGGTGGGCGCGAGACGCTGGTGGAACCGGTACGCCGACAGCCAGACGATCTCGTACGGCCGGTCACCGACAATGGCGCGGACGCGGTCGTCCAGGGCGCCGGAGCCGCGCTCCCGTGCGAGATCGAAGTCGCCGGGGACCTGCCAGTCGATGCGCCAGACCGAGTCGGGCTGCGGATGCACGAGCACCTGACGGCCGGGGTTCCAGGCCGGGTCGAAGAAGAACCGCCGTTCTGCGGCGAACCCGAGATCGGCGCGGATGTCGGCGATCAGGAACTCCTCGTCGTAGGAGTGCCCCTCGAACGCCAGGCCGAGCAGCTTGCGAACCGTGCTGCGCGCACCGTCGCAGGCAAGCAGGTGGGAGCCCGCGACGTCGGCGGTCCCGTCCGCCGTCTCGACCCGCACCGTCACGCCGGCGTCGTGCTGCGTCACGCCGACCACCCGGTGACCGGTCCGCAGGTCGACCGACGGTGCGTTGACGGCCCGCTCCCACAGATGCCGCTCGGTGCTCGACTGCGGAACGTTAACGAATGGCGGGAACGCGCTCAGCCCCGGATCGGGGAACGTGATCTGCAGCAGCTCGGTCTCGCGGTAGTACGTCCGCCCGAGCGTCCAGGTGACGCCCTCGGCGACCAGCGGCTCGGCGCACCCGACGCGGTCGAGCACGTCCAGCGCGTCGCGCTGCATGCAGATCGCCTTGGATCCGACCGGGGCGTGCGTCGGCTCTGCCTCCAGGACGACGCTGGGGACGTCGAAGCGGGCGAGCAGCAGGGCGGCGGTGATCCCGACGGGACCGCCGCCTGCGATGAGCACCGGAGACGGCGCCGTCGGGCTCATTACTGGAGGAGCTCCCACACCTCTCGGTCCCGCTCGGCGGTCCAGATGCGGGGATGGTCGACGCCCTCGAGCTCGTCCCAGAGGCGCTGGGTGTTGAACGGCATGCAGTGCTCGAAGATCGGCCAGCGCCCGTAGGTGGGCGCGAGCGCGGCGTGGGCCGCCTCAAACGCCTCCAGCAGGCTTCCGCCGCGACGGTGCACGCCGCCCACGGTGTCGATCATCGTCCGCAGGAAGCTGCGGGTCGCCTCGATCGCGTCGGTCACCGCACCGTCGCGGACCACCGCGCCGCGGCCGCCGACCAGCTGGGCGGCGTTGAAAGCGGCTACCCGGTCGAGGGTCGCGCCGGACCAGTCCGAGTGGAACGCGTCGCCGGTGTAGAGCGCGGCCTGCGCTTCGACCAGGTCGCCCGCGAACAGCACCCGCTCGGCAGGCAACCACGCGACGATGTCCCCCGAGGTGTGTGCCCGCCCGCAGTAGTGCAGCTGAACCTCGCCGCGGTCGCCGCCCAGGTCGATCGTCAACCGGTCGCTGAAGGTGACGTCGGGCCAGGTCAGCCCGGTGATGGTCTCGGCGCCGGCGAACAGTCGCGGCATGCGTACCGCCTCCGACTCCCAGTCCTGTTCGCCGCGCTCGGCGATCAGCGCCCGGGTGTGGTCGTGGGCGACGATCGTCGCGCCATCGAACGCCGCGGCTCCCAGCACTCTGACGGCGTGGTAGTGCGACAGCACCAGGTAGCGGACCGGCTTGTCGGTGTGGTCGCGCAACCGCTCGAGCCAGCGGCGCGCCATGAGCGGCGTCGCTCGCGCCTCGAGGGCGACCACGAAGTCCTCGCCCTCGATCGCGCCGACGTTCGGGTCTCCCTCGGCGGTCAGCGCGTACACGCCATCGGCGAGCAGCTCCAGCGTCTCGACCTTCTCGCCGGTGTCCGCCGACGACGCGAACGGCTTGGTCATCGTCCCGGCCCCTCTCCCTTGACCGTTCGTCACCCTACTGACACGATCGATGGTTGAACAGGGCCGCTGAGTCATCACCACCCCGCGCGGAGGAGCAGCAGCATGACCCGCTCATCGTTCCGCTGGATCGGCGCGACGCTGACCGTCCTCCTCCTGCTGCTGGCCGGCTGCGCCGAGAGTGACGACGCGGCCGACCCCGGCGCCACCGGGCCCGCAGGCGAGGCGACCGTCGCGGGGACCGGCGTCCCCGGCGGTGACGGCACCGCGACCGCGGGCGCCGCCACCGAGGCCGGGGAGGCGACCGACACCGAGGGCGCCACCGACACCTCCGGCGAGGAGGGGCCGATCCGCATGGGCGCCGTGCTCGACATCACCGGGCCGGGGGCCAACCTCGGCGGGCCCGAACGCGACACCCTTCAGCTGCTCGCCGAGCAGATCAACGCCGCGGGCGGCGTGGACGGGCGGGAGGTCGAGCTCGACATCCGTGACAACCAGTCCCGCGAGGACGAGGCGGCGACGCAGCTCACCTCCCTGCTGCAGGAGGAGGTCGACATCATCCTCGGCGCCAGCCGCACCGGCCCCAGCCTGGCGATGCGCCCCCTCGCCGAGCAAGCCGCGATCCCGATGATCTCCCTGGCGGCGAACCAGGCGATCGTCGACGGCTCCGAGTGGGTGTTCAAGACCGCGCAGAACGACCGCGTGGTGGTCGAGAAGATCGTCGCCTACATGCAGACGCAGGACTGGCAGACCCTCGGGCTGGTGCGTGACGCCTCGGCGTTCGGCGAAGGCGTCGCGGACCTCTTCCGGGACGTCAGCGGGGACGCGGACATCGTCGCGGTCGAGGAACGCTTCGCGACCGACGCCACCGAGTTCACCGCCCAGATGCTGAGCCTGCGCTCCGCCGGCGCCGACGTCAACGTCATCTGGGGGATCCCGCCCGCGGCCGCGACGGCCACGCAGGCGTACCGCGACCTCGGGTTGGACATCCCCCTCATGCACAGCCACGGGATCGGCAACCAAGTGTTCCTCGAGGTCGCAGGCCCCGCCGCCGAAGGCGTGGTCTTCCCGATCGGACGGCTGCTCGTCGCCGACGAGCTCGGTGACGACGACCCGCAGAAGGAGGTCATCACGACCTTCGTCGCCGACTACGCCGACGCCTACGGCGCGCCACCGTCCACGTTCGCCGGTCACGCCTACGACGCCTTCCAGCTCGCCGTCCAGGCGTTCGGCGAGGTCGGCACCGACCCCGCCGCCGTGCGCGACTACCTGGAGACCGCGGAGCTGACCGGGATCTCGGGTGTGTTCCGAATGACCCCCGAGGACCATTCCGGGCTGACGAGCGACGCGCTCGTCATCGTCGAGGTCGCCGACGGTGACTGGACCCTGGCCGCCGACCAGCCGGACGGTTCGTGACCGCGGCGTGATCGACTTCCTCCAGCTGACGGTCGCGGGACTCTCGGCGGGGTCGGCCTACGGGCTGGTCGCGGTCGGCTTCGTGACCATCCACTCGGTCACGGGGATCATCAACCTCGCGCAGGGCGAGTTCGCGATGGTGGCCGCGTTCGTCGCCATCGCGCTGCTCGCGGCGGGGCTGCCGCTGCCGATCGCGGCGCTGCTCGCCGTGCTGGTGGTGGCGCTGGGCGCCGCGGCCGTCGAGCGGGTCGCGATCGCCCCAGCGGCCGGGTCGTCGGTGGTCGCCTACATCATGCTGACGCTGGGCGTCTCGATCACGCTCAAGGCCTCGGCCCTGCTGATCGAGGGCCCGCAGCCCAGCGCGCTCCCGGCGTTCACCCCGGGGATCCTGTCGTTCGGCGGGGTGCTCGTCCGGCCGCAGGACCTGTGGATCCTGGCGGCCACGGCCGTCGCGGCGCTGGGGCTCTACGGCTTCCTGGAGCGCACGGTGACCGGCAAGGCGTTCCGGGCGTGTGCGGAACAGCCGACCGCCGCCCGGCTGGTCGGGATCTCTCCCTCCAGGATGTCGACCCTGTCGTTCGTCCTGGCCGGGGTCGTCGGCGCCGTCGCGGGGGTCGCATCGAGCCCGGTCATCCAGACGGACTGGAACATCGGCCTGTTCCTGGGGCTGAAGGGGTTCGTCGCCGCCAGCCTGGGCGGGCTCGCGTCGATCCCCGCTGCGATCGCCGGGGGGCTCCTGCTGGGCGTCGTCGAGAGCTTGGGAGCGTTCTACATCAGCTCCGGGCTGCGAGACGCGATCGCGTTCTTCGTGCTGATCGTCGTGCTCGTCGCCCGACCGAGCGGGGTGTTCTCCACGCACGCAGGCGTCCGCGCGGGTGTGAGGGCCCATTGACCGAGACCGAGGCCGCGGGCGTCCTCGCCGACGACCGCTCCGACGGCGGGATGCGGATGACGACCGGCGGAGCGGCGCAGCGCAGGCGCCTGCGCCGCGACTTCGCCGGACTGGCCGTCCTGATCGCCGGCGTCGTCGCTTTCCCGCTGCTGGCCAGCTCGCAACTGGTGTTCGTGGCCGTCTTCGCCGGGGTGTTCGCGCTGGCGGCCCTCGGGCTGTCGCTGCTGCTCGGACTCGCGGGCCAGATCAGCCTCGGGCATGCCGGGTTCCTCGCGATCGGCGCCTACACCTCGGCGATCCTGACGACCCGCTACCAGCAGAACGCGCTGCTCGCCTCGGTGGTCGCGGTCGGCGTGACGATGGTCACGGCGGCGGCGGTGGGCACACCGATCCTGCGTCTGCGCGGGCACTACCTGGCGTTGGCGACCCTCGGCTTCGGGATCATCGTCGCCGTCGTCGCCAATCAGTGGGACTTCACGGGTGGCCAGTCCGGCATCTTCGGCATCCGCAAGGTGGAGTTCAACGGGCGGGTCTACGACGACCCCTCCGAGCAGTTCTGGCTGGTGTGGGCCGCGGTGGTCGGCGCGCTGATCCTCGCGCGCAACCTCGCGTCCGGGCGGGTGGGGCGGGCGCTGGGCGCGGTCAACGACTCCGAGGTCGCCGCGGAGACCCTCGGCGTCGACACCTTCCGACTGCGGTTGCAGGTGTTCGTGCTGTCGGCCGGGCTTGCCGCGGTCGCGGGCAGCTGCTACGCCCACGTGGTGGGGGTCGTGAACGCCCAGGCGGCGTCGTTCCTGCTGTCGGTCGAGCTGCTGCTGATGGCCGTCATCGGCGGCCTGGCCAGCGTCTGGGGCGCCGTCGTGGGCGCGATCTTCGTGCGGGCGCTCAGCGAGGCGCTCACCGCCTACATCCCTCGTGTGGTCCCCGGGGCCAGCGGCGAGTACCAGCTGATCGGCTTCGGCGTCGTGCTCGTGGTCGCGGTCATCTTCCTCCCAGGCGGCTTCGTGTCCGCCGGCACGCGGCTGGCGGGGCGGCTGGGCGCCCGCCGACGGCCGCGGACTCCGGTGAGCGGCGGCGGCGTGACCGCCGCGAGCGACCACGAGGCCACCGGCGAGGCCGCGCCCCTGCTGCTGCGCGCGGGCAGGCCCGCGGTCGGCACCGCGGTGCTCCTCGTGCGCGGCCTCGAGCTGCACTTCGGTGGCGTGCGGGCGGTGCAGTCGGTCGACCTGGAGGTCCGCACCGGGGAGATCGTCGGCCTGATCGGCCCGAACGGCGCGGGCAAGACGACGCTGTTCAACGTCGTGTCCGGCGTGCTCCCGCCGACGGCCGGGACGGTGGAGGTCGGCGGCGCCCGGCTCGAGGGCCGCCGCCCCCACGCCGTCGCTGCCGCGCGCGCCGCCCGCACCTTCCAGAACCTCGAGATCTTCTCGTCGATGACGGTTGTCGGCAACGTCGCCGTCGGACGTCACCTGCGCAGCCGCGCCGGCGTCGTGGCCGGCGCGCTCGCGCTGCCCGCCCGGGCGGAGGAGCGCGCCATCGACGCCGAGGCCCGCAGGCTCGTCGAGCTCCTCGGCCTCGGCGACGTCGCCGACTCGCCCGCCGCGGACCTGCCGTTCGGCCGCCAGCGTCTGGTGGAGATCGCCCGTGCCCTTGCCACCGAACCCGACCTGCTGCTGCTCGATGAGCCGATGGCGGGGCTGTCCGCCGCCGAGCGTGCCGGCCTCGCCGGGCTGCTCCGCCGCCTGCGCGCCGGGGGCATGGCGATCCTGCTGGTCGAGCACGACATCGAGGCGGTGATGGCGCTCGCCGACCGCGTGGCCGTCCTCGACGACGGTCGCCGCATCGCGTACGGCGCCCCTTCCGAGGTGTCCGACGACCCCGCGGTGATCGAGGCCTACCTCGGCGCCGACGCGGAGCAGACGACGCTGGGCGGCCCGGCGTGACCCGAAAGGCGACGCGGCTGACCGTCGAGGGCCTGTTCGCCGGCTACGGGAGGATCGAGGTGCTGCACGGCCTCAGCCTCGCGGTCGCGGCCGGCGAGCTCCTCGCCGTCGTGGGCGCCAACGGGGCGGGGAAGACGACCCTGCTGCGGGTGATCTCGGGTCTCCTGCCCGCCCGCGCCGGGCGGGTGCTCCTCGACGGGCGAGCGGTGACCGGGATCGCGGCGGAGAAGCTGGCCAGCGCCGGCCTCACGCACGTGCCCGAGAACCGCCTGGTGTTCCCGGGGATGAGCGTCGCCGACAACCTGTCCCTGGGCGCCTACAGCCGGCGGCGCGGGAGCGGTCAGGCCGTCGAGCAGGACCGTCGCTTCGTGCTCGACCTGTTCCCGCGCCTCGCTCACCGTCTCGCGCAGCCGGCGGGGACGCTGAGCGGCGGCGAGCAGCAGATGCTCGCGATCGGCCGCGGACTCATGGCCCGTCCGAAGGCGCTCCTGCTCGACGAACCGAGCCTGGGCCTCGCGCCCAAGCTCGTCAGCGAGATCTTCGCGGTTCTCGGGAGCCTGCGGGACCAGGGCGACCTCGCGACCGTCGTCGTGGAGCAGAACGCCAGGGCGGCGCTGCGCATCGCGGACCGGGCCGTGGTGCTGGACCGCGGGCGGGTGCTCCTGTCCGGGACGCCGAAGGCGCTGCTCACCGACCCGCGCGTCCAAGCCGCCTACCTCGGCCGCGGTTACACCGAGGTGGCGCCATAGGCGGGACCATCCTCGACCGGCGCGGGGGCGGCGCGATCCGTAGCATGCCGAGCATGACCTCCAACCCCGCCGACGAGAAACCGACCTTCCGCGAACGGCTGTCCACGATGCGGACCGGGTTCGTCGTCACGCGCCGGTCCGACCCGCGGTTCCTGCCGCTGATCATCGGCGTGCCCATCGTGGTGCTGGTGATCGTCGAGGGCGCGTTCATCGCGCTCGGCCAGCCGTGGATCGGCCTGCTGCCGGCCGCGCTGCTCGCGCTGCTGACCGCGCTGGTGATATTCGGCCGCCGGGCGTCCGCCGCGCAGGTGCAGTCGATCGAGGGCCAGCCAGGCGCCGCGGCTGCGGTGCTGAACACCTTGCGCGGCGCCTGGATCACGACACCAGCGGTGGCGTTCACGCGCAAGCAGGACTTCGTGCACCGCGTCGTCGGCCCGCCGGGCATCGTGCTGGTCGGTGAGGGCGCGCCCGCGCGCGTCGGGCAGCTGCTCAAGCAGGAGCGGCGCAAGCTCAGCAAGGTCGCCGGCGAGGCGGCGATCCACGAGGTCAGCGTCGGCAGTCGCGACGATCAGGTCTCGCTGCCCAAGCTGCAGGGTCACCTGATGAAGCTCCCCAGATCGATCAAGCCCAAGCAGGTCGGTCCGCTCAACACCCGCCTGTCGGCTGTCCGCCAGCCGGAGATGCCGATCCCCAAGGGTCCGCTGCCGTACTCCAAGAAGCGCCGCTAGATCCGCCAGCTCTCCAGCTCATGCCCGAGGCCAGGACCATCACCAGTAGCGGCGGAGCGGTACCGCAAACGGTGGGAGAACGGCACTCAGGATCTCCTGTCGTTCGGTCAGTCGCGGTTGCGCATCATCTCCGCCGAGCGGGCCAGATAGGTCCACAGCAGCCCGTCGAGGTCGTCTGACAGCTCGAGGTCGTCCAGGGCGGCGCGCATGCAGGCCAGCCACGCGTCGCGCTCCGCGGGGCCGATCGCGAACGGCGCGTGACGCATCCGCAGGCGCGGGTGGCCGCGTCGGTCGCTGTAGGCGCGCGGCCCGCCCCAGTACTGCGCGAGGAACATCGTCAATCGCTCCTGCGCGCCGGACAGGTCCTCGTCGGGGTACAGCGGCCGCAGCAGCGGGTCCTCCGCGACGCGCGCGTAGAAGCCGGCGACCAGCCGGCGGAAGGCGTCCTGGCCGCCGACGGCCTCGTACACGGTGATCTCCTGCGAGCTCATGCCCCCCATCATGACCGCCATCGCGCCGCGAGGCTCACACCGACGCCGCGACGCGCTGGCGGACCTCGGCCATCGCGGCCGGCAGGTCGGTGACATCGCGCTCGTGGGCGCCGTCCGGGGTGAGGTAGCAGAACACGACCCGCGCCACTGGCTCACCGGTGGCCGTCTCCAGCGCCACAGCGTAGGCCGCGCCCTGCAGCCGGTAGCCGACGGTCCGGACGTCGAGGTCGTGCGCCGACGCGGCGGTCTTGTAGTCGACGACCACGAGGCCGGCGTCGGTGCGGTACAGCAGGTCGACGTAGCCCTCCAGCACGGGGCCAGCGGAGCCGTCGAGCGGCGCGGCCACGTACGTCTCGCGCCAGCGGGGCCGCCCTCGGGACGCGCGCACCGACGGGGCGCCCAGCGCGGCGGTCACCAGCGCCGCGACCTCGGCCTCACGTCCGGTGACGCCCTCGGCGGCGCACTGCCCGGCGACCGCCGCGACCATGCCCTCCCCGAGGTCGCAGTCCTGTTGATCGAGGTCGACGGTCTGCAGGACCGCGTGCACGGCGCGCCCCACCGACGTCCCGTAGCGGCCCTTGATCCACGGTGGCAGCTCGAGGTCGCGAGGGCCCTTCACCAGCCCCGGGTCGATGCCGTCATGGCCCTGCGGATGAGCGGCGCGCGGCGCGGTGTCCGATGGCAAGCCGTCGGGGTCGGAGGTCGCTCCCTCGCTCGCGGCGATGCCGGTGGCCGAGACGGCCCGCCGCACCGACGCGGCGGCGAGCACCCTTGCGCGGTCGGCTTCCCATACCTGCAGTGCGGGTGCCGGCTGGCCGACCAGCGGGTCCTCGCGCAGCTGGCCGGTGGCCGGTCGGGGGTCCAGGGCCATGGCGTGGGGCGCGCCGTCGTTCGCGCCAGCCAGGAGCTCGGCGTTCGACTCCCCCGCCTTGCCTGAAGGGGCCTTGCGGTGCAGGGACACCACGAGGTGGTCGCGCGCCCGCGTGCAGGCCACGTACAGCAGGCGGATGCGCTCGTGGTAGCTCAGCTGCTCGTCGAGCGGCTCGTGGGCGGTGTAGTGCTCGGTGCGGACGCGGCCGCCGACGCGGATGCCCGCCGGCGCGCCAGGCGGATCGTGGGGCCAGACGACGTCCACGCCCGCCCGTCGCGTCTGCGGGACCGTCGACATGCCCGAGAGGATCGTGATGGGGAACTCCAGGCCCTTGGCCGCGTGAATGGTCATGATCCGCACGGCGTCGTCGTCGGTCTCGGGCAGCACCGTCTCGGCGACGCGGGCGCTGTCAGACGCCTGCAGGGCGGCCCATCCCAGGTACTCCCGGAGCGTCCCTCCCCGGGCCTCGCTCCAGGCGCGGGCCTGGTCGGTGACGAACCGCAGCCGCCGCCACAGGTCGCGCGGTCTGCGGTCGGCGAAGCCGAGCTCGAACAGGCGCCGGTCGCGGACCAGCCGGTCGATCACCTCGCTGGGTGTGAGCCAGGTGTGGTCACGGTGCAGCTGCGCCAGGAACGCGGTCGCCTCAGCCACGGGATGCTCGGCCGGCACGGTCTCCGGCTGGTCGCGGGTGAGGTCAAAGTGGCCCTCGTGAGCCTTGCGGAAGGTGAGGAGGTCATCGTCACCGCAACCGAACAGCGGTGACCGCAGCGCCGTCACCAGCGCCAGCCGATCGGTGGGGTCCGCGACGGCGCGCAGCGCGGCGAACAGGTCGCGCACCTCAGGGGTGGCGTACACCAGAGAGCTGGTCTCGGCCCGGTAGGGGACGTGCCGCTGTTCGAGCGCCTGCTCCAGCGCGCCGAGCGAGGTGCGGGCGGGCAGCAGGATCGTGATGTCGCCGGGCCGTGCGGCACGCCAGTGCTCGCGCCCGTCGCCGTCGCGGTGGTCGAGCACCGACCACCGGTCCTCCAGGGCGACCAGCACGGCGCCGGCGACGTCGGCCGCCTCGCGCTCGCGCAGCTGCGCCGCTGACGGCTTGTCGTCGTGCGGCTCAGCCCCGATCAGGCCGACGGTCGGGCCGTCCGCGGGGACCTGGCGGAACGGCGACGGCGCGAGCGGCTGGTACTCCGGCTGCGCGCCATCGACGGGCTGGATGAGCTGGCCGAAGACGTGGTTGACCCATGCGAGCACGGGCGGGGATGTCCGGAAGTTGGTGGTCAGCCGGACGGGTTGGTCGCCGGCGAAGCACTCCCTGGCCTGGAGGAACAGGCCGATGTCCGCGCGCCGGAACCGGTAGATGGACTGCTTGGGGTCGCCGACGAAGAACAGGGCGCCTGGCCGCACCTCGGTGTCTGTCCACGCCTGGTGGCCGGCGGCGGCGTCGGGGCTGGCCAACAGGACCGCGAGCTCGACCTGGATCGGGTCGGTGTCCTGGAACTCGTCGAGCAGCAGGCGCGCGTAGCGCTGCCGGAAGGCGGCGCGCACCCCGTTGCCGTGCGGACCACGCAGCAGCCCGCGGGCTAGCACCAGCAGGTCGTGGAAGGCGACGCGGCCGCTGACGCGGCGTTCTTCGGCGGCCTCGAGCACGAAGCGGGCGACCTCGACGGCGAGGCGATGCAGCGCGGCGACCGCCACCTCCTCGCGCAGGCCGGCGCAGGCCTCCTCCAGCGCGCGCATCCGCTGCCTGAGGTCGCCCAGCGCCCCCTTGCCGCCCCAGTTCGCGGGCTTGCCCGCGTTGCCGGGCTTGAAGCTGACGCCGGGGTCGCTCAGCAGTCGCAGGCGCTCGAGCTCGTCGGTCTCCGCTCGCAACCGGTCGGCGAAGCCGGCGATCAGGCCCAGCTTCGGCAGGAGCTTGTCTGACACATCGCCGCACGTCGCCGCGGCGCCGCAGACCCCGTCGATCTCGGCGAGCAGCGCGCGCACGTCGACGGGCGGGGGCTCCCCATCGCCCCACGGGATGCGGCCCGGCTCGGCCACCAGGTCCCAGTTGGCCTCGAACGCGACCGCCAGCTCGCGCAGGTGATCGAGCTGGACCCCGGCGGCTAGCGCGAGCAGCAGCGTCCTGCCCAGCCGTTGGTCGTCAAGCAACCGGGTCCGGAAGCGCTGCCAGCGCTCCTCGAACGCCACCTGGGAGCCAACCTCGTCGAGCACCTCGACGCTCGGCGGCAGGCCGGCCTCGATCGGGCGTTCGCTGAGGAGGCGCTGCGCGAATGCGTGGAGGGTGCCGATCGCGGCGCCGTCGATGTCGCGCAGCGCCGCTTCCCACCTGCGGTCCGTCGGGTCGGCGCGCCGGCGGTCCTCGACCGCGCCCCGGATGCGGTCGCGCAGCTCGGCGGCCGCCTTGTCCGTGAAGGTGATCGCGGCGACGTGCCGCAGCCGCTCCCCCGCGGCCACCAGGGCGACGACACGCTCCACCAGCGAGCGGGTCTTGCCCGAGCCCGCGCCGGCCTCGACGAACAGGGTGCGCTCCAGGCCATCGGGTTCGGCGCCGGTGATCCGCGCCCTGGCGGCGGCGTCCGGCAAGGTCGCAGCCCTCACGCCGGCACCTCCAGAAGCTCGAGCGCCTCAGGTTCGGCGAGCCCGATGTAGCCACGCAGCGCGGGATCCAGGCGCTTGCGCTCCCACGCGCGGCGCCGCTCGCCGGTGCCGAGCCCGTCAGGGTCGCAGCAGGCGCACGAGACGAACGGTGCGCCGCTTGGCGCGTCCGGGTGGGCGGGGAACAGGCCGGCGCCGATCCCGTCGACGATGACCTGCAGCACGTCACGGAAGCGCTGGTCGGCCGCGGCGGTGAACACGTCGCCGATCCGCTCGAAGTCGCCCTTGGCGCTGGTGAACCAGTACTGGGCGATGACGGCAGCGTCAGGGCGGCCCAGATGAGCGCGCGCGGCGAGCGCGTAGACGGGCAGTTGCAGCTTGGTGCCACGCGCGACGGGGTCGTCACCCGACTTGAGCTCCTGGTAGCCCCTGGTGCTGCCGATCTTGTAGTCGGTCACGATGACGCGGTCCGAGGTGGTGGTCTCCAGCCGGTCGATCAGCCCGCGGATGCGCACGCTCCGTCCGTCCGGGAGGGCGACCTCGACGGGCGGGGCGCCACCGGCGGTCCCGAATGCCAGCTCCACCGCGACGGGCCATGCCCCCAGCTGGTCGCGCCGGTGGTCGTCCTCGTCCAGCAGCCGGTCGGCGTCGGCCAGGATCCGGCGGCGGTCGTGGGACCACAGCAGCGCGTAGCCGGTCAGGCCCTGCTCGGCGTAGGCGGCGCAGCGGGCCTCGACGCACGAGCGCAGCGCGGCCCTGGCGTCTGCCGGCCAGGCCTGGTGCGGCCCGGGCACGTCGCCGGCTGCGATCTGGTCCCGCAGCCACGCTTCGAGCGCCTCGTGGACGAGGCTGCCCCGGTGCAGCGGGCTGATCTCGAGCAGCTCCTCGGGGTTGGAGACCTCGCCCACGCCCAGGACATGGTGGATCAGGTAGGCGTGCGGGCACTGCGCCCACACCTGCAGACGCGTCGCCGACGTCACGTGGGTCGGGTCGCTGAGATCGGGCAGCAGCTGACGGCAGCCACGCAGGTCACCGTCGAAGCGGGTGAACGCGCTGGAGCGGCGCGCCGCGACCATCTCCGCTCCGCGGGCGAGCACCCGGTCGGCGCGCAGCAGCGGATGGCTGTCGAGCCCGCCGCCGTCGCGATGGTGCTCCGAGAGCGCGCGCAGCGCCCACTCCTGGCGGGTGGCGGGCTCGGCGTCGCGCAGGACGCTGGCGGCGAAGGAGGCGTGGTGGGAATACCACGGCTGCGCTCGGTCAGAGCGCCGACCGCATGGCAGATGCCGTTGGCCGGGCTCCCGCAGCGCCTCGACGGTGTCCAGCAGCCAGCGGGACGGCGCGCGCTCCGTGCTCCGCCGCAGGTCGCCGCGCGGGAACGACAGCACGCACCGCCGGGCGGAGGCGATCGCCGCGAGCAGCTGCCGGTGCTGGACGTGCACCGCCTCGGCGCGCAGACGCAGCTGCCCGCCCGCGGCTCGTCGTTCGTCGTCGGGCAGGAGCGAGTCCTCGCGCACGCGTCCTGGGAGCACACCTTCCGCCAGACCGAGGCAGACGACCAGGTCGAGGTCCACACCCACGGCGGACGCAAGCGGGCCGGCCAGCACGCCCTCGCCGAAGCGGCCGCTGCGCCCCAGGTCGGCGTCGAGCTCCAGCTGGAGGATCCGGGCGAGCGCGCCGACGTCCGGAGCGCCATCCACGCTGTCGAGGACGGCGATCCGGTCCAGCGCCGCGTCGACCCGGTCAGCCGCCGCCCGCTCGATGTCTGGCCAGGCGGCGCGCCGCTCCTCGGCGCCGAGATACCGCCGGACGAGGTCGCGGACGCCTCCCACGAGCCCGGCCCAGGTGTCCGCGCGGGCCAGCCGGTCGAGTGCTTTGAACAGGGCGAGCGCGAAGCCTCGGAGGCCCTCGGCGTCGCCGGCCTCCCCCAGCAGCCGGCCGGCCAACCACGGCGGCGCGTCAGGGTCACCGTCGGCCGCCGCGGCCTCCTGGGACAGACGCGCGGCGTGGGCGGCCAGCCGGTGGTCCCAGTCGCGGCGGCCGCGGACGATTCCTGCCGCCCTGCTCACGCGCTCCCACCGGCCGACGGGCACGCGTCGGCCGCGCCGGTCACGGACCGGTGCCGTGGCCAGCAGCTGGAGGAGGTCCTGGCGGCGGTGGCCACCCCCTGGCAGCTCGAGGAGGTCGAGGAGCCAGCGGCCGAGGAGCCGGTCGGACAGGGGCCGGACCGCCAGACCATGGGACGGCACGCCAGCCGCGGCCAGCTGCTCGTGGACCAGTCGCGCATACGGCTCGGAGGACGGGTAGAAGACGCCGATCCGCTCGAGCGGGACACCGGCTCGTGCGGCGCCCAGGACGCGGCGCACGGCGTGCCGCGCCTCCTCCTCGGCATCGGAGACCGATACGACATCGGTCGCCGTCGGCACGACCAGCTCGGGCGGCCCGGGCAGGGGCGGCGGCGTCCGGGCACCGAGGTCGTGCAGCATCCCGGTCACCTCGGCGTCGGCGTCGGCGTCGCCCGTGCACCCCGCCAGCACCGTGACGGGTGCCCGCTCGGCGAGCCTGGCCAGCAGCGCGCACCCGCCGGCACCCAGCCACTGCGGCAGGTGGACGACGACGTGCCCGATGTCCGCCAGGACCGGGCTCACCTCGTCCGCCGCCGCGGTCGCGGCCGCCATGAGGTCGGCCTCGGCGTACCAGCGGTCGGCCAGAATCGAACGGACGGCCCTGTGCAGTCGCACCACGTCGGCCGCGCGGTGGGACGCTTCGCCCAGCGCGTCCAGCGCGTCCGGGGTGACCTCCGACAGCTCACGATGGGCGCGGACCAGCGCCGCCTCGGTGGCGGGGTGGTCGGCGACAGGGCCGAGCCGGCCAGGATCCTGCCTCAACACTCGCCGGACGGCCGCGGACAGCACCGGCGTCGACACCGGGCGCCGGCGCTGGGCGGCGAGACGCGGGGCTCCGAGCAGCTCCGCCAGCCGGTACACGGTGAGGAACGTGACACCGGCCAACCCGGCGCCTCGGGTGGTGACCGGACCGAGGTCGCCGGATGCCAGCAGACGCCTGACCGACACGCCGACCGTGTTGGCGGGTACCACGACCGTCACCGGGCGGAGCGGATCGTCGGCCTTGGCGTCGGCGATGCGCGCGTGCAGCGCCTCGGCCGCCGGCCGGCCGTAGGGGACCCACGCCACCTCCAAGCTCATCCATCGAGCATAGGGAGGCGGTGCGACAGTCCCTCCAAGAGCCGACGCCCGTTGGAGCATGGCTCAGGCGTGCGGCCGCGCCGCGCGCACCAGCGTGTCGATCGCGACGGCGGGCGGGTCGGTGTCGACCTCTCGCTCCACCTGCTCCGCGCGGTCGACGCGCAGCCCGTCCAGCGCCGCCGTCAACGCGCCCACGGTGTAGAGGACGGCCGGGTCGGACGGGCCGCCGTGCCCGCGCTCGAGGTTGTCGCGGTCATGCCCGACGACCAGGACCGTGCCTCCCGGCGCGAGGTGCCCCACGGCCTCGGAGAGCAGCGCCACGACGACCTCCATGCCCGGGTGCAGGTAGGCGACCAGGACCAGATCGAACACCTCGTGCGGCCACGTCCACGACGCCAGGTCGGCGAGGACCCAGGCGACGTGCAGGCCGCGGTCGGAGGCGATCCGAGCACCCTTGTCGAGCCCTTCGCGCGAGAAGTCGACGGCGGTGACGTCCCAGCCGCGCTCGGCCAGCCACAGCGCGTTGCGGCCCTCCCCCGCGCCCAGGTCGATCGCTCTGGCCGGCGGGAGCTGTGTGAGCTCGGAGGCGATGAAGCGGTTGGGGTCCGCGGTCCACACGAGGTCGCGCTCGGCGTAGCGGGCATCCCAGCCTGAGGCGTCCACAGTTAGTGCTCCGCCGGCTAGCCGCCGGGGCGGGCGGCGCCGACGTAGTCCGAGCGGCCGGCGGACGCCACGCTCACGGTCTTGCCCGTCGAGGGCGCATGGACCATCTGCCCTGGCTCCGGCTCCGGCGGGGCCGGAGCGGCCTCGGTCGAGGGCTGAGCGGTGGGCTCGGTTGTCGCCGCAGGCCCTTGCTCCGCCGGCTCCTGGACGTCGGCGCGTCGCGAGGCGACGACCGCCTCGACGGTGGCGATGCGCTCACCGACTTCCTCGGCGTGAGCGTCCAGCTCGGACAGCCGGTCCTGCGCCCTGTGGTAGCGCTCGACGGCGCTGGAGAAGTCGGCGTCCAGCTCCGCGAGGCGCGCCTCCGCGGCGGCGAGATCATCGCGGGTCGGCTCTGCGAGGGCAGGCGGAACCAGACCGGGAGCGATGGCGAACGCCATGACGAGCAGGACGGCGATCGCTCCTCGGACCGGCTGACCAGGGCGGGGGCTGGGCGCGCGCACGGCCGCAACCGTAGCCGGTCGCGACGCATCACCCAAGCGCGTGCTCCCACCAACAGCGGGGCACGCTCGCGCAGCCCCTCTTCGGGGCCAGTTGACGACCAGGTCCGAAACCCGCTGGTCCCCCGGTCCATCAAGGGCTACAACAGGTCGCATGCACACCGACTTCGCCGCCTGCTACCGAGCCGTCGCCAGCCGCGACGCGCGCTTCGACGGGCGTGTGTACACGGCCGTTGAGACCACGAGGATCTACTGCCGGCCGAGCTGTCCCGCGCGCACCCCGCTGCAGCACCACGTGCGGTTCTACGCCCACCCCGCCGCCGCGGAGCGCGACGGGTTCCGGCCGTGCAGGCGCTGCCGCCCCGAGGTCAGCCCCGACGCGCCAGACTGGGACGTCAGGGCGGACGTGGCTGGCCGGGCGCTGCGCCTGATCGCCGACGGGCTGATCGACGACGAGGGCGTCGCCAGCGTCGCCGCCCGGCTCGGGGTCACGCCGCGCCATCTCCACCGCCTGCTGGTCGCCGAGGTGGGTGCTGGCCCGCTGGCCATCGCTCGGAGCCGCCGCGCCCAGCTCGCGCGCCAGCTGCTGGAGCGCACCGACTGGCCGGTCACCCGCGTGGCCTTCGCCGCGGGATTCTCCAGCGTCCGCCAGTTCAACGACACGCTGCAGGCGATCTACCGGTGCACCCCCACCAGGCTGCGCGCCTCCAGGCCCGCAGACGCGGGGCCCGACACGCTGACGCTGCGGCTGGGCTACCGGCCGCCGCTCGCTTCCCAGTCGCTGCTCGCCTACCTGGCCCCGCGCGCGATCCCCGGCGTCGAAGAGGTGGTCGGCGGCTGCTACCGCCGGACCGTCGCGCAGGACGGCGGGGCGGTCGTCCTGGAGCTCGAGGCGGTGCCCGCCCGCAGGCACGTGCTGCTGCGGCTGCACAGTCCCGACCCGCGCCGCCTGACCCGCGTGGCGCAGCGCGCCAGGCGGATCTTCGACCTGACGGCCGACCCGTCGGCGGTGGCCGAGGCGCTGGGCGGCGACCCGCTGCTCGGGCCGCTGGTCGCCAGCCGCCCCGGTCTGCGCGTACCAGGCTGCTACGACGGTTTCGAGCTGGCCGTGCGAGCGATCCTCGGTCAGCAGGTGTCGGTAGCCGCCGCCACGACGACGGCGGGACGGTTGGTCGCGGCGTTCGGCAAGCCGCTGGACGCCGCGCGGACGGGAGTCGGCCCGCAACGAGTGCCCGGCGGGCTGACGCACACGTTCCCGGACGCCGCGACGCTCGCCGCGGCCGACGTCGCGTCGATCGGCATGCCGTCACGGCGTGCGGCCGCCGTACGCGCACTGGCGGCGGCTGTCGCGGAGGACCGTGTTGTCCTGGATGGCACCGCCGACCCGGCCATGATGCAGCGTCGCCTCGCCCGCCTGCCGGGCATCGGCCCCTGGACCGTCGCCTACGTCGCGCTACGGGCGCTGCGCGACCCCGACGCCTTCCCCGCCAGCGACCTCGGCCTGCTCCGGGCCGCCGGTCGGTACGACCCCGCCCTGGAGGACCAGCGGGCGCTCGCAGCCCGCGCCGAGGCATGGCGCCCGTGGCGCGGCTACGCCGCCCTCCACCTTTGGACCTCGAGCGCCACCGCGCACGCCACGACCGACAGACAAGGACCTCTCTCATGACAACGCTGTACGCCACGACGATGACCACCCCTGTAGCCCCCCTGACGCTGATGGTCGACGGCGACGACCTCGTCGCGGCCGGCTTCACCGCCGACGCCGCGGCGCTGCAGGCACGCCTCGGCCCGGCCCGGCGACGCGCGGACATGCGGTTGTCACCCGAGCTCGGGCCCGTCACCAAGGCGCTGGACGCCTACTTCGACGGCGACCTGTCCGCCCTTGACGGGCTGCCCGTGGTACAGGACGGCACCGAGAACCAGCAGCGGGTCTGGTCCGCGCTCCGGGACATCCCACCCGGGGCGCCCGTCAGCTACACGGAGCTCGCCCGCCGCGTGGGCAACACCCGTGCGGTGCGCGCGGCCGGCTCGGCGTGCGGGCGCAACCACGTCGCTCCGATCGTGCCGTGCCACCGCGTGGTGCGCAGCGACGGGACGCTCGGCGGCTACGGCTACGGCCTGCCCGTCAAGCGCTGGCTCCTCGACCACGAGCACCATCACGCCCCCTAGCAGAGGCACGCGCGCCCCTGCTAGGGGGCGGTCGCGGGGATCGTCAGCTCGTCACCGGGGAACAGCGCATTGGGGTCGTCCAGCCCGTTGGCCTCGACCAGCGCCTCCACCGTCGTGTCGAAGCGCTGGGCGATGCCGGACAGCGTGTCGCCGGACTGGACCTCGTAGACCTCGCCGGACGCCGTGGGCGTGGTCGCCGTGGTCTCAGGCGTGGGCGAGGGGGTATCGGCGGGCGCAGTAGTGGCCGGCCCCTCGGTCGGGTCCACATTGGCCGGCCCCTGCTCTGTGGCGGCGTCGGTCGGATCCAGGTCCGCGTCGATGCCGTCGTCGTCGCCGCCGCACCCGACGAGCAGCAGCGCGCAGGTGAGAAGACCGGTGGTGAAGTTGCGGATCCGTCGCATCGGCAGGCTCCCGGGACCGTGGAAGGTGATCCAACCACACCGGCGGCGCGCTGCACAGCAGGTCACGGAAAGTGCCGCCATGATCACCCGACAGTTTGGGGTTCTCGACCGCCTCCCGGGGTCGCCTGACGCCCGCCGCACACACCTCGCAGCGATGGCCATAGGTTGCTGACGTAGCCTTGCGCCCGCATGCCTGACCTCCTGGACATCCCGCGGCGGGGTCGGCTGGTGGTGGCGACGCCCACACTGACCGATCCCAACTTCGCGCACGCCGTCGTGCTGCTGCTCGACCACGGCGACCAGGGTGCGCTCGGCGTCATCCTCAACCGGCCGAGCTCGGTTGAGGTCGCGACGATCATGCCGGAGTGGGCGCGGCTGGCCGCACCCGGAGACCCGCTGTTCGTCGGAGGGCCCGTGCAGGCCGGCGAGGCGCTCATCGGGCTCGCACGCAGCGGACCGGGCGGCGGCGGCGCGGCCGCGCAGCCGATCCTTCCCGGCGTGGTTGCGGTTGAGCTGTCCGCGACCCCCAGCACCGCGCAGTTCCTGGCCGCGCGCGTGTTCACCGGCTACGCCGGATGGGGTGCCGGCCAGCTGGAGACGGAGATCGCCGACGGCGGCTGGTTCGTGCTTGACGGGCGCGCCGAGGACGTCTTCGCGGACAACCCCGACGGCCTCTGGCGGACCGTCCTCGCACGCCAAGGCGGCATCTTCACGGCTGTCCCCGACGACCCGTCATTCAACTGACCGTTGGCGGCGCTGGCGAGTGCGCGGGCATGGGGCTCACGTGCGTCGGCGGCGCTGATAGTGACGGCGCTGGCGGGCCCGGTTGCCGCAGTCGGCCGGATCGCACCACCGTCGGCTGCGGTTTCGGGTGGCGTCGAGGAACACCCAGCGGCATCCCTCGCACGCAGCGACCCTGCTCATGCCGGCGCCAGAGGTCAGCAGTGACGCGGCGTCGCGCACCAACTCGTCGAGCATGGACGGGGCCGGGTCGGTCCACGCGGCGACGTGCGCGTCTCGCGCAAGTCGGAGCGTGCGCCGGGTCCAGCTGTGTGCGGCCAGGCGGCCGACCCTGTCGACGCCGGCAGGGGCCGGAGACGTGCCGTCGGCGACCGCGAGGAAGATGCCAGCCAACAGCTCACGCAGCTCGACGAACCGATCGCTGCCTGACGTGATCGGCGCGTGCAAGCCCACCGCGCGGCGCCACCGCTCGGCGTTGCTCGCCGGTTCGAGCCAGTCGTGGTGGCGGCTGGTGCCGCGGTAGCTCACGAGGTTGGCGAAGTCGAGGGCGAGCGCGCCGCCGATCAGCTTGTACGTGCCGTCGTAGCTGCCCGGATCCAGGTCGACCGGCAATGCCACGCTCGGCTCCTAACGGTCTAGTTGGGCTTGACAAGTTAGCAACCGTGTGCTCTGATCCATCTAACGAGC
>JACDBB010000090.1 GCA_013695145.1 Euzebyales bacterium
CGGTTGATCCGGTATCCCGGATCAGCCGTTCAACGAACCGCGGGGAGCCGCTCCATGAACGCCCTGACCGCCTGCTCGTAGGCCGCCGGCGCGTCGTTCCAGGCGCGCACGTGCCCGACTCCATCGAGGCGCACGTAGGTCACGAGGTCCGTGCGGGCCTCCGCGAAGGCGTCGCTGGAGGCCATCGGCACGCTCTGGTCGGCGGTGCCGTGGAACAGCAGGACCGGGGTGCGCAGCTCGTCGGCGCGGGCGACCTGGTCGAGGAGGTCGAAGCGGATCCCCGCGCGCGCCCACGCCACCACCTGGGCGTAGGGGGTCAGGACCGCAGGAACGCCCCGGTTGCGCGCCTCGAGCGCCAGCGTGTCGCCCCATGACAGCACGGGCGCGTCGTAGACCACCCCGGCGACCCCCAGACCCCCCGTCTGCCGCAGGTAGTTGCCCACGACGGCGCCGCCCATCGAGTAGCCGACCAGGACGACGTCCTCGGCGCCGCGGGCGCTGGCGAAGTCCACGGCGGCCCGCAGGTCCGACGCCTCGGTCCAACCGAGGCCGTACTCGCCGTCGGGGTCGGCGGGCGCGCCCTCGTCGTTGCGGTAGCTGATCGCCAGGGCCGGGTGTCCCTGCTCCACGACGCTCGGGAGCAGGCGGTAGGCCTCCGCGCGGCTCGCTCCGCGGCCGTGGACGAACACGACCCAGCGGTCGCCGTCGCCGGGGACGTAGGTGGCCGGATAGTCCCCGAGCGGGCCCTCGACGGCCACCTCGAGCACGTCGGCGTCGAGCACCGCCGACAGGTCGGCCGGGGCGGCGTAGCCGTCCAGGCGGGCACGGTCACCTGCCGAGGGACGATCCGGGAAGGCGGTCAGCTCTCGGGCGACTCCGCGGCCGTCATCGCGGGCGCCGTCGCCCACGCGGGCGTAGCCGTCGCCCCAGTCGAGACCGAGCACCCCGGCGGTGTCCGCGTCCTCGCCCCGCAGCGTGACGCTGCGGCCGTCGACTTCGACGACCTCCAGCGGGAAGTCGGTGTCCGCGGCCGGCGGCACCAGCAGGATCTCGTCGGCGTAGTACCAGCCGACCGCCCCAAGGCCCGTGACCCCCAGCGGCAGCAGCAGCGCCAGGAACCAGCCGAGGAGCCGCAGCGGCCGGCGACGCCGGCGAGTCCGGGCGGCGTGGGGTGCAACCGGTTCGGGCATGCGGCGTCCGGTGGTCGGGACTGGTCGGCGACACAGTGTGCACGCGGCCGCGGAGTACCGGCATGATGGTGGGCCTGGACGTGCCGAGACCCCACGCGCCAGACCCCACGCCCCAGACGCCAGGGAGACGCAGGCCGGTGACCGACGACGAGTTCCTCGACGCCTTCGAGCGCTGCGTGCTGCCCAAGCGCCAGTTCTCGCATGCGGGTCACCTGCGCCTTGCGTACCTGTACCTGCGCCGCCACGGCCGGGTGCGCGGCGGGCGGGTCTTCCGCCTGGGTGTCCGCCGCTACGCGGGCGCGGTCGGGGCCGACGCGCTGTACAACGAGACGCTGACGACCTTCTGGTGGCAGATGGTCGCCGACGCGCTGGCACGTCATCGCCACGTCCGGTCGGCCGCAGCCCTCGTGTCCTGCGAGCCGCAGCTGGCCGACCGGGGACTGCAGTACCGCTACTGGTCCCGCGACCTGCTGAAGAGCTCGCGCGCCCGGCTGGTCTGGACCGAGCCGGACCTGGCGCCGCTGGCGGCCTGACCGCGCGCCCGCAGCCGGCGCAGTGCGCTCCAGCAGCCGAGATCAGCCGAGATCAGCTCCCGTGCCGGTGTCGCCCTGCCCGGACAGGAACCGACCCAGGGCGGCGCGGGCCGTGACCATGTTGGCGATCGGCACGTACTCGCCGGCCTGGTGCGCCTGCGCGGTCAACCCGGGCCCGTAGTTGAGCGCCGGGACCTCCGCCTCGGCGAAGCGCGCGACGTCGGTCCACGCCTGCTTGGGCTCCACCGGTGCGCCGACGGCCTTCAGGAACGCCGCCACGCAGGGATCGTGCTTGCTGGGCGGCGCGGGCGGGGACCGGTCGGTGAAGACGACCTCCGCTCGGCCGCGCACGAGCTCCCACACCCGCTCCTCCGCCTCGGTCAGGCGGCGGGTTGGCGCGTAGCGGTAGTTGAGGTTGACCGTGAAGAGGTCCGGCACGACGTTGCGCACCCCCTCGGGCGTGTGCCCCTGGGTCGCGGTGAACACCTCGCGGTAGACCAGCCCGTCGACATCGACCTCCTGCGGCGCCCGCGCGTGCAGCTCGTCGAGCAGCTCGCCCGCTTTGGTCAGCGCGTTCTCGCCGTGCCACGGCCGTGCCGAATGGGCCGCCTTGCCCCGGAAGATGAGCTCGGCGTGCAGCCCGCCGAGGCAACCGAGCTGCACGGCGAGGTCGGTGGGCTCGAGGACGATCGCAAGGTCGGCGTCGTTGAGCTCGTCGACCGCCTCGAGCACCTGGCGCAGCTGGTTGCCCGCGTGCGAGCCCTCCTCACCGGCGTAGCACACGAGCAGCAGGTTGTAGGGACCGGCGCGCAGGGCGGGGTCCTCGAAGCACTCCATCGCGACGGCGAGGCCGGACTTCATGTCGCTGGCGCCGCGGCCGACGACGCGCTCGCGGGTCAGCGCCGGCTCCGGCGGGTCGTCGGGCGCGGGTGGCACGACGTCGACGTGGGCGACCAGCAGCACGTTGGCCCGCTCGAAGTCCTCCTCCCCCACCACCAGCGAGTCGCCGACCCGGCGGACGACCTCTTCCCGCCGAACGTAGCGGTCCTCGAGCCAGTCCGCGATCGCCTCCTCCTCGCCGGTCACCGACGGGATGCGCAACAGCTCCATGAGCAGGCGAACGAGCCGTTCGCGCTCCTGCTCGCCGCCGTCCTCGACGGCCCCGCCCATGGCGACCAGCTCGCGGGCGCGGTCCACGTCCTCGCTGGGCACCAGCAGGACCTGGCCGGCCAGCGTGACCCCCGGGTAGGCGCTCCCGCCGGCGTCGTCGGCGAGGAGCCAGGTGGAGAACCCGTTGGCCTCGAGGAAGCCCTGCAGCATCTCGGCCTCCCATCGCCGGTGGAAGGTCCGGACGGGCTCCCAGTCCCTGCCGTCGTAGCCCCGCATCGCCATCCGTGCACCCATCCTCCCGGCCGGTCGCGCCCTCAGACCACCAGCTCGTGTTCGCGGAGGGCGTCGTTCAGGGACGTCTTGGTGTCCGTCGTGGCCGACCGCCGCCCGATGATCAGCGCGCAGGCCAGCTGGTAGGTGCCGGCCGGGAACCGCTTCGGACGGGTCCCCGGGACGACCACGGACCGGGCGGGGACCCGACCCGTGATGGTGACCGGCTCGTCGCCGGTGACGTCGATGATTGGCATCGACGCCGTCAGCACCGTCAGCGCGCCCAAGACAGCGCCCCTCTCCACCACGACACCCTCGACGACGATGCAGCGTGAGCCCACGAACACGTCGTCCTCGATGATCACCGGACGTGCGCCCGGCGGCTCCAGCACACCGCCGATCCCCACGCCGCCGGCCAGGTGGACGTTGCGGCCGATCTGCGCGCACGAGCCGACCGTCGCCCAGGTGTCGACCATCGTGCCGCCGCCGACCCAGGCGCCGATGTTCACGTAGCTGGGCATGAGCACCGCTCCGCGCTCCACGAATGCCCCGTGACGGACCACCGCTGGGGGCACGACCCGCACCCCGGCGTCGGCGTACCCGCGCTTGAGCGGGACCTTGTCGTGGTACTCGAACGGGCCGACCGCCTCGGTCGTCATCTTCCGCTGGCGGAACGACAGGAGCACCGCGCGCTTGAGCCACTCGTTGACGACCCATTCGCCGGAGGCGTCCCGTTCGGCGATGCGCGCCTCGCCACTGTCGAGCAGGTCGAGCGCGACGTCGACAGCCCTACGAGCCGCCTGGCTGTCGTGGGCGCCGTCGGCGAACGCGGCGTCGATGGTCGCGGCCAGCTGCTGAGTGTCCACGGGGTTGGTCGCTCCTCGATACGTGCGGCGGCGGCGATCCTAACCGGCCAGCCGACTACAGAGTCGCGTGGCCCGGCAGGTCCGCCGCGGTGATGGCCTGCCGCCAGCGCGCCACGGCCTCGTGGCAGCCATCGACGCTGGGCACCAGCGCGAGCCGGAGCCAGCCCGCGCCCCCCGCGCCGAACGCGCTGCCGGGTGACGCGATAATGCGATGGCGCAGCAGCGCCTCGGCGTAGGCCGCGTCGTCACCCCCGGGTGCGGCGAACCACAGGTAGAAGGTCGCCTGCGAGCCGCCGAGGCGGATGCCGGCCTCACCGAAGAACGCAAGCAGCACCTCGCGCTTGGCGTGGAAGGTGGCGCGGCGCTCCGCGACGTGCTCATCGTCCCGCCAGGCGGCGGCCGCCGCCTCCTGCACGAACGACGGGCTGGCCGTGCCGATGTTGGGCCGCAGGATGCGCTGCGCACGGATCAGATCGGGGTCGCCGACGAGCGCGCCACTGCGATAGCCCGTCATGCCCGAGCGCTTCGAGCAGCTGAACGCGACCATGACTCCCGTGAGGTCAGGGTCGGCGGAATCCGCGCCCGCCGCCTGCAGCAGGGACGCCGGCGGCTCGGCGTCTGGCGGGTGGATGTCGGCGTAGCACTCGTCGCTGGCCAGGACGATGCCGTGCTCGCGGGTGGCGACGAGCGCGCTGCGGTACCCGTCGAGGTCAAGCGTCGCGCCGGTGGGGTTGTGCGGGTGGTTGAGCCAGGCGATCGCCGCGCGGGTCAGGCGGTCGGGCGGCAGCTCGGCGAGCGGCAGGCGCCAGCCGCCCTCGTCGGTCAGGACGCAGGGATCGCTCTGGCCGCCTGCGAACAGCGCCCCCCGCTCGTACACCTGGTAGCCGGGGTCGCCCCACAGCACGTGACGCCGACCCGCGTGCGGGTCGACGATGGCCAGCGGCAGGTGGAAGATCGCTTCCTTGCTGCCGGCGGTCGGCAGCACGTGGAGGTCCGGGTCGACCTCGATGCCGAAGCGTCGCGCCACCCAGCCCGCGACCGCCTCGCGCAGCCCCCGCAGGCCCGCGGCGGTCGGGTACTGGCTCACCTCAGGTACGGCGTCGACGAGCGCCTGGCGGACGAACGCGGGCGTCGGCTCGACCGGGTCGCCGATCGAGAAGTCGTGCAGGGGACGACCGTCAGCGGCGAGCTGGGCCGCCAGGTCCTGGAACGCCGCGAGTGGATAGCCGCCCAGACGTTCAAGGAGCGGGTTGGCGTTGAGCGGCGTGGGGGCAGTCATCGGCGAGCGGCAGCGTAGCGGGCCCGGGCCGGGGTCTCAGCGAGAAACAGCACGCGCAGGCGTATTGCCGCGCCCAGCGGGCACGACATGGAGGTAGCGGCTCCGAACTCACAGAAGCAGCAGATGTTCCGGAGGGGTCCATTAGCACTCCCAGCCGCCGTTCGCCACCATAATGAGAAGAATTCTCGCAGGATCCGGAACAGTTGGAGGCCCCGGCGTGTTGGGTATCTATGTGAAGACGAGCACAAGCAGCCTGGGAGGACGGTCCATGAGTGTCCCTGAAGACCTCCTCGACCTGTACTTCAGCGAGCTCGGCAAGGTACGCCTGCTCACCGCCGCGGATGAGGTCCGCCTCGCGAAGACGATCGAGGCCGGCAACGACGCGCGCGAGAAGCTCGCGTCCGGAGAGCACGAGAAGAAGCGTGATGAGCTCGAACGGGTGGCCCGCGAGGGCCAGGCCGCGTTCGACCACTTCGTCGCGGCCAACCTGCGGCTGGTGGTGAGCGTTGCAGCCCAGTTCTCGAAGCGGTCCACGCTGGACCTCGGCGAGCTGATCCAGGAGGGCAACCTCGGACTGCTGCGCGCGGTCGAGAAGTTCAACTGGCGCAGGGGCTTCAAGTTCTCCACCTACGCGACCTGGTGGATCCGCCAGGCCATCCAGCGTGGTGTCGCGGGCAGCGAGCGAACGATCCGGCTCCCTGTGGCACTTCACGACGCCCTGGTGAAGGTCCGCGCCGCCCACGCCCGACTCGAGTCCGAGACTGGCCGCGAGCCCACGATCGACGAGCTCGCCGCGGCCACCCGGCTCACGCCCGACAAGGTGCGTCGCGCCATGGAGGGTGACCACTCGATGACCTCCCTGGACCGTCCCGTCGGCTTCGACAGCGACGCGAGCGATCTCGGTGAGTTCGTCGCGATCGCCGCGGACGCGCCCGCGGAGGAGGTCGTCGAGCGCAACTTCGTGGAGGGCGTCTTCGAGAAGGCGCGCAACCACCTCGACGAGCGCAGCTGGTACGTCCTGACGCGCCGGTTCGGCCTCGACGGCCAGACCGTGCTCACGCTCGACGCGCTCGGCCGCGAGCTGGGCCTGTCCCGTGAGAGCGTTCGCAAGATCGAGAACACCGCGCTCGCGCGCCTGCAGGCCGAGATCGGCGCCGCGGCCTAGCCCGCGGCTCCAGTGCGACGGCGGCCCCCGCCCCCACGGCGG
>JACDBB010000107.1 GCA_013695145.1 Euzebyales bacterium
AAGCATTACATGCTCGTGCCGACGGTCTGCTTCAACTGCGAGTCGGCGTGCGGCTTACTCGCGTGGGTGGACAAAGAGACGATGCAGGTCCGCAAGTTCGAGGGCAACCCCGAGTCCCCCGGCTCCCGCGGCCGCAACTGCGCCAAGGGTCCGGCCACGATCAACCAGGTCACCGATCCCGACCGCATCCTCTACCCGCTGAAGCGCGCAGGCGGACGCGGTGAGGGCGAGTGGGAGCGGATGACCTGGGACGAGGCGCTCGACACCATCGCGGGCCGGTTGCGCAGCGCGATCCAGGAGGGTCGCAACAACGAGATCATGTACCACGTGGGTCGTCCCGGCGAAGACGGGTTCACTGAACGGGTGCTGGCCGCGTGGGGCGTTGACGGGCACAACAGCCACACCAATGTGTGCTCGTCCGGTGGCCGCGCCGGCTTGCAGTTCTGGATGGGGATCGACCGACCGAGCCCCGATCACGCCAACGCCGACGTCATCATCCTCATCAGCAGCCACCTCGAGACCGGGCACTACTTCAACCCGCACTCGCAGCGGATCATCGACGCCAAGGCGAACGGCGCGAAGCTGATCGTCCTGGACGTCCGGATGTCCAACACGGCGACGCATGCGACGCACTGGCTGGCTCCGTGGCCGGGCAGCGAGCCCGCGATCTGCCTGGCCATCGCCAACGATCTGATCCAGTCCGGTCGCTATGACCGGGAGTTCGTCCGGCGCTGGTGGAACTGGCACGAGTACCTCACCGAGGAGCACCCGAGCGTCGAGCCCACGTTCGAGGCCTTCGAGGCGATCCTCAGCACGCTCTACGCCGACTACACGTTCGAGTTCGCGCAACGGGAGTCGGGCGTGTCCGGTGACGTCCTGCGCGAGGTCTCAGACATCGTCGCCTCGGCGGGAGCGCGGTTGTCCACCCACAACTGGCGTTCCGCGGCCGCGGGCAACGAGAACGGTTGGCTGGTCGCCCGCACGCTGTTCCTGCTCAACGCCCTGATGGGCGCGGTCGCCGTCCCCGGCGCCACCTATCCCAACGCGTGGAACAAGTTCGTCGCCAACCCGATCCACAGCCCGCCGCACCCGGCCGCGTGGAACGAGCTCACCTACCCGCTGGAGTACCCGCTCGCGCAGAACGAGCTGTCGTTTCTCCTGCCCCACTTCCTGAAGGAGGGACGTGGACGCATCGACACCTACTTCACGCGTGTCTACAACCCGGTGTGGACCAACCCGGACGGGTTCAGCTGGATCGAGGCGCTCACCGACGAGCGGATGGTCGGCTTCCACGTCGCGCTGACGCCGACCTGGAACGAGACCGCCTACTTCGCCGACATGGTGCTGCCGATGGGGCACGCGTCAGAGCGGCACGACATCACCAGCTACGAGCAGTACGACGGCCAGTTCATCGTCTTTCGTCAACCCGTCCTGCGCGCCGCGCGCGAGCGCGCCGGCGAGACCATCACCGACACGCGGCAGGTCAATCCCGGGGAGGTTTGGGAGGAGAACGAGTTCTGGATGGAGCTGTCGTGGCGGATCGACCCCGACGGGTCGATGGGCATCCGGCGGTTCTTCGAGTCGCGGCGGACCCCGGGCGAGCGGCTGTCGGTCGACGAGTACTACGGGTGGATGTTCGAGCACTCCGTGCCCGGTCTGAAGGAGAAGGCTCAGGCCGAGGGCATGACCGCGTTGGAGTACATGCGGCGATACGGCGCCTTCGAGATCACCAGAGGTGTCGGTCCGCTGCACGAGGAGACCGTCGCCACCTCCGAGCTCGAGGATGTCAGCGTGGATGCGCACGGCCGCGCCTTCACCCGCGCCGCGGCCCCCCCGAAGGTCAACCTCGCGCCGACCGGGGCGCCGGAGCACGACGGCGAAGGCCGCCGGCCCGTCGGGGTGGTCATCGACGGGGTCGTCCGCCGGGGATTCCCGACACCCTCCGGTCGGCTCGAGTTCTACTCGCGCACGCTCGTCGACTGGGGGTGGCGCGACTACGCCATACCGACGTACATGCCCAGCCACGTCCACCCCAGCCGCATGGATGAGGGGCAGGTCCCGCTGATCTCGACGTTCCGCCTGCCCACGCAGATCCACACGCGCAGCTCGAACTCGAAATGGCTCGACGAGCTTGCGCACGGCAACCCGCTGTGGATCCATCCCAGCCACGCCGGGACGATGGGGATCCAGACCGGCGACCTCGTCCGGATCGAGACCGACCTGGGGCACTACGTCGTGAAGGCGTGGGTCACCGAGGGCATCCGACCAGGAGTCGTGGCGTGCAGCCACCACATGGGTCGTTGGCGCATCGAGGGTCATGAGCGGGCCGGACGGCTCAACACCACGACCGTGGCGCTCGAGCACGAGGGCTCACGCTGGGCGCTGAAGCCGCGCAGCGCCCACGGGCCATACCAGAGCAGCGACCCCGACACCTCGCGCATCTGGTGGTCGGACGTCGGCGTGCATCAGAACATGACGTTCGGCGTCCACCCTGACGCGATCTCGGGCCAGCACTGCTGGCACCAGGCGGTCCGGCTCCGACCGGCGGATCCCGGCGACCGCCACGGCGACGTCGTCGTCGACACCGAGCGGTCGATGCAGGTCTACCGCGATTGGATCTCGCGAACCCGCAACGCGACCGACTTCTCCCCCAACGGCGACCGTCGGCCGCACTGGCTCATCCGGCCCTTGCGTCCGGAACGCCGCGCCTACCGGATCGGCGGCCCGACCGGGGCGTCCGGATGATCGAGCTGATCCGCGCCCTCGCGGTCGTGGCCGAAGGCGCCGGCGCGGAACAGGCGGCGGTCGCCGACGCGCTCGGCGTCGGAACACCGACGCCGGCCGAGCACACCGACGTGTTCGTCTTCCAGCTCTACCCGTACGCATCGGTGCACCTCGGCCCGGAGGGCCAGCTCGGCGGCGTCGCACGCGACCGCGTGGCCGGCTTCCTGCGCGCGCTCGGGCAGACGCCGCCCGCCGAACCGGACCATCTCGCCCTGCTGCTGGGGGCCTACGCGGCGCTCCTCGACCGGGAGCGCGACGCGGCGGATGACACCGCGCAGGCGGCCTGGAGGAGGGCGCGCGAAGCCCTGCTCGTCGAGCACCTCCTGTCCTGGGCGCCAGCGTTCGTCCGCCGGGTAGCCGATCTCGGTGGCCCCGGCCACCGTGCGTGGGCGGGCCTGCTCGACGACGTCCTCGCCTCCGAGGCCGCGCGCACGCCGGCGGCCTCGACGCTCCTGTCCGCGCATCTCGTCCATGCCCCGCGCCTTGAGGACCCCCGCGACGGCCTGGCCCGCGAGTTCATCGACGGGCTGCTCGCGCCCGCACGCACCGGAGTCATCGTGACCGCATCCGACCTGGCGCGCCTGGCAGAGGATCTCGGGCTCGGGCGCCGGGTGGGTGAGCGGCGTTTCGTCCTCCGCGCCCTGCTGGATCAGGATGCGGCGGCGGTCCTCGGCTGGCTCGCCGACGCCTCCGCCGCCGACTCGCAGGCCTGGCAGACGCACTGGCTCGCCGCGACACCCACAGGGGGATGGTGGCGGGACCGGTCAGCGGCCACCGCCGAACTGCTCGCGCGGCTCGCCGACGACTGTCGGGCGATCGAGGGCGACATCGCCGTGGCCCTGCAGCCATGATGAGACGCCTGCCGCTCGCTGGTCGGCGCAGTCAGGGACGTCCGCGGCT
>JACDBB010000125.1 GCA_013695145.1 Euzebyales bacterium
ATGGACCACCAGCGCGGGAGACAGCCCGGCCGCCGCCGCGATGGTCTTCAAGCTCGTACCCGCCACGCCGTTCGCGGCGAAGCAGGCGATCGCGGCATCGCGGATCCGCGCACGGCCGGTGCGATCACTTGGGGAGGCCGGGGTGGCTGTGCTCACGTTCAACATCCTAACTGTATGTTCAGTCAAGCGCGCATGCCGGAAAGGTCCTGGTGGCGGGGTCGGCAGCGGCACCGGGGACCGCACGGGCACGTCGAAGTGGTGCGTTCCGGTCGAGCATCCGGCCTGGGTCGACACCGTGTCGAGATTCCTGCGCTATGCGCGGCTGTTCCGACACGTGTCGGACCAGCCTGCGGAGGCCCCAGACAGCCCGACGCCCGAGCCTTCAAGGCTCGGGCGTGCAGGACGGGTGTTCGTATGGGTTCGTGAAGTGGAGGTGGCGGGGAATCGAACCCCGCGTCCGAATGTCTCGACCTCGAGAGCGCTACGAGCGTAGGTTCCGGCTCATTGTCGGGACGCCGCACTCCGGAACCACGCGGCTTGGCGCCCGTACACCGCTGAGTTGTCCCGATCGACCCGCGGCGGGAAGTCGACCGGTGAAGCCTGGATGCGATGCCCGATCCCCCACTCCAGGCAAGCGAAGGCGGACAGGCGGCTAGTTAGGCCGCCAGGGCCAGGTTGTCGTCGGCACCTAAACGATTGCCAGGACGGATTAACGAGATGACCTAGCGTTTCTCGGCTCGCTCTCCCGGGACCGACAGGCATCCGTCGAAGCCAGTCACCCCCGCGTGAGTTGCCGTGCGCTGTGCAATTGTCAGGCCGTGCAACCGTCCACTCTACAGGTCCGGCGCGCGTGACGTCAGGCGCGCTGACGGGCTTTGAGCGCCCGCTCGATCTCCCTCTTGGCGTCCTTGGCGGCCAGGTCGGCGCGCTTGTCGTGGTGCGCCTTGCCCGTCCCGAGCCCCACCAGGAGCTTGACGTTGCCGTCCTTCCAGTACAGCTTCATCGGCACCAGCGTGCGCCCCTGCTCCTGCGTGAACCTCTCGCAGCGCCCGATCTCGTCGCGGCGCAGCAAGAGCTTGCGCATCCGGGTCGGGTCGTGGTTGGCGCGGTTGCCGAACTCGTACTCAGGGATGTGCGCCTGCACCAGCCACGCCTCACCGTTGCGGACGGTCGCGAACGCCTCGGCCAGCGACGCCTTGCCACCCCGCAGCGACTTCACCTCGGTGCCCGCCAGCACGAGGCCCGCCTCGATGGTCTCCTCGATGTCGTAGTCGAACCGCGCCCGGCGGTTCGTCACGATCGCGTCGGCACTCTTCTGCTTCGACATCGTCAGGCGTCGACCAGCTGGGCCACCAGCCGTTGGAGCTGCTCCCGGGCGGCGGTCAACTGCTCGTCGGCGTCCTCGCCGGTAGCGACGTCGGGCTGGACGCCGGTGCCCTCGATGGAGTCCCCGCTGGGGGTCAGGTACTCGGCGGTCGTGAACTTCGCGCCGGAACCGTCCGACAGGTTGCGCACCGTCTGCACGGTCCCCTTGCCGAACGTCGGCGTGCCGACGATCGGGCCGCGGTCGAGGTCCTGCATGGCGCCCGCGACGATCTCGCTGGCGCTTGCGGAGCCCTCGTCGACCAGCACCACCAGCGGCAGGTCGGCGAACGCGTCGCCATCAGCGGTCAAGGTCCGCAGCTCGCCATCGGCCTCACGGACCTGCACGATGTCCTCACCATCGACGAACACGCTGGACACGTCGACCGCCTCGCTCAGCAGGCCGCCGGGGTTGCCGCGCAGGTCGAGGATGATGCCCTCGGCGCCCCGCTCGACCAGCTCCTCGACCTCGGTCCGCACCGCGTCGGAGGCGTTGGAGGAGAAGCTGAACAGCCGGACCACGCCAGACCCGTCGTCGAGGAGCTCGGCCTCCACGGTGGGCAGCTCGATCTCGGCGCGCGTCATCGTCACCTCACGCGACCCCTGCGAGCCACCGTCGAAGCCCACGGTCACGTCCGTGCCGGGCTCGCCGGTGACGCGGTTGACGATCACGTCGATCGGTGAGCCGGTGACGTCCTCGCCGTTCACGCTGACGATCCGCTCGCCCACCTCGATGCCGGCGCCCTCGGCCGGGGTGCCGGGGAAGACGGTGACGACCGTCGGGCCATCCGGCGTGTCCTCGAGCGCCAGCCCGACACCGGAGAACCGGCCCTCGAGCAGCTCGTTGAAGTCGGCGAACTCCTCGGTGTCGTAGTACAGCGCGTAAGGGTCGTCGAGCTCTTCCAGCATCGCCTCTATCGCCGCGCGGACCAGCTCCTCGCCCTCTGGGGCACTCACCGCGTTGCTGAGGATCTGGTCGTAGAGCTCTTCGACCGACGGCGGCAGGTCGGCGGATTCGGTGCTCGCTGTCAGCGCCGTCAGCGCCCCCGGCGAGGACTGCCTGGCGCCCAGGGTGTAGGAGACGATCACGAGGCCCACGACCAGGATCGAGGCGCAGGCCGTGGCGGTGAGGACGATCAGCAGGCGGCGCATGGCTCAAGCCTGCCACGTCACGCCGGCTGACGCGCGCCAACGGCCCCGCACCCCACCGCGCGCGGTCCAGGTGACCGCGGTCCAGGTGGCACGCGCGCTGTCACAGGTAGGGGGCTGGATCGGTGGGCGCGCCGTTGATCCGCACCTCGAAGTGCAGGTGGGGACCGGTCGAGTAGCCGGTTGACCCGATGTAGCCGATGACCTGGCCTCGACCGACCTGCGCGCCGCCCGAGACGGCGAACCGCGACTGGTGGGCGTACAAGGTCGTGGTGCCGCCGCCGTGGTCGACGACAATGGTGTTGCCGTAGCCGCCGCGGCTGCCGGCGCTGATGACCGTCCCGGACTCCGCGGCGTAGATCGGCGCGCCGTAGCCCCCGCCGAAGTCGATGCCCGCATGCAGCCTGCGCGTGCCGAAGATCGGGTGCACGCGGTAGCCGTACCGCGACGTGATCGGCCCGTCCGCGGGACGCTGCATGCGGCCGGTCGACGCCGGAGCCTCCTCAGGAGGGGGCGAGCCTCCTCCTCCTCGTCCTCCACCGCCCCCGCCGCCGCTGGACGAACGGCTGGCCGCGGCCTGCTCGCGCTCCTGCTCCTGCTCCTGCTCCTGCCCCTGCTCCTGCTCCTGCTCCTGCGCGGCGGCGACCCTGCGGGCCTCCTCCTCTTGCTGGCGGCGCTCCTCCCCGAGGCGCCGCTCCTCCTCGATCCGGCGGATCTCCTCGGTGAGCTTGTCGCTCTCCTCCTCGAGGCTCGAGATCATCGCGAGGTGGGTGGCGCGGTCGCTGTCGAGCTGGTTGAGGACCAGCTGGCGCTTCTGGCGCTCCGCCGCGACGACCGCGCGGACCTCCTCCTCCTCGGCCACGAGCCCGGCGACGTCGTCGCGCTGCGCTTCGGCGGCCTGCTGCTGCGCGGTCTGCTTGGCGCGCAGCGCCTCCAGCTCGTCGGTGGCGGCCTCGACCTGGCGCACCAGCCCCGAGACCTGATTCACCCGGTCCCGGTCCACCTCGACGATGCGCTGCACGTACTCCATCGCACGGGTGAAATCGGCGACGCTCCTGGTCGACAGCGCCACGATCGTCGGGTCGGTGCCGCCGTACATGTAGGTCGCGCGAGTCCGACGGGTGAACTGCTCCCGCTCGCCGGCAAGCGCCTGCTGGGTGGCGTTGCGCTCACCCTCGGTGCGGGTGAGCTCCGCGGTCGTCGCGGCGACCCGCCGTTCGGCGTCGCCCAGCTCGGCCTCCGCGACGGCCAGCTCCGACTGGAGCTCGGCCAGCTTGCCGTCGAGGATGCCCAGCTGAGCGTCGATGCGCTCGAGATCGGCGATCGTCACCGTCCGCTCGCCGTCGACCTCCTCGACCCGCTCGCGCGCGTCCTCGATGCGCTGCTCCACCTCTTCGAGGTCGTTCTCAGGGTCCTCGGCGGCGAGGACGGCGGTGGCGGGCAGCAGCATCGCGAGGATGCACAGGCCCGTGAGCAGGCGCCGGGCGCGGTCAGCGGAGAGCATGGATCCTGTCGGGGCTCGGGGAAGCACAGGCCGCGTCACCCTAACGGCTCGACGAGCTCCAGGCCAGCCCGCAGACGGCGGCTGGCGGCCGACGAGCGGCCGTCACACCGCGAGGAAGCGTCGCAGGGACAACAGCGATGCGACCGCGGCCACGCCGATGCCGCCCAGCACGAGGATCGGCACGATCGCCACGACCTCGCTGACGCCGATCACGGGCAGGAACAGGATCTGCTCCCGCACGCTCGACAGCAGCGGACCGGCGGCCAGCACCAGCAGGCCGCTGGCCAGCAGCGCGCCGAACAGCCCCGCGATGATGCCCTCCAGGAGGAACGGCAGGCGGATGTACCAGTTGGTCGCGCCCACCAGCTTCATGATCGCGGTCTGCTCGCGACGGGCGAACGCCGTGACGCGGATCGTGTTGAAGATCAGGGCTCCCGCGCCGAGGATCTGGAAGCCCGCGATCCACCACGCGCCGTCGCGCAGCTTGTTGAACAGCAGGAACAGGTTGTCGAGCACGTCCTGCTGATCGGTCACCTCGTTGACACCCGGGTACTCGCGGAACGCGGATTCCACGACGGCGTACTCCTGCGCGTCGGTGAGCTCGACCCGGAACGAGGCGGGCAGCATCTCAGGGGTGACGCTGGCGAGCAGGCTGGGGTTGTCGGCGAACAGGTCCTGGAACTGCGTGAACGCGTCATCCTTCGACTCGTAGTCGACACCGGCCACGACCGGGTGCTCCCGCAGATCCTGCTCGATGGTGGACCGCTCGGTCTCGCTGATCCCGTCGTCCAGGTAGACGGCGACCTCCACCTGCGAGAAGAACACCGAGCGGGCGACCTCCACCTGGCGCTCCACCAGGAGCCCGACGCCCAGCAGCGCGAGGCTGACGGTGACGGTCACGATCGTCGCGACCGTCATCAGCAGGTTGCGCCGCAGCCCGATCCCGATCTCGGACAGCAGGTAGCGGGCCCTAGGCCCCATAGCCGTACACCCCCCGCGTCTGGTCACGCACCATCGCCCCGTCCGCCAGTTCGACGACCCGGCGGCGCATCGAGTCGACGATGTGCTGATCGTGGGTCGCCATCACGACCGTCGTGCCGGTCTTGTTGATGCGGTCGAGCAGCTTCATGATGCCGACGCTGGTCGTGGGGTCGAGGTTCCCTGTGGGCTCGTCGCACAGCAGGATCCGGGGCCGGTTGACGAACGCGCGAGCGATCGAGACCCGCTGCTGCTCTCCCCCGGACAGCTCATGGGGGTAGGCGTCGTGCTTGTGGCCCAGGCCGACGAGCTGCAGCACGTCGGGCACGGTCTTGCCGATCACGTGCCGGGGCTTGCCGATGACCTCGAGGGCGAAGGCGACGTTCTCCGCGACGGTCTTGGCCTCGAGCAGCTTGAAGTCCTGGAACACGCACCCGAGCTCGCGGCGCAGGGCGGGGATGCGCCAGCTCTTCATCCGGTTCAGCCGCTTGCCCGCTACGAAGATGTCGCCGCGGTCGGGATCCTCGTCCTTGAGCAGGAGCTTGATGAAGGTCGACTTGCCGGACCCGGACGCGCCGACGAGGAACACGAACTCGCCCTTGCGGATCTCCAGGGTCAGGTCCTTGAGGGCCTCGACGGAGCCCTTGTACGTCTTGCTGACGTCTTCGAGACGGATCACGAGGGGGGAAGCCTTTCTGATCCATTGCAGCCTGTCGCGGCTCGTTGCGGCGCACGGCGACGCCCGCGACGAAGGTGCGGGGGTCGCTTCGAGCGTAGCACCGGCACCCCGTCGCGACGGGGAAGGCGCTGCCCGTGGCCACCACGCCGCGCCGCCCGGCGACGCTCACACGCCGCTGATGTGACGGGCTGCGTCGGTCTGGGCGAGCGCGAGCAGCACGGTCGCCGACTGCGTCGCGTCAGGGCCGACGGGGAGCTCCAGACGGGCAAGGCCACCCAGCTGTCCCGCCGCCGCCGCGGCGGCCCTGTGCGCGGGACCGATGAGCACCGCTTCATCGAGCGCTCCCGGGGGAACCGGGGAGCCGGGCTCGAGGGTGTGCAGGTCGAGCAGCGTGGCCTCCGCGTCGGCCAGGCCCTGGCACAGCCTCGCCAACGCCGGCCCCTGACCGGCGACCACCCCGTTGTCGCCGCGGGCGAGCGCGCGCGGCGCACCCAGGACCGGCGCAGGGCCCAGCCGGTGCCCGGGCGTGAGGATCCCATCGATGTCGTCGAGACGGACCACGACCGGACCGTCAGCCGCCAGGGCGCTGTCCAGCAGCGACGCCACGTCGGCATCGGTGACGGGTCGAACAACGCGGGCGCCGGCCGCCCACCAGCGCCGCGCCGCCGTCAAGCTTGTGGTCAGCAGCACCTGCGGCGCACCTGGCAGCGGCCCGTCCGCGAGCGCCTCCTCGTGGGCCAGGGTGACCACCGTGCGACCGCCGAAGGCGAGCCCGGCGCCGATCGCGGCGCGAGTCGGTCCGGCCGAGACGTCGAGCAGCTGCGGATCACCGGCTCGCCCGAGGTAGTGCGCCAGTGTGGGCTCGACGCCGAGAACGGCCAGATCGTCGCGCTTCGCCAGCAGCTCCGCGAGCGCGGCCAGCGCGGCACGTCGCAGGGTCATCGACGTTGCTCCAACCCCAGCACCAGCACCGGCCGGTCGCCGGGATGCAGGGCGTGGTCGAGAGCGCCGAGCAGCGCGACCACGTCGTGGGCCGCGGCACGGCACACGGCCCATCCGGCCGCCTGCATGCAGCCGGTCAGCGCTGCGGCGCCGTCGTTCGGCAAGACCCCCGCCACGACCGGCGGCACCCGCATGACGGCCGCCGCGCGAGCGGGGCCCCACAGCAGCCCGTCGTCCGCCGCGCCGGGCCCGAGCAGACACCACGCCCGGAAGACGCCGCCGTCGAGCTCAGCCGCCATGGCGGCCCCCAACGCCGTCGCCAGCGCCTCACCAGCCGGGGCGGCGATCCAGCCGGCCGCTCCGAACGCCGCGCGCACCGCTTGCGCCGCCACGTCGTCGGAGACCACCAGCCGGTCGCGGTCCGGCCACTCGGGGTCGACCGCGTCGGCGGCCAGCGCACCACCCTCGGCGAGGCAGGTCACCAGCGGGCCGAACGGGCCCGTCCGGGTGGCGGCCGTGCGGCGCAGGGCGGCCAGGTCCGCCCGTTCAAGCAGCGAACGCGGCGCGGCTGGCATCAGTCGGCGTCGGCGCCGGCGCCGGCGTCGGCGACCGCCAGTCCGCGCGCCTTCCACTGCAGGTAGGCGCCAATGAAGCGGTCGATGTCGCCGTCGAGGACCGCGCTGGTGTTGCCCGTCTCCTCGCCCGTGCGGTGGTCCTTCACCATCTGGTAGGGGTGCAGCACGTACGAGCGGATCTGGCTGCCCCAGGCCACGTCGCGCTGCTCGCCCCGGACCGCCGCCAGTTCCTCGTCACGTCTGGCGCGCTCCAGCTCGGCCAGCTTGGCCTTCAGCAGCGTCATCGCCGTGGCTCGATTCTGCAGCTGGCTGCGCTCGTTCTGGCAAGAGATCACGATCCCGGTCGGCAGGTGGGTGACGCGCACCGCCGAGTCGGTGGTGTTGACGCCCTGGCCGCCGGGTCCGCTGGAGCGGAAGACATCGATGCGCAGGTCGTCGTCGGGCACGGTGATCTCGGTGTCGACCTCGTCCATGAGCGGCACGACGTCGATGCTCGCGAACGCCGTGTGGCGGCGCGCCTGCGAGTCGAACGGGCTGATGCGCACCAGGCGGTGGACCCCTCGTTCGGTGTGCAGCAGACCGTACGCGCGGGCGCCGTGCACGGTGAAGGTGGCCGAGCGTATTCCTGCCTCGTCCCCGTCCTGCTCGTCGTGCAGGTCAACCTTGAAGCCGCGGTCCTCCGCCCACCGCAGGAGCATCCGCTCCAGCATCTGCGCCCAGTCCTGCGAGTCGGTGCCGCCCGCGCCTGCGTGGACGGTGACCACGGCGTCGCGGCCGTCGTGCTCTCCCGACAGCAGCACGCGGATCTCCAGGTCGGCGAGGTCCCGCTCGAGCTCACCGAGGCCTGCGCCGACCTCCGCCGCGGCCGCGTGGTCGTCCTCCTCCTGGGCGAGGTCGTTGAGGACCGCCAGGTCACTCAGCTTGGCGGCGAACTCATCGTGGACGCGCAGATCGTCCTCGACGGCTGCCAGCTCGCCCATGACGCGCTGCGCGGCTACGGGGTCGTCCCACAGGTCCGAGGCCGCCGCCGCGTCGGCGAGCTCGGCCATGCGGCGACGCTTGGCGTCGAGGTCAAAGGTACTCCTTGACGTCGGCGAGCTTGGCCTCATAGGAGGCGAGAACGCTGCGGTGGTCGGTGGCCACGAGGGTGCCTCTCGCGCTGGAAGCGGTCAGTTCACGCTGTGATGGTAGTCCTCCTCGGCGACCGCCGGCGTTCGTGGCGTTCGTTGAACGCTGGATCAGGGAGGGCGGATCAGGCGGTGCGGTGGACGGCGGTCACCGGCTGCTCGACGAGGTCGGCGAGGTCGGCCAGGAGGCGGAGTGCGCCCGCCGGGTCGGTGACGTCGCGCGCGAACTCGACCAGCAGCGCGTGCTCGTCGTCGAAGACCAGGCACGGGACGTCGCGCACGCCGAGCTCGTCCTCCGCCTCCTGGTGCCACAGCCCCACCTCCGCGCGCCAGCGTTCGCTGTCCGCGGTGAACTCCTCCAGGTCGAGGCCGGCGTTGGCGGCCAGCGCGAGGACAGCCTCGGGGCTGGAAGGGTCGTCCAGGTGCTCGTGGACCGAGGCGAACGCCGCATCGATGAAGGCCAGGTGGCGCTCGCCCCCGGCCTCGCGTGCCAGCTCGCCGAGCGCCAGGAGCTCCACTCCCCACGCCGGGGTGGTGCGGTCCCACGGCGAGGTCGGCTCGCCGTCGCCATCCTCGTCGGAGTCCAGCGAGTACGGGCGCACCTCGACGCTGCCGCGCAGCGACGCGGCGCCCAGCCAACGCCAGGCCCGGAAGCTGGACGGGCTCTGGAAGTCGACGTAGATCGCGGTGAGGCGTGGCACGTCCCGCTCTCCCCTCGTCGTCGACTCGGATCCTCCGCGCAGTTCCTTTCCCGCCCCCACTCGGGGAAACGTGGTCGGCCGGGCTGCCGGCGACGCGCGCCGGGCAGCATCTATCCTCGAACGGTCCCGGACAGGCGGGCCCGCGACGTCCGGTCAGCGGGCAGCGCGCGGAAGGTGGTCGGTGAACCGCATCGAGGACTACGCCCTGATCGGCGACTGCCACTCGGCGGCGCTGGTCGGCGTCGACGGGTCGATCGACTGGGCGTGCTTCCCCCGGTTCGACTCGCCCAGCGTGTTCGCCAGGGTGCTCGACGACGGCCGCGGCGGCTCGTTCCAGATCCGCCCGCGCGACGTGCGCTCCGTGGAGCGCGCCTACCTCGACGGGACCAACGTCCTGCGCACCACGTTCACCACGCTGACGGGCACGGTGGAGCTGGTCGACTGCATGCCGGTGGGCCGCCTCGCTCCCCAAGACCTCACCCGGGTCCACGCCCGAGGCGCGATCCTGCGCAAGCTGACCTGCACGGACGGCAGCGTGGACATCGGCGTGGCGATCGCCCCCCGCTTCGAGTACGGGGCCAACGTTCCCCTGTTCCGGCTCACATCGCCCACGACCGGGATGATCGTCGGCGGCGCCGACGCCATGTGGATCACGGCGACCCACCGCTTGGACTGGGACGAGGAGGCGCTGAGCGGCGCCTGGCACCTCGACGCGGGCGACGACGCATGGATCGAAGCGTTCTGGACGCCGTCGAACGTGCAGATGGCCCCCACCGGCCCGGCCAGCCCGGCGACGCTGCAGCAGCGCCTCGACGACACGGTGGCGTTCTGGCGCGACTGGCTGGCGCGGTGCTCCTACGACGGTGAGCACCGAGAGGCGGTGCGCCGCTCGGCGCTGGTGCTCAAGGCGCTGCAGTACGCGCCGACCGGCGCTGTGGTGGCCGCGCCGACGACGTCGCTGCCCGAGCACATCGGGGGCGAGCGCAACTGGGACTACCGCTACACCTGGATCCGCGACGCGACCCTGACGCTGACGTCGCTGTTCGTGCTCGGCTTCACCGCCGAGGCCGACGCGTTCAAGCTGTGGCTCGAGCGCGCGTCGGCGGGCCGCCCGCGCGACCTGCAGATCATGTACGGCATCGGCGGCGAACGCCTGCTGCCGGAGTTCATCCTCCCTCATCTGGACGGGCACCGTGGGTCGGGCCCGGTGCGGATCGGCAACGCGGCCGCGCGCCAGGTCCAGCTCGACATGTACGGGCAGATCCTGCAGGCGGCCTATCTCTACGTGCTGGCCGACGGCCAGCTGAACCGGCGCGACTGGGCGTTCCTGTCCGACCTCGCCGAGATCGTGTGCGAGCGGTGGATGGTGCCCGACCAGGGCATCTGGGAGGTGCGCGGGCCGCCACGGCACTTCACGCACTCCAAGCTGACCTGCTGGAAGGCGCTCGACCGGGCGATCAAGCTCGCAAAGCTGCGCGGGTACGAGGGCCCCACCGCCAGGTGGGAGGCCATGCGGGACCGCATCCGCGACTACCTGTTGAACGAGGCGTCCCCGGACGGGTGGTTCCGCCAGGCCGCCGAGGTCGACGCGCCGGACGCGGCGGCGCTGCTCGCGCCCGCCTTCGGGTTCCTGGCGGTGTCCGACCCGCGCGTCCGGGCGACGATCGACCGGGTGCGCGAAGAGCTCGAGCACGACGGGCTTGTCGACCGCTACCGCGTCCCGGACGGCCTGGCGGGCGGCGAGGGCGCGTTCCTCCTGTGCTCATTCTGGCTGGTGGACTGCTTCACGTTCGCCGGTGAGCTCGACAGGGCAGGGTCGCTGCTGGACAAGCTGCTCGGCCTGGCGAACGACGTCGGCCTGTACGCCGAGGAGGCGGACGTCCAGACCGGGGCGCCGCTCGGCAACTTCCCTCAGGCGTTCACCCATATGGCCCTCGTCACCTCGTGCGCGCACCTGTCGGCCGCACGCCGCGGCCAGATCCCGTTCGGGGAGCCGACGGACTTCGCCGAGCACGCCCTCCACCTGCTGCTCTCAACGACCGGCCGAAGCCCCCTGACCGTGGCGGGCCCGCAGCGACCGCCCATCCGTTCTTGAGAATCGGTCTCAGCGGTTGGGTAGCATGGTGGCACCTCTTCGCCGGGTGCAGGAAGGCACGGACATGACCCCGCTCATCGACGCCACCGAGATGTATCTGCGAACGATCTGGGAGCTCGAGGAGGAGGGCATCACCCCGATCCGCGCCCGCCTCGTCGAACGGTTGAACCTCTCCGCGCCGGCCGTGAGCGAGACGGTGGCCCGTCTGGAGCACGAGGAGTTGCTGCACATCGCCGGCGACCGGCGCCTGGAGCTCAGCGAGCTGGGGCGCCGGCTCGCGGTCGGCGTGATGCGCAAGCACCGGCTGGCGGAGCGCCTGCTGACCGACATCATCGGGCTCGACTGGGAGCACGTGCACACCGAGGCCTGCCGCTGGGAGCACGTCATCTCCGACCGCGTCGAGGACCGGCTCGTCCAGCTGCTGGAGGATCCCGACACCTGCCCGCACGGCAACCCGATCCCCGGCCACGAGAGCGGCGTGGGCAGGGCGGAGCTGCAGACCATGGTGGAGGCCGCCAAGAACGGGCGGACGGCGACGGTGAGTCGCATCTCGGAGAAGCTGCAGGGCGACGTGGAGGCGATGCGCCAGCTGCGCGACGCCGGCATCCGCCCCGGTGCGCAGGTCGCGTTGACGATCGAGGAGGGCGACGTCCGCGTCGACGTCGGCGGCACCCTCGTGCGGCTGCCCGCCGAGGACGCCGAGCTGGTCTACGTCGCGCCTTGACCCTCCGCTAGCCTGCAACGTGAGGATGAGCCAGGACACCTGGGTCGGCGCGCTGCGCTCGGCGGTCACGGCCATGGACGGCACCGACGCGCGCGCCGCGCACTCGCGCAGCCGGTTCCTCGCCGACCTCGATCGCTTGCCGCTGCCCTTCGACGAGCATGCGGACCCGACGCATGTGACCGCGTCGGCGATCGTGGTCGGGGCGCGCGGAGTGCTGCTGCACCGGCACAAGCGGATGGGGATCTGGCTGCAGCCCGGTGGCCACGTGGACGCCGGTGAGGCGCCGTGGGACGCCGCGGTCCGAGAGGTGGCCGAGGAGACCGGTCTGGTCGCCGCGCATCCCTCCGACGGTCCGCGGCTGGTGCACGTCGACGTGCACGACGCGCCGCGCGGGCACGTCCACCTGGACGCCCGCTACCTGCTGCACGCCGCGGGCGAGCCGTGCCCTCCGCCCGGGGAGAGCCAGGACGTCCGCTGGTTCAGCTGGCCCGATGCGATCGCCGTCGCCGACGCGGGCCTGGTCGCGGCGCTGGCGGCGCTGCGGCCGACATGAGCTCGCCTGGACGAACGGCGCGAGTCAGGCCAGGTCGAAGTAGCGGTGCGCCGCGGCGCGGCGCTCGAACCCCTCGAGCCGCCGCTGCGCCCGATGGGCGTCGGCGTCGCACATGGCCTCCAGCAGGAGCGTGGCCAGGGTCATCGGGGCCGACTGCGAGTCGAACACCGAGCGCGCGCCGACGGCGCCGAGCAGCACAAGGTCTGAGAGCTCGGTCACCGGCGCGAGCGGCTGATCGGTGACGCTGCCGATCTGCAGGCCGATCTGGCGGGCGTAGCGCAGCGCCGCGATCGTCTCCCTCGGGTAGCGCGGCAGGCAGAAGCACAGCACCCACGACGCGCCCGCCGTCCGCGCCTCGTCGAGCCGGTCCAGTGCCCACGAGCCGCCCTCGTCGACCAGCCGGATGTCCGGATGAATCTTGCGGGCGAACGCGGCGAAGTAGACGGCGACAGGGCGCGACGCGCGCAGGCCGAGCACGCTCAGGGGCGACGAGGCGGCGAGATGCCGGCCCAGCGTGGACAGTGGCGAGGGGTCGGCGAGGCTCGCCTGCAGAGCCTGCAGGTTGTCCACCTCCTCCGCGACCGCGCTGACGAACTTGTTCGTCTCCTGGTCTGCCGCGTGGTGCGGCGCGGCCCCGACGCGCTCCCGCACGAACCGCAACAGCCCGGGGTAGCCGCGGAAGCCGAGTGTCTGCGCGAAGCGCGTGACCGACGCCTGGCTGACGCCGGCCTTGGCGGCGAGCTGCACGGACGACAGGAAGACGACCTCACCGGGCCTGGACAGGATGTACTGCGCGATGCGGCGCTGGACGGGGGAGAGCCGCTGCCCGGAGAACCGCTCCAGCAGTGTGCCGCGCGCGTCGCCGTCGCCGCCGATCACTGCGCGTGCAGGCGCGGTGGGCGACATCGCGGTCAGCGCAGCACCAGGACGGTGCCCAGCCCGGCGGCCTCCGCACGCCGCAGGATGAGGGCGGCGAGGGCGACGTCGGTGGTCGACAGGCCGCGGTGCCAGAACAGGGTGCGCTCGCCGGGCGACTCGCGTCCTGCGGCCTTGCCCGCGACGATGTCGCCGAGCTCTGCGTGCAGCGTCTCACGGGTGAGCAGGCCCTCGTCGACGTGGCGGCGCAGCGCCCCGAACTGCCCGGCGGTCGCCTGACCCCAGTCGTCGACGACCACCTTGTCCATCACCTGTGTCAGCGACAGCTCCACGGCGCTGACCGTGCCGTACGGCACGACGAACGTGCCGGGCGTCACCCACTCGGTGAGCAGCAGCGGCGCAGGCTCGATCAGCCGCGACGCCTCCACCATGATGTCCGCGCCCACGAGCGCCTCCTGGGCGGTGGCGACCGCTTCGACCGGCTTGCCGAGGTGGTCGGACAGCCGCCGCGCGAAGTCCTCGCGCGACTCCGGTCGGCGGCTGGTGACCCGGATCACGTCGAAGTCGAACAGGTCGTCGAGCATCGTGACGTTCCACCAAGCGGTCCCCCGAGCACCGACGTGGCCGAGCACTCGTGAGTCGCTGCGGGCGAGATGTCGCGCGCCGAGCGCGGTCAGCGCGCCGGTGCGGGCCTGTGTGACCATGGTTCCGTCGACGATCGCCAGCGGCGCGCCGGTGCGCGGGTCGTAGAGGGTGACGAGCGCGATCTCGCTGGGAAGCCCTGCCTGGTAGTTGTCGACGAAGTCGCCGACGACCTTCACGCCGCTGATCCCCGGTGAGCCGACATGCCCGCGCAGGACGTTGAAGTGGCCGGCGCCGCCGTTGGGCGGCACCAGGTGCACCCGTGGCTCGAGGACGACGTTGCCCTCGCCCTGTGCCCTCACCGCGGACTCGACGGCGCCGAGGATGTCCGCCCGCGTCAACTCGAGCGCGTCGACCTCCGCGCCGTTGATGTAGCGGAACTCGATCATGTCAGCGGCTTGTGACTCTCGCCCACATCATTCGGTGAGGCCGTTCTCCTCGAGGTACTCGACCGCGACGACCTCCGGGTCCTCCGCGTCCACGTCGACGCGCGCGTTCAACGCGACGAGGTCCTCGGTGGTGAGCAGCGCGGAGAGCTCGTTCAGCGCCTCCTCGACATCGGACGTCAGGACGTCCTCGCGGATGATCGGGATGATGTTCTGCGCCGGCGCGAGGTTCATGTCGTCCTCCAGCACGACCCACCCCTCCCGGTCGATCACGCCCTGGGTGGTGAAGACCCGGCCGACGTCGATGTCGCCGCTGGAGAGGGCGGACGAGGTCAGCGGTCCGCCGGCGTCCAGCGCCCTGAACTCGGCGAACTCGATGCCGTACACCTCCTCGAGGCCGGGCAGCCCGACATCGCGCTCCTCCATCTCCGCTGGGCCGCCGACGACCATCTCCCCGGCCACCGGCGCGAGGTCGGAGTAGGTCTCCAGGCCGAACTCCTCAGCCGTCTCCGGCAGGACCGCCAGCCCGTCCTTGTCCTGCGCGTCGGACGCCTCGAGCGCCACCAGGCCCTCCGGCAGCTCAGCCCGCAGCGCCTCGGTCACCTCCTCCGGCTCGGTGACATCCGCCTCACCCCCGGTCAAAAACGCGACGACCGCGCCGTTGTACTCGGGCAGCAGGCCGATCTCGCCGCTCTCCAGCGCGGGGAAGATGATCTCGCGCGACCCGAGGTTCAAGCGCCGCTCGACCGTCACGCCGCGGCTCTCCAGGAGCTCGGCGTACATGTTCGCGAGGATGAGCTGCTCGGTGAAGTTCGCCGAGCCGACGATGACCGTCCCTCCGGCGGCCTCGCCGTCGGTGACTTCCTCTCCGCCGGCGGCCTCGCCGTCGGTGACTTCCTCCTCGCCGGCGCCCGTGGGCTCCGCCGACTCGTCGAGGGCGTCCTCACCGGCGCAAGCGCCTGCCAGCAGCAGCAAACAGAGTGTCAGGACTGTAAGCGCGAAGGTCCGTACCCGCATGGTCATGCCTCCTGTTGTCGTCGTGTTGTCGTGGCGGCTGCCATCAGCCGCTCGCGCTCTGCACTTGCGCATGCACTGCAGTCTGCTGGTGGCTCGCCTGGAGCCCTTTGGGGACGACCGTCTTCTGGACCCGGGACAGTCCCAGCTCGGTCAGCACGGCCAGCCCGGCGACCAGGATGGCGCCGGCGATGACCTCGGGCAGGTTCTGCGTCTGCAGACCGTCGAAGATGTAGCGGCCGAGGCCGCCGAGGCCGACGAACGCGGCGAGTGTCGCAGTCGAGACGACCTGGACCGCCGAGGTGCGCACCCCCGCCATGATCAACGGCATCGCGACCGGCACCTCGACGTCGCGCAGGACCTGCCATCCCGTCAGCCCCATGCCCTCCGCCGAGTCGCGCACCTCGGGGTCGACCGCCCGCACCCCGACGTAGCTGTTCGTGACGATCGGGGGAATCGCCAGCGCGGTCAGGGCCACCAGCGCGGGCGTGAACCCGAAGCCCGCCAGGAGGAAGGCGAGAATGATGATCCCGAAGCTCGGCACGGACCGCCCGATGTTGGACAGGTTGATGGCCAGGGCTCCGCCGCGCCCGGTGTGGCCGACGGTCAGCCCCAGCGGCAGCGCGATGATCAGGGCCAGCACGGTCGCCACCACCGAGTACCAGACGTGCTGGAACACCCGGTTGGGCACGCCGTCGGTGCCGCTCCAGTTCGCCGGGTCCGCGAACCACTCGACCACGCCGGCGAGGACCTCCACGCCTACGCGGCTTCCCGCTGCCACGGCGTCATCACGCGCTGCACACCGAGCAGCCCGAGGTCGGCGATGACGGCGAGCGCGACCGACAGCGTCAGCCCGACGGTCAGCGCGGTGGGGAAGCTGCGGGTGAACCCGGTTATGAAGAAGAAGCCGAGCCCGCCCTGGCCGATGACCGCCGTGATGGTGACGAGTCCGATGGTGGTGACCGTCGCGATCCGCAGTCCCGCGATGATGACGGGCAGCGCGAGGGGCAGCTCGACGCGGAACAGTTGGCGCAGGGGGGTGTAGCCCATCGCTTCGGCGGCTTCGCGAACGTCCCGCGGGACCGCGTTCAACCCTTCGACGGTGTTGCGCACGAGGATCAGCAGCGTGTACAGCGTCAGCGGCACGATCGCGGTCGTCACCGACAACCCCGTGAACGGGATCATCAACACGAACAGGGCCAGCGACGGGATGGTGAACAGGAAGCCGGTGAATCCGAGCAGCGGGGCGTACAGCCGGGGCCAGCGGATCGCGGCGAGCGCCAGCGGGAAGGCGAACAGGAACCCCAGCGCGACGGGCACGAGCGTCAGCACGATGTGCTCGACCAGGCGCCCTCCGACCGTGTCGAGGTTTCGGCCCACCCAGTCCCAGTTGAGGATCTCGACCGCGAGGATCTGCCCGGTCACTTGAGCTCCCCTGTCAGCGCCGCGCGCGTCAGCACGCCCTCGTAGCGCGAGTCGTCGCTGACCCGGACCGCCACGCCGGTGTGCGAGATCACCATGGCGTTCAACGCGGCCCGCAGCGAGTCGTCAGCCCGCACGAGCACGCGGAACGGGCGGGGGCTGAGGTCCGCGACCGTGCCGTCGCCCGCGAGCTGGTCCGCCGCGATCCAGCCGACCACGCCACCATCCGTGTCGAGGACGACCACCCAGTCCGTCCCGTACCGCCTGGCGGTCTCGGCCGCGGAGTCGAGTCGGTCGTCGCGCGACACCACGGGTCCCGCCTCCGCCTCCACATTCGACGCCGGGATGAGCGCGAGCCGCTTCAGACCCCGTTCGGACCCCAGGAAGTCGGACACGAAGTCGTTGGCCGGCTCGGCGAGGATGTTCTCAGGCGTGTCGTACTGCTCGAGGACCCCGCCCTCGCTGAAGATCGCGATGCGGTCGCCCATCTTGATGGCTTCGTCGATGTCGTGGGTGACGAACAGGATCGTCTTTCGCACGTCGTCCTGGAGGCGCAGGAACTCGTCCTGGAGCCTTGACCTCACGATCGGGTCGACCGCCCCGAAGGGCTCGTCCATGAGCATCACCGGCGGGTCGACCGCCAGCGCCCGCGCGACACCCACCCGCTGCCGCTGGCCGCCGGAGAGCTGATGCGGGTAGCGGTCGAGGACGTCGTCGGGGAGGCCGACGACGTCGGCGAGCTCCTGGACGCGATCCGTGGTGCGCTGGCCGTCCCAGCCCAGCAGTTGGGGGACCGTCGCGATGTTCTCCCCGATCGTGCGGTGGGGGAACAGGCCGATCTGCTGGATGACGTAGCCGATGCCGCGTCGCAGCGCTGGCGCTGACACCGCCATGATGTCATCACCCGCGATGCTGATCCGGCCGTCCGTCGGCTCGATCATGCGGTTGACCATTCGCAGCGTCGTCGTCTTGCCGCAGCCCGAGGGTCCGACGAACACCACGACCTGGCCTTCGGGGACCTCGAGATCGAGGTCGTCCACCGCCGTCATCCCGCCCGGGAACCGCTTCGTCACGCCGTCGAACGTGATCACTGGACCTCCACGGTCGCGTGCGGGGGAGTCTTGTCATGCGGATATGCTGCTGTCAACACTATGAATGGATCATTCCGCCTGGCGAGCTGGGTGACGCCTGCATGATCACCGTCTCCGGTCGCGGCGACATCACCGTCGAAGTGGTCGAGCGCGTGAGCTGGGGCAGGGAGCGTGTGCGCCTGGCACCACGGGCACTGGACGTCGTCGAACGCGCTCACGGCGAGGTCGCGCGCGCGTTGGCCGGCGGCCGGCGAACCTACGGGCTGAACACGGGCATGGGCTACCTCGCCGGCAAGGACCTGCACCCGCGGGAGCAGCGCGCCCACCAGCGCAACCTGTTGATCGGGCGCGCTGTGGGCGGTCCGCCGTACCTGCCCCCCGCGGAGGCCAAGGCGGTCCTCCTCATCCGGCTGGCCGAGTTCCTGAGCGGTCACGCCGGTGTGAGCGCGGCGCTGTGCCGCTTCCTCGTGGCGCGGCTCAACGACGACTTCGTCCCGGCGATCCCCCGCGCCGGGATCGGCTGCGCGGGCGAGGTCATCCCGCTCGCGCACGCGTTCCAGACGTTCGTCGGCGTGGGCAGGGTCCTCGTCGACGACCACGCCACCGCGGCCGCGGACGGCGCCCTCTGCGACCGCGGCGTCCCACCCTACGAGCCGGCGGTGAAGGAGGGCATCGCGCTGCTGGCCGGCGCGCCGGGCGCCGTCGCGGTCGCCGTGGCGCGCCGGCGGGAGGCGCATGTGCTCAGCCGACAGCTGCTCGTGTCGGCGGCGGCGGCGATCGACGCGCTTCGGGCGCCGCTGGACGCCTACCGGCCCGTGGTTGCCGAACTGGCCGCCGACCCGCTCATGGCCGAGGTGCTGACCACCCTCGCCGGGCTGCTGGCCGGCTCGGTCGGACCCCGCCAGGAGAGCCAAGCGCCGGTGTCGTTCCGGGTGGTCCCGCAGGTGCACACCCACCTCTGCCGCACGCTCGCCCGCTTCGACGAGGACATTCGCCGCGGTCTGGCCGCCGTCGGCGACTCGCCAGCGCTCGTGGAGGGGGCGTTCGTCACGAACGGGGGCTTCCACGCCCTGGGGCCCGCCGCGGGGATGGACAGCGTGGCGATCGCTCTGGTGCACGCCGCCGAGCTTGCGGGCCAGCGCCTCCACCGCCTGCTCGACCGCCGTTTCACCGGCCTGTCCGACCAGCTCACGCCGGCGCCCGGCCCACGCTGCGGGCTCGTGGTCGTCCAGAAGCGCGCGGTCGGCGCGCTGAGCGAGCTGCGGCGCCTCGCCGCTCCGGCCACCGTCGGGCTCGCCGACACCTCCCTCGGCCAGGAGGACGCGATGACGTTCGCGTTCGAGGCCTCCGAGAAGCTGCGGCGGGTGAGCGCGCTCGTCCGCGACGTCGTGGCCTGCGAGCTGCTCGCCGCCCGCCAGGCCTGGGCCCTGCGCGACGGCGGTGTCGCGGCAGGGCTCGACCCGGTCGCCGACCGGCTCTGCGCCCTCATCCCCCCGGTGGTCGAGGACCGTCCCCTCGGCGAGGACATCGAACGGCTGGTCGAGTTGCTCGCCCGCAATGAGGTCTGAGGGGCCGACCGCGCGAGCTGTCAGCCGCTGTCGCCGTCTTCGGCGAACAGGAACACCCGCACCGCGTAGCCCGTCTCCGGGTCGACCTGCGCGAGGTAGACGTCGGGTCGCCGCTCGACGATCGCTTCGATCCCGCCGATGAAGTCCTCCGACGTCGCCTCCCCCACCGCCTGGTGATGCGCGACGACCGCCTGGACCTTGTCCCGCTCGGCCAACGTCCGGTCCATGGTCGTGAGGCTGTCCACGGAGAGGACGGTGACCACCCGCGGGTTGTCGCCACTGGACGACACCCGAACGGAGCTGGGCCCCCGACCGTACAGGTCGCGCTCGAGCCTGGTGACCGCCTCGGCGATGGCCGCGAGCTGCTCCTTCGTCAGGTTCATCGCCAACGACCCTACTCGATGCATGTTACGCTGGCGCTGTCGAGTCCGGGTTTCCGTCAGCCATGTACAGGTGACGGGGCACCGGGATCGACCTGACGATGTGCTCCGGTTGGCGGGCCGCCTTGACGGGCGGTGACCGCGGATCGGGGCGCTAGCCCCAGGAGGCTCGTCGTCGGCGTCCGGGCGACGTTCGACGTCGCTGCACGCGGTGACCGGCCTCCTACGAACGGAGGTACCGTCATCATGGCAGCACTCGACGTCAAGGTACGCACCGCCCTCTCCCCATCCCCGCGCCAGCCGCTGGCGTCCAGCAAGCTCGGACTCCTGGCCGACGACCTGGCGGCGCACCCCGCGCTCTGGCGCCCGCTGGTGCGGCACGATCCCGCGGACCGCTGGTACGTCCGGTTGCGGTACACCGCGGACTTTGAGGTGTGGCTGATCGGCTGGGAGACCGGTCAGGACACCGAGCTGCACGACCACGGTGGCTCGAGCGGGGCCTTCGCGGTCTGCGAGGGCGCGCTCACCGAGGACTGGACGGAGCGCGCAACGGCGCTCGGGTCCTCCGGCTCGTTGCGACGCAGGGTGCGACCAGCCCCCAGCCGCCGCGTGTTCGGGCCGACCTACGTCCACAACCTGGTCAACAGGGGCCCTGGCATCGCGACGAGCATCCACGTCTACTCCCCGCCCCTGTCGTCGATGACCTACTACCAGCGCGCGGCGGACGGGACGCTGGCCGTCAAGCGCACGCTCGCCGTCGCCGGGCCGGACCCGGAGATCACCGCCGCCACCGTGGCGGCCGGCGGCGGGTGGCGATCCGGATGATGAACCGCGGGCCGATCATGACCGCCGTGACCCCACGCACGTCGACCCGGCAGACGAAGTCCGCGGAGGATCTGCTGACCGAGTCCCGAGCGCACCTGCGTCGCCTCCCCCCTGCGGAGGCCGCGGCCGCAGTCGCGGACGGCGCGCTGCTCATCGACATCCGTCCGGCCGCCCAGCGCGCGGCCGAGGGCGAGGTCCCCGCTGCGCTGATCATCGAACGCAACGTCCTCGAGTGGCGCCTCGACCCGAGCTCGCCCGCGAGGATCCCTCAGGCGACGGGCCACCGTCAGCCGATCATCATCATGTGCCAGGAGGGGTACACGTCCAGCCTGGCGGCTGCGGTCCTGCAGGACATGGGCTTCATCCACGCGACCGACCTCGACGGCGGGTTCGCCGCCTGGGCGGCCAGCGGTCTGCCGACCGTCGGCCCAGCCCCCGGCATGGATCGGCAGGGCGTGGATCAGGCGGACACGGCCTTGATCGACTGATCCAGCGCCCACCCGACATCGGGGACCGACACGTGGCGACCGTCGATCACGACCGGTCGGCCATCCGCGACGACGTGGGTGACGTCGGCCGCGGTCGCGGCGAAGACCACAGCGGCTGGCAGATGGTCAGGATCGACGCCCGCCAGCCGCGGCCCGTCCACCGCGACCGCGACCAGGTCGGCCAGACGACCCGGCGCCAGCGCTCCCGCGTCCCAGCCGAGGGCGGCCATCCCCGAGGTGGTAGCGGCAGCGAGCAGATCCTCAGGGCGGTGAGTGCCGCGGCGCAGGCTCGCCAGCCGCTCGTTCAGCTCGATCGCTCGCAGCTCCTCGAACAGGTCGATGACCGCGTGGCTGTCGCTGCCGACGCACAGCGGGCTGCCCGCGTCCCGCAGCGCAGCGGCCGGGCCGATGCCATCGGCGAGGTTGCGCTCGGTCGTCGGGCACAGGCATGTCCGCGTCGCGCTGTCGCCGACAAGCCGGATGTCCGCGCCGCTGAGATGGGTCGCGTGCACCGCCGTCGTCCGCCGCCCGAGGACCCCATGCTCGGCGAGCAGCTCGGTGGGTGTGCGGCCCGTCGCCTCCACGCACGCCTCGTTCTCCGCCGGCTGCTCGGAGACGTGCACGTGCAGGGGCGCGTCGCGCTCCGCCGCCCAGTCCCGGACCACGGCCATGGCGTCCGCGGGGACCGCGCGCACGCTGTGGATCGCCGCGCCGCACAGGACGTGGGCCGCGGAGGGGGCGTCGGAGGCCCGGTCTGCCCAGCGCTGCGGGTCACCGTCGCTGAAGCGGACCTGGGGGCCGTCGACGGGACGGTCGAACCCCCCACGCAGGTAGCACACGTCGATCAGCGTGACGCGGATGCCAGCGTCGGCTGCCGCCTCGACGAGGGACTCGCCCATCGCGTTGGGCTGGCCGTAGGGGCGGCCCTTCGGGTCGTGGTGCAGGTAGTGGAACTCGCCGACGGCGGTGACCCCCGCCAGAGCCATCTCGGCGAAGGTCGCCCTCGCGAGCGCGTAGTAGGACTCCGGGTCGAGGCGCGCGGCCACCGCGTACATCTGCTCTCGCCAGGCCCAGAAGGTCCCCTGCCCCGCGTCGGTGCGGGCGCGCAGGGCCCTGTGGAACGCGTGGCTGTGGACGTTCGCGAGCCCGGGCAGGACGAAGCCGGGCAGCCGGTAGGCGTCTGCGGGCGGGTCGGTGTCCACGGTGACCGCGCTGATCCGCTGGCCATCGGTCTCGATGAGCACCCGCTCGGCCACATGCCCCACCCAGGCGTACCGGGCGTACCAGCGGCTCACGCGCACAGAAGATCCTCCAGGACAGCCGCCAGCGCGCGCACCCCGGTCACGCAGTCCGAGATCTCAGCGCGCTCGAACGGGCTGTGGCTGACGCCAGTGGGGTTGCGGACGAACAGCATCCCCGCCGGCACGTGCGCGGAGAGGATCCCCGCGTCGTGCCCCGCGCCGGTGGGCAGCTCGGCGTAACCGATGCCCTCACGCTGCAGCGTGGCCCCCATCCGCTCGCGCAGGCCCCCGTCGAAGTCAGCCCCCGCGGTCCGCGACTCACCCTCGACCGCGACCTCGACCCCGTGCTCGGCCGCCGCGTCCTCGACCGCGCGCCGCCACGTGGCGACCAGCCGGTCCAGACGCTCGGCGTCGGGTGCGCGGGCGTCCAGCCAGGCGTCGACCCGGCTCGGGATGGCGTTGGCGCTGTTCGGCTCGACTCGCAGCCGCCCGACGGTGGCGATCGCGTCATTGGTTCGCGCCGCCGCCCTGGCCGCCTCGACGGCCGCCGCCGCGACCAGCATCGGGTCGCGCCGGTCGGCCAGTCCGGTCGTGCCCGCGTGGTTCGCCGCACCATCGAGCGTCAGCCGCCAGCGGCCGTGCGGCCAGATGCCGGTGGCCAGCGCGACTGGCGCGTCGAGGTCGGCGAGCCCGCGCCCCTGCTCAACGTGCAGCTCGACGAACACCCCGATGCGGGCGAGCGCCTCGGGATCCGCGCCAAGCTCAAGCGGGTCGACGTCGGCCTGCGTGACCGCCTCGGAGATCGTGACGCCGTCGCCGTCCCGCCGCGCGAGGACGGTCGCGGGGTCGAGGCTGCCGGTCAGCAGGCGGCTGCCGAACGTCGGGGTGTTGAAGCGAGCGCCCTCCTCATCCGCGAAGGCGACCACGGCGAGCGGGCGTCGCGGTCGGACGCCACGGTGGCGCAACGCGGCGACGGCGACGAGGGCGCTGACCAGGCCGAGCGCTCCGTCGAACGCCCCGCCGGCCGGCACGGTGTCGAGATGGCTGCCGGTGACGACCGCCGCCGGCGCCGGCCACCCCCACCACGCCCACAGATTGCCGTTGCGGTCGTCGGACACCGACAGGTCGAGCAGCGCGGCCTCGGCCCGGAACCACGCGCGGGCCGCGAGATCCTCCTCCGTCCACGCGAACCGGTTCCAACCTGTCCCGGGGGTCGTGGTCCCGCCGTCGATCGCCGCGAGGCCGTCGAAACAGCGCGTGAACGACGCCTCGAGATCCATGACCCCTCCTTCCCCGGTGGAGCGCCCGGTGGAGCGCCCGGTGGAGCGCCCGTCGGCGCCGGATGGAGGGCGCTGGACTGTGGCTGAATGAACTCATACCATCCGGCGCGCCTCGTATAACACGCGCAACACCCGCGGGCAAGAGGAGCAGCGATGGCGCCGACTGAGCCCCGCGCACAACCCGAGGCGCAGGTCGTGCTCACCGGTGAGGACCTGACGATCGCCGAGGTCGTGCGCGTCGCCCGCGACCGGGTCCCGGTCACGCTGGCTACGGCGGCCGCGGGGCGCATCGAGACCGCGTGGGCCGTCGCCGCGAGCAGCCGCGCCAACGACCGCCGCGTGTACGGCGTGTCGACCGGCGTGGGCGCCCTCAAGCGGATGCGGGTCACCGCGGAGGAAGCCGCCGGCTTCAACCATCACCTCCTCCGCAACCACCTCGTCGGCCAGGGCCCGCCCGCCGGCCAGGACGTGGTCCGCGCCGCGATGCTGCGCCTCGTGAACAGCTTCGCGAAGGGGACGTCGTGCGTGCGGCTCGCGACCGCTCAGCGCTACATCGACGCGCTGAACGACCAAGACCCGCCACCCGTGCGGTCACTCGGCTCGGTCGGCGTGTCAGATCTCGCGCCGATGGCCGATCTGGCTGTGGGCGTCGTCGGCGATGAGCCGCTGATGGCGGGCGAGGCGCTGGCGCTGATCAACAACAACTCGCTCTCGGGCGGGCACGCCGCCCTCGCGGTCGCTGACGCGACCCGGCTGCTCGACACCTTCGACGTCGCCGCCGCCCTCAGCTTCGAGGGGTTCGGCGCGAACCTGGAGATCCTGCATCCCGCAGTCGCCGCGAGCCGTCGCCACCCCGGGACCGTCTCGAGCGTCACGCGGCTGAGGGCGCTGCTGGATGGCAGCGCGCTGTGGGCCACCGAGGCGGCGCGGAACCTCCAGGACCCGCTGACGTTTCGCTGCGTGCCGCAGGTGCACGGCGCGGCGCGCGACGCCCTCGAGCACGTCGCGCGGACGGTCACGACAGAGCTCAACGCCGCCCAGACCAACCCGCAGGTGGTCGCAGGTGAGCAGCGGATCGTGTCGACGGGCAACTTCGACAGCGTCGTGCTGTCGGCGGCCATCGACTACCTGCGGATCGCGCTCGCCCCCGTGGTGACCAGTGGGCAGGAACGGGCCGTCAAGCTGCTCCAACCGCCGCTGTCGGGTTTGCCGTACGGGCTGGCCGCCGAGCCCGGTATCGCAGAAGGCGGGCTGTCCGAGTTCGGAGTCTCGATCCAATCCGTCGCGGCGGAGGCGCGGCTGCTGGCGCAGCCGGTCTCCTCAGAGGGCGTGAGCACCACCCAGGCGGAGGGCATCGAGGACCGCATGACGCTCGCGCCGCTGTCGGCGCGGCGCCTCTCCGAGCTCATCGGACTGGCCGAGATCGTGCTCGCGATCGAGCTCGTGATCGCCGCCCAGGCCGTGGAGCTGCGCCAGGGTGGCCCGCTAGGTGCGGGCACCGCGGCGGCCTGCGCGCTGGTGCGGCAGGCGGTGGCGTTCCAGCGCCGCGGCGAGGCCGTGCCAGACATCGCGCCAGCGCTCGACCTCGTGCGCGCCGGCACTCTCGCCGCGCTCCCTACCCGTCAGTGAGGAGCGCGTCGCCGTAGGCCGCGACGACCGCCCAGCGACGAGCGGGCTCACGGCGCCATGTCTTGCGCGGCGTTGCGGATGAGCTCAGCCGCGGCCGGGATCAGCCGCGAGTTGGCCGGCCACACGGCGCGGAAGACGCGGTGCAGATCGAGGTCAGCCACCGGGACTACCCGCAGGCGCCCGTCGGCCAACTCCTGCTGGATCGTCAGGCGGCTGATGATCGCCGGGCCGGCTCCGTCAACCACGGCGGCCTTGACCGCCGTGGTCGACCCGAGCTCGAGCAGCGGTGGCGGCAGGCGGCCGTGGCTGTGCGCGGCGAGCCGTTGCTCGGCCACCTCGCGGGTGCCCGATCCGGACTCCCGCGTGACCAGCCGCTCGGCGGCCAGCACACGCGCGGCCAGCGGGCGATCGCGCCTCGTCCAGGGGTGGCCGGGGTGGGTGATCACCACGAGCTCGTCGCAGCCGACCGGCCGTGACGCGAGCACACCGCCGCGGACTTCGAGGCCCTCGACGAACCCCAGGTCCGCCCGGCCGGCCAGCATCTGGTCGATCACGGTCGCGGAGTTGTGCACGGCCAGATGGATCTCCACCGATGGCGCGGTGCGGCGCAGGGCCGTGAGCCAGCCCTGCAGCACGTACTCCGCGATGGTGTAGCTGGCCGCCAGCCGCAGTCGCTGCGACCGCTGCTCTCCAAGCGCCTCGAGTGAGGTGTCCAGCGCGCGCGCCGCGGTCACCAGCTCACGGGCCCACGCGACGACCAGCTCGCCGTCGTCGGTGGGAACCGACCCCGTGGACCTCCGTCGCAGCAGCGTCACGCCGAGGCGCCGCTCCAGCCTGGCTATCGCCACGCTGGCTGACGGTTGCGAGATGCCGTGCGCGGTCGCGGCGCGGCTGAGGCTGCCGAGCTCCACGACGGTCACCAGCAGCTCCAGCGGAGCCAGGTCCGAGACCCGGCGGGACAGTGCCATAGAAGGAGTCTATGACTGCTATGCCGAATCGGACCTTGACCTGGCAGGCGAACGCCCGCTCACTGACGGTGGAGCGCCAGGGCAGCCACCGGCGTCACATCCGGTAGCGCGAAACGCTAGCCATCGCAAGTCGAGCGAAGAAGCGAGCATGGCGATCGAACCTCCCACATCGAGGCCACCCTCGGCGACGAGCCTGCCGCTGTACTCCGGGCCATCGGCGGACGCGCCGCCGAAGTTCGCCAAGATCCTCGACCAGTCCCGCTGCATCGGCTGTCACGCCTGCACCACGGCGTGCAAGTCGGAGAACGACGTGCCGCTTTCGGTGTCGCGGACCTACGTGAAGTCGGTCGACAGCGGGCTGTTCCCCGAGGCGCGACGCAGCTTCCAGGTGAACCGCTGCAACATGTGCGAGGACGCGCCGTGCGTCAACGCATGCCCGACCTCCGCGATGTTCCAGCGCGAGGACGGCATCGTCGACTTCGACAAGGACTCGTGCATCGGGTGCAAGGCTTGCATCGCGGCCTGCCCCTACGACGCCATCTTCATCAATCCCGAGGACCACTCGGCCGAGAAGTGCAACTTCTGCGCGCACCGGCTCGACGTCGGGCTGGAGCCCGCGTGCGTCGTGGTCTGTCCGGTCGAGGCGATCTTCGTCGGCGACCTCAATGACCCGCAGTCCAAGGTCGCGCAGACCGTGGGGCGCGAGCCGGTTGCGGTGCGTCGCCCGGAGAAGGAGACCCAGCCGAAGGTGTTCTACAAGGGAGCGCACCAGAGCACGCTCGACCCGCTCGCGGCTGAGCTGCCGCCGGGCGGGATCTTCGCGTGGGCGCAGCAGGCGCCGGAGGACACCCACCACATCAACGCCGGTGTCCCGGCCGGTCACGGCAACACGTCGCAGGCCGCGGCGATTCTCAGCTACGACGTGCCCCACAGCGTCCCGTGGGACTGGCGGGTCGGCCTTTACACGTGGACCAAGGGCATCGCGGCCGGCGTCTATGTCGTCGCGGCGGCGCTCGTGCTGCTGGGCGTCGTCGACGCGGCCGACCCGCTGTGGCGTTGGGTCACGCCGGTCTCCGGGCTTGTGTTCCTCGGGCTCACCGGTGCGATCCTCGTCTGGGACCTCGATCATCCGGGGCGCTTCTACTACATCTTCACTCGGCCGCAATGGGGCAGCTGGCTGGTGCGCGGAGGGGTGATCATCGCCGGCTACGGGGCGGTCCTCTCGCTGCACCTCCTCAGCGGCATCCTCGGCGCCGGGGGGTGGTCGGTGGCGCTCACGGTGTTGGGCGTCCCGCTCGCCGTGATGACGGCCGGCTACACCGCGTTCCTCTTCGCCCAGGCGAAGGCGCGTGACCTGTGGCAGAACCCGCTGCTGCCGCCGCACTTCGTCGTGCAGTCGGTGCTGGGGGGAGCGGCCTTCCTTGCCCTGCTCCAAGGGGTGGTCCCAGCCGAAGCGGTCGCGCCGCTGGGCTGGACGATCGCCGGTGCCGGGCTCATCCACTTGCTGATGGTGCTCGGTGAGCTGGCGCTGCCGCACGGCACGGCACACGTGCGCCTGGCGGTCCACAACCTGACCCACGGCCGTTTCGGCCGCTACTTCTGGACCGGTGTGGCGCTGGTGACGATCAGCGTCACGGCTCCGTGGGTTCCCCTCGGCGCGGCCGTCGTCGCGTTGCTCGGACTCCTCGCCCACGAGCACGCCTACGTCCAGGCCGCCCAGTCCGTCCCCCTGGCGTGAGAGCGCCGCGGGCCCCAGGGTCCACCCGGACCGAGAAAGTGGCGAGATGAGCGATCGCTTGCAGCACCTCAACGAGCGGGTCAGCGCCGCCCGCGCGGCCACCGAGGCGCGTGGCGAGACCTTCTACCCTGGTCCGAGTCGCATCCATCTCGCGCAGTTCCCGCCGAAGGAGCGCTGGGACGACTGGGTCGAGCTCGACTCGAAGGCGTGGCCCAAGCGCGTCGAGAAGCGCTACATGCTCGTGCCGACGACGTGCTTCAACTGCGAGTCAGCGTGTGGGCTGCTGGCCTACGTCGACCGCGACACGATGCAGGTCCGCAAGTTCGAGGGCAACCCCGAGTCGCCCGGCTCCCGCGGTCGCAACTGTGCCAAGGGCCCGGCCACGATCAACCAGGTCACCGATCCGGACCGCATCCTCTACCCGATGAGGCGCGCCGGCGGACGCGGTGAGGGCAAGTGGGAGCGGATCGGCTGGGACGAGGCGCTCGATACCGTGGCCAGCCGGTTGCGCGGCGCGCTCCAGGAGGGTCGCAACAACGAGATCATGTACCACGTGGGTCGTCCCGGCGAGGACGGGTTCACTGAACGGGTGCTGGCCGCGTGGGGCGTCGACGGGCACAACAGCCACACCAACGTGTGCTCGTCCGGTGGCCGCGCCGGCTTGCAGTTCTGGATGGGGATCGACCGGCCGAGCCCCGATCACGCCAACGCCGACGTCATCTTTCTCATCAGCAGCCACCTGGAGACCGGGCACTACTTCAACCCGCACGCGCAGCGGATCATCGACGCCAGGGCGAACGGCGCGAAGCTGATCGTCCTAGACGTGCGGATGTCCAACACGGCGACGCACGCGACGCACTGGCTGGCTCCGTGGCCGGGCAGCGAGCCCGCGATCTGCCTGGCCATCGCCAACGATCTGGTCCAGTCCGGTCGCTATGACCGACAGTTCGTCCGGCGCTGGTGGAACTGGCACGAGTACCTCACCGAGGAGCACCCGAGCGTCGAGCCCACGTTCGAGGCCTTCGAGGCGATCCTCAGCACGCTCTACGCCGACTACACGTTCGAGTTCG
>JACDBB010000203.1 GCA_013695145.1 Euzebyales bacterium
GCGACTGGGACGGCTGGATGAACGTGCGTCCGACGTAACGGTTCTTCACCAGACCCTCGGCGTAGGGGATTCCCGACGCCTCCGCGTACCCGCTGGCCGCGGCGGTGCCGCATTCGGGCACGGGGATGACCAGATCGGCCTCGACGGGCGCGGTGTCCGCCAGCAGACGGCCCATCTCGCGGCGCGCCGCGTAGACGCTCGTCTCGGCGGTTCGATGGTCGGGCCGGGCGAGGTAGACGTACTCGAAGGAGCAGAACGCCGGGGTCGGATCGGCCCAGCGGCGGCTGCGCAGGCCGTGCTCGTCGATCGCGACCACCTCGCCCGGCTCGACCTCGCGCACCAGGTGCGCGCCGACGATGTCGAGCGCCTCGGTCTCGGAGGCCATGACGTACCCGCCGCGCGGCAGGCGTCCGATCACCAGCGGGCGGACGCCGTGCGCGTCCCGGACCCCGTAGACGGTGTCGGAGTCCATGACGACCAGCGAGAAGGCGCCACGCACGAGGCCGCAGGTCCGCACGATCGACTCCTCGAGCGAGGTGTCCGCGTCGCGGGCGAGCAGGGCGGCCAGCAGCTCGGAGTCGGTGTCGCACTGCCGCGCCACATCCGACCCGGCGTCCCCAGGGGGTCCGAGCTCGCGGGCCAAATCGACGGTGTTCACCAGGTTGCCGTTGTGGCCGAGCGCGATGCTGCCGCCGGTCGCGGTGACCTTGAACGCGGGCTGGGCGTTGTCCCAGGTCGAGGCGCCGGTCGTGGAGTAGCGCACGTGCCCGATGCCGAGATGCCCCGTGATGCCCGCCAGCCGCTGGGGGTCGAACACCTGGTTGACCAGGCCCATCTCCTTGGTGACCAGGATGTGCGTGCCGTCGGAGACGGCGATCCCCGCCGACTCCTGACCGCGGTGCTGCAACGCGTACAAGCCGTAGTAGCACAGCGTCGCGGCGTCCTCACCTGGGGCGTAGACGGCGAACACGCCGCACTCGTCGCGGGCGCCGGAGCGGCCCTGTGCGGAGGGTTGGAAAGGCTGCTCGTGGAGCATGCGCGGATGACCCCCGGAGGCATGGGCGGCGGCCGGACGCCGGTCAGACATGGCCTTTCAGCGGCGTTGGCGGACGAGGTGATCGTACCAGCGCGTGGCGCCGGGCCACCGCACCCAGGCCGCCCCGCATGCCGACACGTTGTCGATATTCCTGCGCTATGCGCAGGCGTTCCGACACGGTGTCGGGAACGCCCGTGGGCGAGTCCCGCTAGCGCTCGCCCAGGAGCTTCCACGCGGCGGGGAGCAGCCCCGCGGCCAGTACCGCCTTGATCGCATCACCGATCAGGAACGGAACCAGACCCAGCTTGACCGCTTCGAGCAGCGGCACGTCGATCGCCGCGGCGAGCCATGGCACGCCGACTGAGTAGATGATCAGCGAGCCCGCCACGTAGGCGCCGATGACACCGACCGGCTTGCGGTCCACCCCGCGACGCGCGAGGTGCCCGACGACCACGCTGGCCACCACGAAGCCGAACACGTAGCCGCCCGTGGCGCCGAACACGACCTCGACGCCGCCTGACGCCTCGGCGTAGAACGGCAGCCCGACCATGGCCAGAGCGATGTACAGCACCTGGGCGAGGCTGCCGCGCAGTGGGCCGAGCGCGGCCGCGACGAGCAGCACCGCGAAGGTCTGGCCGCTCAGCGGCACCGGCGTGAACGGCAGCGGCACCGCGACCTGGGCGGCGGCGGCGGTCAGCAGGGCTCCGCCGGCCACCAACAGCACGTCGCGGGCGGCGACATGGGACAGCGGCAGAGGCAGGCGGTCTGCCAGGACGGGCCGTGGCCCGACCAGGGATGACGCGGACATGGCAGCCTCCTGAAGGCTCGAGCGGTCGGGCAGCAGGCTACCAGCGCCCACGCCCGGCACTACGCCCCGGGCGCTCCGCGGGTCTGAGGCCGACTCCCAAGGGCTCGCAGCGACGTGGCCACCGCCGGTCCGATCAGGAGCGCGAAGGCCACGGTGCCGACCCCGACCGTGCCGCCAAGCCGCCAGCCGGCGGCCAGCACCCCGGCCTCGATGCCGAGGCGGACGGCGAACACCGGCCAGCCGGTCCGGCGGTTGATGCCGGTCATCAGGCCGTCGCGTGGCCCGGGTCCGAGGTGGGCGTTCAGGTACAGGCCGCTGCCCAGTCCGACCAGCGCGACCCCGATGAGCACGGCGACGGCGCGCACCACCAGCCCTTCGAAGTCGGGCATCAGCGGGAGCATCACGTCGAGCGCGATCCCGATCACCACGACGTTCAGGACGGTCCCCAGCCCGGGGCGCTCCCGCAGCGGGACCCACCCGCACAGCACCAGCAGGCCGATGACCTGGGTGGCGACACCGACCGTCAGCGGCGTGACCCGGGAGACCCCCTCGGCGAGCACGGTCCAGGGCGCGTTGCCCAGCCCCGCGGTGATGAGGAACGCATCACCGGTGCCGAAGAGCCACTGGCCGGCGAACAGGCGGGCAAGGCGGCGGGGGCTCGCGCGCCAGCGTGAGGGCGGCACGACGAGCTGGGGGCGGCAGGTCACCCGCTCAACAATACGCGTCGTGGCCGCACGGGAAAACTCCGCCTAGAGGCTCCGGCGAACGATCGGGCGGGCGGGCTTGCGGCGCTGGTCGGTGCCCACAGGGTAGCCCTCCAGCACCGCCGCAGCGCGGTCATGCGCGCGCTTCCCTGCTGCGGCCACGGTAGGCGCGGACCTTGGCCCTGTTGCCGCACACCTCCATCGAGCACCAGGTCCGCGAGCGGTTCCGCGACTGGTCGTAGAACGCCCACAGGCAATCGTCGGCCGGGCACACCTTCAGGCGAGCGAACGTCCCGTCGACCTCGGCGCCGTGGACCAGCGCGAGCAGCCGCGCCAGCACCGCGCCGCCGCCGCCCGCCGCCGGCACCAGCGTGACCGCCGCGTCGTCGTCCAGTCGGGTCACCAGCGGGGCGTCGACCGCCAGCCGGTTGAGATCCGCGACGGCCTCGGGGTCGGGCGGGCCGCCGTCGTGGATCACCAGGACACCGCGCAGCGCCTCGCGCAGCCGCACCGCGCGGTCACGGTCCATCTCGGCCATCTCGGCCATCTCGCCGTCCTGCGCCAGCCCGTGCTCGCGGCAGAACGCCGTCAGCCCGTCGACGTCCGCGAGGTCGTCGGTGCCATTTTCGACGTTGCGGGTGTTGACGAATCTGCGGACGACCTCGAGCCCCCCTGGCGCCTCAGCCACGGCGGACCACCGCGACGACGCCGGCGTTGCGCAGCGCGACCTCCACGGTGTGGTCGCGGGCCTCGCGGGCCAGCATGCGGGCCGCGCGCACAAGGAGCCAGCGCCCGAGCCGATCGCCGGGCGGGCGGCGCACCTGGCGCAGGTGCGGGTGCGGGTTGCGCAGCCGGAGCAGATCCGTGTGGCGCAGTCGCGCCTCCTCGTAAGCGGTGATCGGGTGCATCGAACTCTCCCTCGACAGACTGGTAACCAGTGAGTATGATACACCGGTGTCAGACACCAGTCAACACC
>JACDBB010000207.1 GCA_013695145.1 Euzebyales bacterium
CGAGCTTCATCCCGAACGCGCTGCAGCGCTGGGCCACCAGGACGCCGACGCGACCAAGGCCGATGACGCCGAGCGTCTTGCCGTGCAGCTCGACCCCCTGGAACGCGCTGCGCCTCCACTCCCCCGAGCGCAGGCTGGTGTCAGCCGCCGGGATGCTCCTGGCCAGCGCCAGGAGCAGGGCCACGGTGTGCTCGGCCGCGGAGATGACGTTCGACTGCGGGGCGTTGCAGACGATGACCCCGCGCGCGGTCGCGGCGGCCACGTCGACGTTGTCCAGGCCGATGCCGGCGCGGGCGATGACCTTCAGCCGGTCGGCCTTGGCGATCACGTCGGCGTCGATCGTGGTCGCGGAGCGGACGACGACGCCGTCGTAGGCGCCGATCGCCTCCAGCAGCTCGGTCTTGGACATGCCGGTGCGCACGTCGACCTCGACGTGCTCGGCCAGGGCCTGCACGCCGGCGTCGGACAGCTGGTCGGCGACGAGCACCTTCATGGACGCTCCAACGGGATCGCGTTGGCGGATGCTTCGTCGCCAGACTCTAGGTGCCCGAGCGCCTCGGGAGAAACCGAGCCCTCCGGGGAGGTGATGCCTCCGCATGCGAACCGCCGGATGACGGTCTCAGGGCCGAAGCTGTGCTTCAGGGATCGCACGTATGAGGCGCGCACGTGCCGCGCATCCACGTGTCAGCAGGTCATGGGGGCTGGCGCCCCACCCCGGATGATGAGAATCGCCTGTCGCAGGCTGGTCCGACACTGTGTCGGAACAGCCACGCATAGCGCAGGAATCTCGACACGGTGTCGACCCCCGGGGGGCTCGCCCCTGGGCGCTCAGGGCTATTCACGTGTCAGTACGGGCGCTCGAGGTCAGGGAACATCGGGAAGTGCTTGAGGTTGCGCGTCCACAGGGTCGCGCCGAGCTCAAGGGTCGTCGCTGCGATCACGTAGTCGACGATGTCGATGCCCACATGCGACGAGCGGTACTGCCGCGCGAGCGCCCCGGCGTGCTCGGCGACAACATCCGTGACTGGCTGCATCTCCAACGCGTCGAACAGCCTCCGCAGGCGGCGGCGTTCGCCGGAGCGGACGTTGCGGAGCATCTCCACCTTCGTCAGCACCGACGCCGTGAGTGGCTCGTCGGCGCTCATGGACATTCGGATCAACGCCTGGGCGTCGGGATGTCCGCGTGCCGCATCCACGAGGACGGACGTGTCGACGAGGATCACCAGCCGTGCGATGCAGAGCGATGTTCGATGCCTGTCCGGATGGCTTCGACGTAGTCCTCGCCGTCGATGTCGAGGTCGGACCACATGCCGAAGACGTCCTCGAACGCCCGCGCGGCTCGCTTCATGCGCTCCCGCCGTCCGTAACGCTCGGCGACGACTTCACGGACCAAGTCGCCGATCGAGCGCCCGGTCCGCTGAGACTCGGCCTTCAACTGCTCGTAGCTTTCGGGTTCGAGCAGCACCTGTGTGCGGTGCATCGCCATCGAACGCGCCTTTCCCAAAGGCTTTGATGTATAGCTTACATCACCTGGGACGTTCGCTCGTTCTCGTCAGGCGTGACCGGGGTGGAGGTTGGTGTAGATCTCACGCGTCGCCGTCGACCGGTTCAGCGTATAGAAGTGAATCCCGGGCGCGCCGCCGTCGAGCAGCTCGCGGCACAGCTCGGTGGCGACCTCGACGCCGATCGCGCGCACCTTGGCGGGGTCGTCGGCGACCGCGCGCAAGCGCTCGCCGAGGTCGGTGGGGAAGGCGGCGCCACTGAGCTCGGCCATCCGCTCGATCGAGCTGAGGTTGGTCACCGGCATGATGCCCGGGATGATCGGCACCTCGCAGCCGTGGTCCCGGACGTCGGAGGCAAGGCGGAAGTAGTCGGCGGGATCGAAGAAGAACTGCGTGATCGCGAAGTCCGCGCCGGCGCTCACCTTGCGGGCGAAGAAGCCGATGTCGGTGTCGCGGTCGGCGGACTCGGGGTGCAGCTCGGGGAACGCGCCGACGCCGACGCAGAAGTCGCCCTCCTCGTGGACCAGGCGCACCAGCTCCTCGGCGTGGTGGAAGCCCTCCTCGTGGGCCTCCCACGGCGAGCTGGCGCCGCCGGGCGGATCCCCCCGCAGCGCGAGGATGTTGCGGATGCCGGCCTCACCGAGCGACCGCAGGACGGCGCGGACCTCGTCGACGGAGGTCCCGGTGCAGGTGAGGTGGGCCACCACGGGGATGTCGGTCTCGCGGGCGATGCGCTCGACTACCCGCAGGGTGCGGTCCCGGGTGGATCCTCCCGCGCCGTAGGTGACGTCGACGAACGTCGGCTGCAGCGGCCGCAGCTCGCGGATCGCCCGCCACAGGACGCGTTCGCCCTCGTCGCTCTTCGGCGGGAAGAACTCGAACGAGAAGCTCGGCCCTTCGCCGGCCAACAGGTCGCGCACATAGGTCTGCATGGCTGAGACAACAGGCTAGCCGCGTCGTGGCCGGTGACCGAGCCGTCACGACGTGAACTCACGACGTGAACTGCAGGGACACCGCCAGGGCATCGCGCAGGCGCGCCACGTCCCTGGCGTCGTTGTAGACGTGCGGCGCGACGCGGACGGCGTCGCCGCGGACGCTGACGTGCACCTGCGCCTCCGCCAGGCGCTTGGCCAGGTCGGGCGGGGCGCCGGCGGGGAAGCGCAGCCCGACCATGTGGCCCAGCCGGTGGGCCGCGGGCGTCGGGGCCAGGCCGAGCGCCTCCGCGTCTGTCGCGATCGCGTCGACCAGCTCGCGGATGGTCGCCGCGATGCGCGGGACACCCCAGTCGCGGATCTGGCGCAGCGCAGCGATCGACATCGGCAGATGCAGGAAGTTCGCGACCTCGCCCATGTCGTAGCGGCGCGCCCCGGACTGGTAGGCGTCGGTGTAGTCGACCAGCCCGGTGAAGTCCTCGCTGCCGGCACGGGCCATCCAGTTCTCCTCGCGCGGCACCCCGTCGCGCCAGCGCGGCGCGAACCAGGCGTAGCCGAGGCTGTACGGCCCGAGCAGCCACTTGTAGCCGACGGCGACCACGACGTCCGGCCGCACCGCCTCGACGTCCAGCGGCGCGGCGCCCAGCGACTGGCTGGCGTCGACGACGAGGGCGGCCCCGACGGCGCGGGCGGCCGCGCCGACGCGCACGAGATCGACCAGCCCGCCGTCGGTCCAATGGCAGTTGGGAACGCTCACGACGGCGACGCGCTCATCGATGTGGCCGAGGACGGCGGCTGTCCAGTCGCCGTCCGCGGGACGCGGCACGGTCGCGATCTCGGCGCCAGCGCGATCGGCCGCCACTTTCCATGCGTAGTAGGGGGAGGGGAACTCCTCGGCGAGCACCAGCACCCGCCGGCCGGCGCCGAGGGAAAGGTTGGCCGCCGCGGTCGCCATGCTGTAAGAGACCGCGGGGACGATCGCGACGCCGTCGGCGTCCGCGCCGAGCACCTGCGCGAACAGCGCCCGCGCCTCCTCGGGGCCCGCGAAGAAGTCAGGCGGGCCGATGCCCCATGGTCTGGCCTTCGCGTCGACGGCGGCGTGGCCTGCCGCGGTGACGGCCCGCAGAGACGGCGATAGCGTGGCGCAGTTGAGATAGGTCACGTCTCCGGGCAGGTCGAACGCGGCCCGCTGGCACCCGAGGCCGACGGCGCCCGCCCTACCCATCCGCGTCGCGACCGAGGACGTCGTCGACGAGCAGCGCCGCGCCCGGCAGCGCGTCGGCGCGCAGGCTCTCCCCGCGCCCAACCAGTCTCGGTTGGCGGTAGCCCCGCCCGTCGTGGCGGTAGGCCTCGACGCGTTGGGCCTCCAGATCGACCAACCAGAACTCCGGCACGCCGCCCGCCTCGTAGAGCGCGCGCTTCACCACCAGGTCGTGGGTGCGCGTGGACGGTGAGGACACCTCCACGATCAGGTCGGGCGGGGCGACCAGCCGCCGCCCCTGCACCTGGCCCAGCCGGGCGGGCCCCAGATAGCACACGTCGGGCTGCAGCACGCGGCCATCGGTGAAGAAGATGTCGAGCGGGGCGGTGAACACCTTGCCGCCGTGCGCGTCCGCGTGGTCCGACAGCAGGCGGATGAGGCGGATCGCCACCTCCTGGTGGTCGGGGCTGGGCGAGGGACTCATGATCAGCCGCCCGTCGACGAGCTCGCGGCGCACGCCGCTCTCGGGCAGGGCGAGCAGATCGGCGTAGGTGAGGCCGGTCGCCGCGACCGTGGGTGCGGCCATCGCCTTGCTCCCTTCGTCGAACTTGTTCCCCCGCCCTGCTCGCTGCTCTCGCCCTCTCGCATGCGCGAACGCTACGGCGAGAAGACCCCGATGCGGCAGCGCCGCCACTTCAGCCTGTGGACAGCGTAGCCCGACGGCGCCGGCTACTCCGGCTGGGGCAGCCAGCTCATCATCGAGCGGAGCGTGCGTCCGACCTGTTCGATCGGATGCTCGGCCTGGCGACGGCGCTCGGCGTTGAAGCGGGGCCGGTTGGTCTGGTTCTCCAGTATCCAGTCCCTGGCGAACTCGCCGTTCTGCACCCGCTCCAGCACGGTGCGCATCCGCCGCCTGGTGTCCGCGTCGATGATGAAGGGCCCGGTGTAGTAGTCGCCGTACTCGGCGGTGTCCGATACGGAGTAGCGCATCCGAGCGAGGCCGCCCTCGTAGAGGAGGTCCACGATGAGCTTCACCTCGTGGAGGCACTCGAAGTAGGCGACCTCGGGCTGGTAGCCGGCATCGACCAGCGTCTCGAAGCCGCCCTGGATCAGCTGGGACAGTCCACCGCAGAGGACGACCTGCTCGCCGAACAGGTCCGTCTCGGTCTCCTCGCGGAAGGTCGTCTCGATGACGCCGGCGCGGGCGGCGCCGATGCCGCGCGCGTAGGCCAGCGCCAGCTCGCGGGCGTGGCCGGTGGCGTCCTGCTCGACGGCGAACAGGGCGGGCACGCCGTTGCCCTCCGTGTAGGTGCGCCGCACGAGGTGGCCGGGGCCCTTGGGGGCGACCATCGCGACGTCGACGCCCTCGGGCGGCGTGATCTGCCCGAAGTGGATGTTGAACCCGTGGGCGAAGAACAGCGCGTCGCCGTCCGCCAGGCCCGGCTCGATCGCGTCGAGGTACAGCTGGCGCTGGCGCTCGTCGGGCACGAGGACCATCACGAGGTCGGCGCGCGCGGCCGCCTCGCTGACGCTGGCGACCTCCAGCCCGTCCTCGCGGGCCGTGGGCGCGCTCTTTGAGCCCTCGTACAGGCCGACGACGACCCGCACACCCGACTCCGCGAGGTTGCGCGCGTGCGCGTGCCCCTGGGACCCGTAGCCGATGACCGCGACGGTCCTGTCCTCCAGCGGTTCCAGCGAGGCGTCGTCCTCGTAGTACATGGTGGCGCCCTGGGCGCCTGCGTCGACGTCGGTCATGGGTTCAGGCCGTCCTCTCCAGGCGCGTCCAGCGCCCCTCGGTGATGCTCTTCGCGCCGCGACCCACCGCGATCATCCCGGAGCGCACCAGCTCGCGGATGCCGTAGGGGGCCAACAGCCGCTCGATCGCGGCCAGCTTCTCGGGCGCGCCCGTCACCTCGATGGTCAGCGAGTCGGCGTCGACGTCGACGATCTTGGCGCGGAACACGTCGGCGATCTCGATGATCTCGCTGCGGTGCCCGCCGGTGGCGGACACCTTGATCATCGCCAGCTCGCGCTCGACAGACGCGGCGTCGGACAGCTCCACGATCTTCAGCACGTGGATGAGCTTGTTCAGCTGCTTGGTGACCTGCTCGAGCGACTGGGTCGCCGCGTCGACGGTGATGGTCATGCGGGAGACGCCCGCGACCTCGGTGGGCCCGACCGCCAGGGAGTGGATGTTGAACCCGCGCCGGCTGAACAGCCCAGCGACGCGGGCGAGCACACCGGGCCTGTCCTCGACCAGCACGCTCAGCGTATGGGTGCTCACACCGCATCGCCCTCTCGCATGTCGGACGGCAGCGCCGCGCCGCCCGGCTCGCCGGCCTCGCCCTCGGCCCCTGCCGCCGCCTTGGCGTACCACTGCTGCGCCGACTCGATGATGTCGTCGTTGCTGCCGCCGGCGGGCACCATGGGGAACACCTTCTCGTCCCGCGCGACGCGGAAGTCGACCAGGACGGGCGCCTCGCCCACGGCGAAGGCCTTGTCCAGCGTCGAGGCCACGTCCTCTCCTCGTTCGCAGCGCAGGCCGACGCAGCCGTAGGCGTCGGCGAGCTTGACGAGGTCGGGGCAGTCGTAGGTCAGGTCGACCTGGCTGAAGCGCTGGTTGTAGAACAGCTCCTGCCACTGGCGGACCATCCCGAGCGTGCCGTTGTTGATGACGCAGAAGATCACCGGAATGTTCTCGGTGCGCGCGGTCGCCAGCTCCTGCAGCGTCATCTGGAAGCTGCCGTCGCCGTCGATGGCCACGACCGTCTGGTCGGGGCAGCCGACCTTCGCGCCGATGGCCGCCGGGACGCAGAAGCCCATCGTCCCGAGCCCACCGGAGTTGATCCAGCTGCGCGGGCGCTCGTAACGGATGTGCTGGGACGCCCACATCTGGTGCTGCCCGACGCCGCTGACCACGATCCCCGTGCCGGCGAGGCGCTCGCCGATCGCCCGGATCGCCGTCTGCGGCTTCAACGGGCCGTCGGGCTGCTGGTCGACGCGCAGCGGGTGCTCCTCGCGCCAGGCGTCCAGCTGCGCCCACCACGGTCGGAGGTCGGGCTTGTCGCGGTCGGCGAGCGCGGCCTGGAGGTGGCCGAAGATCTGCTCGATGACCACCCGGCAGTCACCGACGATCGGCACATCGGGCTCACGGTTCTTGCCGATCTCGGCGGGATCGATGTCGACGTGAATGACCCGCGCCCCCGGTGCGAACTGGGCGAGGTTGCCGGTGACCCGGTCGTCGAAGCGCGCGCCGAGGGTGATCAGCAGGTCCGACCGCTGCATGGCGGTGATCGCCGTCCAGTGGCCGTGCATGCCGGGCATCCCCAGGCACAGGGGGTGGCTGTCGGGGAACGCGCCCCGCGCCATCAGGGTGGTGACCACGGGGAGGTCGGCGAGCTCGGCCAGCCGGAGCAGCTCCTCGTGCGCACCGGATTTCACGATTCCGCCGCCGGCGTAGATCACCGGCCGGCGCGCGCCGAGGATCTCCTGGGCCGCCTCACGCACCATCTTGGAGTGGCCGCGCACGGTCGGCTTGTAGCCCGGCAGATGGAGCCGCTCTGGGGGGGCGAAGGTCGTGGTGGCGTTCAGGACGTCCTTGGGGACGTCCAGCAGCACGGGGCCGGGCCGTCCCGTCGCGGCGATGTGGAAGGCCTCAGCGACGGCCGCGGCGATCCGGTCGGGGTCGCGAATCATCTCGTTGTGCTTGGTGATCGGCATGGTGATGCCGGTCAGGTCCGCCTCCTGGAAGGCGTCGCCGCCGACCGCTCCGGTGGGCACCTGTCCGGTGATCGCCACGATCGGCACCGAGTCCATGTGCGCGTCGGCCAGCGCCGTGACCAGATTGGTTCCCCCTGGGCCCGACGTGGCGATGGCGACGCCGACACGACCGGTCGCCTGCGCGTAGCCCTCCGCCATGTGCCCCGCGCCCTGCTCGTGCCGTGCGAGCACGTGGCGGATCGGCGAGTCGAGGATCGGGTCGTACGCCGGGAGGATCGCGCCGCCAGGGTGGCCGAACATGACCTCGACGCCCTGGTGCTCCAGTGCGGCGATGACGGCTTGCGCTCCGGTGATCTCCATGAGGTGCTCCGCTCGGGCGGAAGGTGGGGAACGAGAACGACCTCCCGCCGGATGGCTCGAGAGGTCGTTGCGCTCGGTGGATCGCGTCAGTTGTGGCGACGCGTCAGACCGAGCGCCAGGGAATGGGTACGAGGACTCGACGCGTCGTGCGCACCTCGCACCTCCCTGAAGGCTCGGTCTGGCAGTGGTCAGTGTTGGCGTCGGCGCGGTTCCTGTCAACTCCGCGACGGCGGTTCCTGTCAACTCCGCGACGGTGGTAGGATGTGGCTTCACACGTGACCCGACGGGACGCTGTTGTCCCATCGGCCAGGATTTTCTGCGCCACCTGGTGTTCAGGTCGGGCGTGCGGGGCATAATGGCTTTCACCACGACACACCATGCGGCGGGCGGGTTCCCGCCCCCTCCCGTCGTAGACGGTGTCTGATCGGGCGAAGGCCCCGGGATCCGTCCCCGGGGCCTTCGACGTTCCCGCGCTCCGCTGGCTGCGGTGGCCGGGGCCTTGCCGGCGCCGGTCAGTGCACCAGACCGTGGCGCATCGCGATCACCACCGCCTGGACCCGGTCGGACGCCTTGAGCTTGGCGTAGATCCGCGACAGGTGGCTCTTGACGGTCTCGTCGCCGAGCTCCAGCGCCTCGGCGATCTCGTGCGTCGACTTGCCGGTGGCGAGCTCCTCCAGGACCTCCTGCTCCCGCTTGGACAGCGGTTGCAAGCCCGCGTGCAGCGCCAGGGGTCCTACGCGCTCCAGGAACGGTCGCGTCACGTCCGGGTGGAGGAACCCCTTGCCCGCCGCGACCGCGCGGACGGCCGAGATCAGCTCCCCCCTGCGGACGTTCTTGGGCAGGTAGCCCGATACGCCGGCGGCCACGGCCCTGGTGACGGTGTCATGGTCGGTGAACATCGTGAGCGCGAGCATCCGCGTCGGCATCCCGCGCGCCTGGATCTTCCGCGTCGCGGTCAAACCGTCCATGCCGATGAGGTTCACGTCCACCAGCGCCACGACCGGCTGGTGCTCGGAGACCGCTTCGATCAGGTCCTCACCCGAGGTGACGAGCTGCAGGACCTCCATGTCGTCCTCGAACGACAGCATGGTCGCGACACCGTCGGCGACGACCCCGTGGTCCTCGGCGATGACGATCGTGATCGTCGAGGCCGACTTGGGGAAGCTGAAGCTCTCCCGTTGCGAGCCATCGGCGGCAGCCGATGGCTGGGGGGTGTTCACAGGGGTACCTCCATCCGCAGCCGCGTCCCGCGGCCAGCGGCGCTGTCGATGACGAACCGTCCTCTGGTCAGCTCGATCCGCTGTGTCATGAGTCCGAGCCCATGATGCCCCTTCGGGAGCTCGTGCGGGTCGAACCCGCACCCATCATCCCGCACTTCCATCCACACTGCCGTCTCTGTGGTGTCGAGCTCGATCTGCACGTTCTCGGCGACGGCGTGCAGACCGACGTTGGCGAGCGCGCCCCTGGCGGTCTCCAGCATCAGGATCTCGAGCGCGAAGGGGATGTGCGGCATGGGGGTCGGCAGGATGAGCTTGCCGTCCACGCCGTGGTGCACCTTGAGCTCGGCCATGGCGCGCGCGATCCCCTGCGGCAGCGACCCTGGGGTGACGGTCTGCCGCTTGACATCCTCGAGCACCTCGCGGAGCCGGCGGATCGCGTCGTGCACCGAATCGGCCGCGGCCGCCGCGAGCTCGTCGGCGCGCGCGTACCTGGCGCGGTCGAGCGCGGCGCGCACGTTCTCGGACTGGATCTGCACGGCGGCCATGGCGGGCAGAACGTCGTCGTGGAGCTCACTGGCCATCCGGCTGCGCTCGGCGTTGCCCTCCTCGAGGATCCTGCCGGCCAGCGCGGCGCGGGCGCGCTGCACCGCGGCGAGCTCCTGCTCCAGCTGCTGGCGAGTCAGAGTCATGCCCACGAAGCCGGCGATGGCATCGACCACCGCCATGGTCGGTTCGGGCAGTCCGTCTGGCACGCCGATCGTCGCGGGGTAGGCGCCCGCGACCGGCACCGGGCGCAAGCCCGGCCGCACCCGCCCGTCGAGGGCGAGCTCCACCTCGTCGAGCTCGTCGAGCCCGAGCGCGGTCCGCAGCGCCTCTTGCGCCATCGCCGCCGCGTGCACGTCGCTTCTGGAGGTCAGCAGCTCCTTGGCCGTGGCGTTGAGGGTCTGGAGGTCCTCGACCTGCTTCGCGAGCTGGTCGGCCCGGTCCTCCGCGATGCGCGCCGACCTGAGCGCGCTGTAACCCAGCCACAGCGGGAGCGCCAGCAGCGCGATCGCGAGCGGCCCGGTCGCCTGGTAGGCGATGACGATCAGGACCGCGAGGAGCAGCGAGAAGCCGAAGTCGACGAAGAACCGTGGGACGGGCGCGGTGTTCTGCTTGAGCGCCTCTCCGAGGGGGGCGAAGCCGCGCAACCACATCGCCACACTGACAGCGAAGGCGTTGACGTAGTTGTAGACGACGACCGCCGCCAGCGCGCCGACCAGCGTGCCGGTCACGCCGGTCGCCAGGCCGCCGGCCCAGTCCGCGGCGACGCCCGCCGTGGCGGCCGACCACGCCAGCTGGCTCCGGTTGAAGACGCTCATCACCGGCTTGGCCTGACCGCGGAACTCCCGGATGTGGAAGCTGCCCACGAGGGTGGCGGCGGCCGCGAAGGCCGGGGTGAACAGCACGGCGGCGGCGATCGAGACGGGCGCCCCGAGCGTGGCGTCGAGGTGGTACCTCGGGAGCACGGCCACGGTCAGTTGCGTCGCCGCGCCGACGAACACGGTCCACAGCAGCAGCTCCGCCGGACGCGCTCGCAGCTCCTCGACCGCCCCTGGCGCGAAGACGCCGAGGGTCACCAGGAGCGCGGCGACGTAGACGTAGAGAAGCGGCGGAAACCCAGGCTCGCGTACCCTGGGCTTCCGCTGCTCTGGTGCTCGCTCAAGCTGCGGCGGGGCGGTCTTCGCTATCGTGGCCACCTGCGGACCTTACCGCAGGTCACCACGTGCGTCTACGGCGTGACGTACGGTGAAGGCTCGCCGACGCTACCAGTGCATCCGACCGGCGCCGGCGCTCATGCCGAGGGCGGACAGGGCGGCCAGGACGGCGGCAAGGCGGGGAGCGATCTTCTTCACAGCGGACTCCGAGATCGTAGTGGGGCACGACACCTCAAGTGCGGGGAAAACCTGCCGACACCTATTGGGACCAGCGTCGTTAGGCCAAGGGGGACAGTACGGACCCGCATCCCCCATCCGCGACCTCGGCATCCCCCGATCGGGGGATAGCCACCACTCGATCACTCTTGGAAGCCGCCTTCGTACGCCTGGTAGCCGAACGTCCTAGTCATGCGACCTGTCCGACTTCTTGTGTTGGGCCGGATCGACCGCCTTGAGTGACCTGATTGCGCTGGCGCTCCGTGGTCACGATCCCATGGCCATCCCATGGCGACGGGCGCAACCGGGTTCGTGAGACTCGC
>JACDBB010000097.1 GCA_013695145.1 Euzebyales bacterium
GCTCGCAAGGCGCGAGGAGCGCCTCGTACTGGGCCGTACTTGGGCGACGAAGCAACGCAGCGAGCCCCAGCCCGGCCGGCGCTTGAGGCCATGAACGGGCAGGCGTGGCCGAATGTAGGAGACTTCCGCGGAGGAGCACTAGTCCGCTTCTTCGCCGACCTCGAAGCGGTAGCCCATCCCGCGCACCGTGCTGATCCGGTCCACGCCGACCTTCCTGCGCAGGTAACCGACGTACACGTCGACCACGTTCGATCCCGGATCGTAGTCGTAGCCCCATACGTGGCTCAGCAGCTGCTCGCGAGCCAGCACCTGCCCCTGGTGCTGCAGGAACGTCTCGAGCAAGGTGAACTCGCGGGCGGTCAGCTCGACGTTGCGTCCACCGACCTGGACCCGCCTGGTGCGCAGGTCCAGCGCCACACCGCCTGCCCTGAGCACGGTCTCGGTCGGGGCCACCCCGTCGCGCAGCCGGACGCGGATCCGCGCGAGCACCTCCTCGAAGCGGAACGGTTTCGTCACGTAGTCGTCGGCGCCGCCCTCCAGGCCGGCGACGGTGTCCGTGACCCCGTCACGCGCGGTGAGGATGACCACAGGGATCGCCGAACCTGACCTGCGCAGATCCCTCAGGATGCTGAACCCGTCCCGTCCAGGCAAGCCGATGTCGAGGATCACGAGGTCGAACTCGCCGCTGCGCGCCATGTAGTAAGCGCCGTTGCCGTCCTCCGCCACCGCGGTCGTGAAGCCGTTGGATTTCAGCCCCTTCTCCAGGAACGAGGCGATCCGAGGTTCGTCTTCTGCGATCAGGATGCGACTCATGGCTACGGCTCCTGCGGGACGAGGGCGGGCTCGCTGGGGGGGTCGACGGGGACTACCACGGTGAAGGTCGCGCCCATGCCGGGGGGACTGTGGAGCTCGATGCGGCCGCCGTGGGCCATGGCGATCGCGTGGGCGATCGACAGGCCGAGGCCCGCGCCTTCCCCGCGACGGCGGCCAGCCTCGCCGCGGTGGAAGCGACCGAAGATCCGCTGAGCCTCACCGTCGGGCACGCCTTCGCCGTCGTCGGAGACCCAGAAGCCGACCTCGTGGTCCCTCACAAAGGAACCGATCGCGATGCGGCCACCGGCGCTGGTGTGCTGCACGGCGTTCTGCGCCAGCTGCACCAGCGCCTGTGTGATGCGCTGCCGGTCGACGACGGCCCTGCCCGGCGCGGCGGCCGCCAGGCGCCAGTCCCGGGGGGCGATGGCTTGCGCCTTGGCGAACACCTCCTCGGTCAGCCGCGCGACGTCGACCACCCGCAGGGCAAGGAAATCAGGGCGTTCGGCCTTGGCGAGGATCAGCAGGTCCTCGACCATGCGGTGCATCCGGTCGAGCTCGTCGGTGACCAGGGCGATCGTCTCGCGGCGCTCCTCTGGGTCGTCGCCCATGAGCTCGAGGTGACCCCGGATGATCGTGATCGGGGTGCGCAGCTCGTGGCCCGCGTCGTCGACGAACCGCCGCTGGGCGGCCAGGGCCTCCTCGAGCCGGTCGAGCATCGCGTTGAACGTTGCGGCCATCTCGGTCGTCTCAGCCGCGCCGCCCAGCGGGATGCGCCTCGTCAGGTCGGTGTCGTTGATGCGTCTCGCGGTCGCGGTGACCGCCGTGACGGGCGCGACGACCCGACCGGCGGCTCCCCAGGCGAGGAACGAGACGAACACCAGCAGCACACCGAAGATCACGGACACGACCCGGACCACGTCGTTCGTCTCCGCACGCAGCAGGTCGGAGAAGATGGCGACGACGAACACGCCGAGCGGATCGCCTTCGGCCTCCAGGGTCACCGCGTGGTAGTCCACCTCGCCCATGGGCGTGCTGAAGGTGCCGCGCTCCGGCGAGCGGATGCCCTCGATGTACGCGCGGATCTCGCGGTCGGTGTCCAGTGCGTACGGGGGGTCCGTCGTAGGGCGAAGGCCCTCACCAGTGGCGAGCTCGATCGCCAGGAACGTCTCGTTCCGGCTGGGTACATTGCGCCGCAGGAAGGTGTCGAAGATGGCGTAGACGTCGTCCTGGAACGGCTCGCCGGTCGCAGGGTCGTCGCCGTCGGCCAGGCGTGTGAGTTCCTCGATCTCCTGCCGGAGCTCGGCGTCGATCCGCTCGTCGAGCCGCACGAGCAGCACCTGCCGCGTGCCGAAGATCGTCAGGCCCGCGGCCACCGCGAGCAGCACCAGGTACCACAGCACCAGGCGGGTCCGCAGGCCGAACAGCAGCCGGCGCACGAGGCCAGCGCGCGGCGTGGACTCGTCGACGACCGACTCGTGTTCGGCAGGGCCCGCTGGCCGGCTCTCGGCTGTGACGTCCGGCGGCCCGAGCTGTTCGGTGGTCAACCGCGCCTCGGCGCGGCAAGCGAGATCCGTGGCATGCGCGACAGCCTGACCCCGGCCGACGAGGCGACCGTGAGAGGATGATGAGGATCCTCTTAGTATCCACTCGCACCGTGCTCCGTGCCAGGGCACGCTACGCTCGCCAGATCATCATTCGTCGACCACGAGCGCCCACCGCACCGATGACCCGATGACCGCTGCCGCACCTGTGATCACCCCTGAGCGGGTGACCGAGTACGACGTCGACGCACGCGCCAAGCGTGACCGGCCGTGGAACGTGATCGTGTGGAACGACCCGGTGACCCTGATGTCCTACGTGGTGTTCGTGCTGCGCAAGCTGTTCGGCCATGACGAGGCCACTGCCACCAAGTTGATGCTCCGCGTCCACCAGGAGGGCAGAGCGGTCGTGTCGAGCGGCCCGCGTGAGAAGGCCGAGAGCGACGTGCACCGGCTCCACGCCCACGGGCTGCAGGCCACCATGGCCCGGGACTAGGCGGTCATGTTCCGCCGCCATGGCGCCCGCCGCCTGCCCGGCGGGGGACTTCGCCTCGTCATCGCCGTCGTCGAGCGCGACGCGCTCCGCCAGCTGCCCGACCAGCTCCGTGCGATCGCCGACGGTGAGGCGGCGGGCCCCCAGGCCGACGCCCATCGGGCTCGCATGTTCCCGGCGGCCAGCGACGATCCCGAGACGGACCGGACCTACCGCGAGCTGGTTGGCTCATCGCTGGCCGAGGACCGGGTCGACCAGCTCGCGCGATTCGCGTCCAGCCTCCAGGCTGGCCGCACGACGGCCGGGGACTGGACCGTCGACCTGGACGCCGACGAGGCCCACGCCTGGATGGTGGTCACGAACGACGCTCGCCTCGTGCTCGGGAACCTGGTCGGGATACGCAGCGAGGCGGACTGGGAGCGCGGACCGGACCCCGCCGATCACCGCAGCCTGCTGCTGTGGTGGCTGGGTTGGCTCGAGGAGCAGCTCGTCCAGGCGCTGATGGGCGGGCTCGAGGCGGACCAGCGGTCGACCTGACGCTCACGTCAAGCTCCTTGCCGCGCCCCCCGGCCGACGTTACCGTTCGGTAATATGCCTGCGCCGCCCGCCCCCTCCCCGCGCCTGCGGCTGTCCGCGGCCGAGCGCCGCCCGCAGCTGCTCGACGTCGCCGGCGCCCTGTTCGCCGAGCTGGGGTTCCACGGCGTGTCGATGGAGCAGCTGGCCGACGCGGCCGGGGTGAGCAAGCCGGTCCTGTACCAGCACTTCGGGTCGAAGCGCGACCTCTACCTCGCGGTGGTGCGGGACACGATCACCGAGATGGAGGCGCAGGTCCGCAAGGCCCTGGAGGGCACACAGGACAACCGCGCCAGGGTCGAGGGCGCGATCGCGGCCTACTTCGCCGTGGTCGAGGATCGCCGCTTCCAACTGGTCTTCGGCACGGGCGATCTGGCCGACCCCGACGTCCGCGCGGAGGTGGAAGCCGCCACATCGCGCCTGGCCGAACGGGTCGGCGCCCTCATCGCCGCCGACGCCGGGCTGTCCGGGGCCGCCGCGGCGTTCCTGGCTTCGGCGGTGCGCGGCCTTGCGATGGACGGCGCCCGCTGGTGGGCCGAGCACCCCATCGTCGACCGCGAGGAGGCGGTGCGGCTGCTCGCGCGGCTGGTGTGGCGCGGGCTCGGCTCCTTCGGCCCCGACGCGCCCCACGCTCAGGCGGACCGCTAGTGCTCCTCCGCGGAAGTCTCCTACATTCGGCCACGCCTGCCCGTTCATGGCCTCAAGCGCCGGCCGGGCTGGGGCTCGCCGCGTTGCGTCGTCGCCCAAGTACGGCCCAGTACGAGGCGCTGTCCGCGCCTTGCGAGCCGCGCGCAGTCGTGCCCTCGGTGCTTCACGGAACGTCCACGCCAGGAGCACTAGGAGGTCGCGCCAGGGCAGGGCGCAGCGTCGACGCGATCGGAGCGTCGGCGGACGCCGCGGGGTCGTGACCTTCGCCGGCCCCACCGCGCGCCGCCCGCGACCGGTCGTCTACTCGGATTCACCGCGCATGCGCGGTGAATCCGAGTAGGCGCGCTCGCCCGGGCCGGTGGCGAGGGCGTGTCGCGCCAGTCGCCTCGGATGGTCCACGTCGTGTCGACACGGTGCCGCCGCATGCGGCTGGCGCCGTTGAGCGCCTGCGCGGCCGCCGGCGGCAGGCGTCGCCGAACTGTAAACACGTTGGGAGCCGCGTCTGCCGCTTGCGCCATCGGCGTGCCCAGACAGGCAGGGCAGGGCCCCGGCGACCTGTCGCGCGGTGCGAGGACAGCATTGAGGTACTGTTGATGGTGCGTGCTCGAAGATCTCGAACCCCACCAGGTCGCCCAGCGCCTCGCTTCCGACTCCCCGCCGTTGCTGCTCGACGTGCGCGAGACATGGGAGGTCAGGGTGGCGGCGATCCCCGGTTCGGTCCATCTACCGATGGCCGAGATCCCCGTGCGCCATGATGAACTGCCGGACGACCGCACCATCGTGGTCGTCTGCCACCACGGGAGCCGCAGCCGCCAGGTCGCGACCTGGCTGGCCACGCAGGGTCATACCGACGTCGCCAACCTCGCAGGCGGGCTCGACGCGTGGGCACGCGAAGTGGACCCGACGGTCCCGCGCTACTGAAATCCCGCGCGCCGCGGGGCGCACTCACTTCCAGACATCCACCGAACAGAAACGAGACCATGACGACAACCACACCCGCGACGGGTGCGGCCCCGACGAAGACGTTCGCCGACCTCGGGGTCGAACCCGAGCTCACCGACGCCCTCGCCGGCGGCGGGATCATCGCCGCGTTCCCCATCCAGGAGCTCACGCTCCCCCTCGCGCTGTCCGGCGCCGACGTGATCGGCCAAGCCCGGACCGGCACCGGCAAGACCCTGGCGTTCGGGCTACCGCTGCTGCAGCGGATCGACACCGGCGACCTGCGGACCCAGGCGCTCGTGATCGTCCCGACGCGCGAGCTCTGCCTGCAGGTCCGCGACGACCTCGCCCGCGCGGGAGCGGTCAAGGGTGTCGGCGTCGTCGCGGTCTACGGCGGGCGGCCCATCGATCCGCAGGCTGACGCCATCGCCAAGGGCGCGCCGATCGTGGTGGGCACGCCGGGTCGGCTCCTCGACCTGGTGGGCCGGGGCATGCTCGACCTGTCGACCGCCACGAAGCTGGTGCTGGACGAGGCCGACGAGATGCTCGACCTGGGCTTCCTGCCCGACGTGGAGCAACTGATCGAGGCCACCGCGGACAACCGGCAGACGATGCTGTTCAGCGCGACGATGCCGGGCGCTGTCGTGGGGCTGGCGCGACGGTACATGTCCAAGCCGACGTTCCTGCGGGCGGACGTCGAGGAGATCCGGATCGCACCGGAGACCCAGCAGTACTTCTTCGCCTGCCACAAGCTCGACAAGCCCGCGGTGCTGGCGCGCATCCTGACGACGCCCGAGCGGGGCCTGTGCCTCGTGTTCGTGCGCACCAAGCGGATGGCGGACATCCTTGCCAAGGAACTCAAGGAGCGCGGCACCGAGGCGGCGGCGATCCACTCCGACCTCCGCCAGGAGGCCCGCGAGCGCGCTCTCGACCGCTTCCGCAAGGGCAAGACCAGCGTGCTGGTCGCCACCGAGGTCGCCGCACGCGGCCTCGACATCGACGACGTCACCCACGTCGTGAACTACGACTGCCCCGACGACGAGAAGATGTACCTGCACCGCATCGGCCGCACCGGCAGGGCGGGCGGCAGCGGTGTCGCGATCACCCTGGCGATGTGGAACGAGGCGGCGCGCCTGGAGATGATCAAGCGGGCGCTGGACATCGACGCGCCGACCCACGAGGTGTTCTCCACCTCGGAGACCCTCGACGAGCTCTTCGATCTGCCCGCCCAGGGCGTCGCCTACCGGGCGCCCAAGTCCGCAGGCTCGCAGCATGCTGCCGAGCGACCAGGGCGACGTTCCTCCCCGAAGCAGCGTCCACCCCGCAAGCCTGCGGCGACGATCCCCGCGCAGGCTGCCGCCGGGCCGCGCGAGGCCGCCCCCCGCGACACGGCCACCGAGACGAGGACCGCTGAGACGAAGACCGCTGAGAGCGCTGCTTCCGAGAACACGGGCTCCGAGAACACGGGTTCTGAGAACACGGGTTCTGAGGGCCGCGCGCGGACCCGGACCCGCACACGCCGCCGTACCGCCCCGACGGGCCGGCGAGACGCTGGGTCGCGGACGCCGGACCACCGCGGCGCCGAGCAGCCGGCAGGAGACCAGGCGGCTGCGGAGCCCATGTCCGCGGAGGAGTCCAGGGCCCAGGCCACGCGGGGACGCCGTCGCGCCAAGGCGACCTCGTCCACCGGCGGCGACCAGGCCCCCGACGGTGCGCCTCGGGGCCCCAGGGGCAACGCCGACGGCGGCGGACGCGGGCGCTCGCAGCG
>JACDBB010000098.1 GCA_013695145.1 Euzebyales bacterium
CGCATAGCGCAGGAATCTCGACACGGTGTCGACCCCGGGGGGCTCGCCCCTGGGCGCTCAGGGCCATTCACGTGTCAGCGAGCTCGGCGCGCAGCGCCTCCGGGGTGGTCACCGGCCGGCGGCACGCGAAACGACGGCAGACGTAGGCGGCGGGTCGGCCGTCGACGCGCTCGCGTCCCGCCAGCAACGGTACGTCCGTCGACCCATCGCCGTCGCCGTCGCCGACGGCCAGCACCGCGCCGGGGCGCAAGGTCTCGCGGTACGCGGCGACGAGCCGCCGTGTCGCCTCGTCGTCGGGGCCTCCCACCACCGCCACCTCGACTGGCCCGCCCAGGTAGCGCTCCAGGGCGCGCAGCAGCTCGGAGAAGCCGGTGGGTGCCCGCTGGGCGTGCGGCGCGAAGCGGGTGAGCACCCGCTCGGCCCGAGCGGCGTGCTCCGCCTCGCCGGTCAGCGCCGCAAGGCGCAGGTGCACATCGGCCATGACGCTCGCCGCCGACGGCGTCGCATTGTCCCACGTCTCCTTGGGCCGGGTGAGCAGCGTCTCCGCGTCGTGCGCGGTCGCGAAGTACGCGCCGGTCGGCGCCCCGTCCGCCGCCTCCGCGAAGCGGGCGTCCGCGTCGGCTGCCAGCTCGCGAGCCCAGGCGAACCAGGCGGGGTCGCCGTCGGCCTCGTATAGGCACAGCAGTCCCTGGGCCAGCAGCGCGACATCCTCGGCGAAGGCGGGTACGCGCGCGCCGTGCCCCTCGCGCCAGGTGTGGTGCAGGTGTCCGCCGACCATGAGGTTGTCCCGGACGAAGCCGGCCGCCCGTCGCGCCGCGACCACCCAGGCGGTCTCGCCGAGGGCCGCTCCGGCCTCGGCGAGCGCGCCGATCGCCAGGCCGTTCCAGCTGGTCAGCACCTTGTCGTCGAGCGCAGGAGGAACCCGCCCGGCGCGGCGGGCGGCGAGCGCGGCGCGGACCCGACGGTAGGCGGCGTCGAACTCCTCGTCGTCCTCGTCGCGGGGGCGGGGCTCGGTGAGGATCGTCGCGCCCTCGAAGTTGCCGCCCTCGGTGACATCGAAGAACGTCGCCCAGACCTCAGGATCCTCCCCGGCCTCGGCGACGACCTCGCGGAACTCAGGAGACGACCACACGAAGAACTTGCCCTCGACGCCCTCGCTGTCGGCGTCGGTGGACGAGTAGAACCCCCCGTCCGGGTGGCACAGCTCGCCTATGAGGTAGGTGGCCGACTCGCGCACCACGCGCCGGAAGCGGCTGCGCGCTCCCTGCTCGCCCGCGACGAGCGCGCCGTGGGTGTAGGCGCGCAGCAGCAGAGCGTTGTCGTAGAGCATCTTCTCGAAGTGGGGGACCACCCAGTCGGCGTCGACCGAGTAGCGCGCGAACCCGCCGCCGACGTGATCGTAGATCCCCCCGCGGGCCATCGCGTCGAGGCTGTGGATGGCCGCTCGGACGGCGCCCTCGTCCCCCGTACGGAGCGCGTGCGCGAGCAGGAAGTCGATGGTCATCGCCTGCGGGAACTTGGGCGCGTTCCCGAACCCGCCGCGGCGGTCGTCCCACGCGTAGACGCAGGCCGCGGCCGACTGCGCCGCCAGGTCCGCGTCGGCAGGGCCGGTCGGGCCCGCCAGAGCGTTGGTCTGCTCGAGGTGGGCGGCCAGTCGCGCGCCGGTCGCGGTGATCTTGTCCCGCTCGCTGGTCCAGGCCCGATGGACCGCGTCGAGCACCTTGAGGAAGCCGGGCATGCCGCCACGATCGTCCTTGGGCCAGTAGGTGCCGCCGAAGAACGGGATCGCCTCGTGGGTGAGGAACACGCTCATCGGCCAGCCGCCGTGGCCCGTCATGGCCTGGACCGCATCCATGTACACGCGGTCCACGTCGGGCCGCTCCTCGCGGTCGACCTTCACGGGCACGAAGCGCTCGTTGAGGACCGCCGCGACCTCGTCGTCCTCAAACGACTCGTGCGCCATCACGTGGCACCAGTGGCACGACGCGTAGCCGACGCTGAGGAACACCGGCTTGTCGGCGTCCCGAGCCTGGGTGAATGCCTGGTCGCCCCATTCCTGCCAGTCGACGGGGTTGTCGGCGTGCTGGCGCAGGTAGGGGGATGAGGCGTTCTGCAGGCGGTTCATCGTTGGGCCCGCGGGGAGATGGCTGGCGTGGGAGAGCACATGACGGGCCCCTACCCGCGGTTGCGGGTGACCATCCGCTCACCCCTCGATCCGGTGCTGCAGTCCTCGTGAGGCCGCGGTGCGGACCGCGGCCCGGTGTCAGCGCCTTGTGGCCATCGCTGCGCGATGGCCACAACCAAGAACTTGAGAATCGCTCTCGCAAGCTCGGGCGCATTCACGTGTCACGCGTCACCGGCTGCGAGACGATGCCGAGCAGGGCGACGAGGTCAGTGACGTACCGGTCGCCCTCACCGTGGTCGCGGCGTCCGAGCCCTGCCGGCGGCGGTCAGCAGCGTCTCGGAGGCCGACGGTGACCACACCGGACACCTCGGCTGGGTGGGTGTCGAGCAGCTCGCGCAGCGCCGGTCGTATCGCCATCGCGCGGGCGTGCAGCTCGGTCTGGCGGGAATGCCAGGTGAGCCCGTGGGTGGTGTAGCCGCCGACGCGACGGCCGTGCAGCGCCTGCGCCCACGTGCCGGTGCACCGATCGTGGGCCGCGGACGTCGCCATCGCCTACTGGGTGTGGACGCTCATGTCCGCCGCGAACATGCGGTCGGGCTCGATCGCGAAGTAGGGCGACGCGGCGCCCCATTCCTCCCACTCGCCGCTGTACTGGGCGAGCAGCAACTCGCGGAAGCCGGAGTCCGCGCCGGCGAGATCGAGGCGCCGGGCGCTGCCGTGGACGGTGACCACCAGCGCCTCTCCGCGCACGTGGGTGGCCGACACGTACGGCGAGCGCTCCAGATGGCGTGTGCGCACCGCGGTCGGCGCGGTGCCGAAGTGCCAGCGCCCGCGGTAGAAGAAGCCGTCGACCGGCCCGGTCAGCGGGCGTCCGTCGGCGCTGACCGTGGCGACGACCAGCACCTGAATGCCCGTCACCTGCTCGACCAGGTCGCGGGCGGCGACACGCGTTGGCCCGGTGTGGATGCCGGCCAGGTGCGCTCCCGCGCGGGCGTACGTCTGATCGAGGACTTCCTGGAGCCATGCGAGATCCTGGTTCGTCTCGTGCATCGTCGTGCCTCCCTGAGCTTGGTGCCACCTCCCTGAGGCTACGAGGCGGGTGCGACAGCGCGGTCGGCCAGGTCCCCGCCCTTGCTTTCATCGAACAGTTGTTCGATACTGTCGGCATGTCCCGCACGCTTGCCGACCTGCAGCGCGACCCCAAGGCCGTACCCGTCGACGGCGAACCGACGCTGGCGCTGCGCGCTGCGCGGACGCGGACGTTCGACACGCCCGAGTTCGCCGGGATCACGTTCCACGAGGTCGAGGCCAAGTCGGCGCTCAACCGCGTCCGCGGCATGCCCTTCGGATGGAGCCTCAACCTGTACCGAGGTTGCGGCCATGCCTGCTCGTACTGCTTCGCTCGTCCGACGCACGCGTACCTGAACCTCTCACCGCTCGAGGACTTCGAGCGCGAGATCGTGGTGAAGACCAACGTGGTCGAGGTGCTGCGGCGGGAGCTGGCGAAGCCGTCGTGGCGCGGCGAGCACGTCGCGCTGGGCACCAACACCGACCCCTACCAGCGGTGCGAGGGCCGCTACCGCCTGATGCCGGGCGTGATCGAGGCGTTCGCCCAGTCCCGCACGCCGTTCTCGATACTGACCAAGGGCACGCTGGTCACTCGCGACATCGCCGCGCTGCGGGCCGCCTCCGAGCAGGTGCCGGTCGCCGCGGCGGTGACGATCGGGATGCTCGACGAGGATGTCTGGCGCTCGGCGGAGCCGGGCACACCGTCGCCCAAGGCTCGCCTTGAGGCGGTGCGCGCGCTCAACGACGCGGGCATACCGACCGGCGTGATGCTGGCCCCGATCATGCCGGGACTGAACGACTCCGTCGCGCAGCTCGCCGCCCTGGTCGACGCGTGCGCGGCTGCCGGCGCGGTGCACATCACCCCCATCACCCTGCACCTGCGGCCTGGCGTCAAGGAGGTCTTCTGGCCGTGGCTGGAGGCCGCGTATCCGGAGCTCGTCCCCCGGTACCGGGCGCTGTATCGCGGGGCGACCGCGCCGAAGGCCTTCCGGGAACCGCTGGAGCGCTTCGTCGCCGATCGCCGCCGGGCCGCATGGCGACAGCACGGGCGACCGCCGACGCCGCCCGGCTGGCGCGGCGCGGCCCCGGCCGCCGAGAGCGCCGCCGCCGACGAGCCCGTCGCGGTGTCCGAGCAGCTCTCCCTCCTGTAGCCGATCGCAGGCACCCGATGCCACGCCGCGCGCCTAGACTGCCGCCCAGCCGCGCGAGCAAGGGGACGGGTTGGATGGGTCGCGACATCGACACCACCGAGTTCACCCGCGAGGACCGGACCCGGTATCGGGAGAAGGTCAAGGCGGATCTCGCCGCGCTCAGGAGGCTGGCGGACAGCGGCCGGTTCGAGACAGGCCGCCGACTGTGCGGCGTGGAGATGGAGGTGTACCTGGCCGACGCCCATGGTCGCCCTACCCCGATCAACGCCGAGCTGCTCGAGCTCCTGGCGTCCAGGGACTTCCAGACCGAGCTCGCGCAGTTCAACATCGAGTTCGATCTGCGCCCACGGCGGATCGTGGCCGACGTGTTCCACCAGATCGAGGACGAGCTGCGCGCCTCACTCGACCGTGCCCACGCCAGGGCGCAGCAGCTCGACGCGCAGGTGTTCATCATCGGCATCCTGCCAACGCTCGCGGACTTCGACGCGACGGAGCAGAACCTCTCCGCCAACCCGCGCTACCGGGCGCTGAACGACACGATCCTGGCCGCGCGCGGGGAGGACCTGCTGATCCGCATCGAGGGCGACGAGGTCCTGGAGACCACGGCGAACTCGATCCTGTTCGAGGCCGCGTGCACGTCGATGCAGCTGCACCTGCAGGTCGACCCGAAGGATTTCGCCGTGTACTGGAACGCGGCGCAGGCGCTGTCGGCGCCCCTGCTGGCGCTGGGGGCCAACTCGCCGTTCTTCCTCGGCAAGCAGCTGCACCACGAGACCCGCATCGCCCTGTTCGAGCAGGCGATCGACACCCGCACCGAGGAACTGACGCAGCAGGGCGTCCGGCCCCGCGTCTGGTTCGGTGAGAAGTGGCTGTCCGAAGGCATGTTCGAGCTGTTCGACGAGAACGTCCGCTACTTCCCCGCGCTGCTGCCGATCTGCGGTGACGAGGATCCAGAGGCCGTGCTGCGCGCCGGAGACATCCCCCACCTCCAGGAGCTGACCCTCCACAACGGCACGATCTACCGGTGGAACCGGCCGGTCTACGAGGTCGCCCGCGGCCGCCCCCACCTGCGCATTGAGAACCGCGTCCTCCCCGCGGGTCCGACGGTCGTCGACTCGGTGGCGAACATCGTCTTCTACTACGGGCTGCTGAACGGGCTGGCCTCGCAGTCGCCGGTCTACGTCTGGGAGGAGATGAGCTTCGAGGCCGCCACCGATAACTTCTTCAGCGCCGCCCGTCACGGCCTCGGCGCCAAGCTGTTCTGGCCGAAGGTCGGCGCGCAGGTGCCCGTTCCCGAGCTGATCCTGCGCCACCTGCTGCCGCTCGCGCGCGCGGGGCTCGACGAGTGGGACATCGAGCCCGACGACATCGACCGGTACCTGCGGATCGTCGAGGACCGGGTGCTGTCCGGCAGGAACGGCGCCGCATGGCAGATCGCCATGTGGCGCCGCCTGCTCGACGACGAGGATCTGGACCGCGACGAGGCCGCGCGCGAGCTGGTCCGTCGCTACGGCGCCCTCAGCCAGGCGGGCCGGCCGGTCCACACCTGGGAGGTGTAGCGGACTCCAAGCCGGTTGCTCGCGGAATCGTGGCGTGACCCGGACGAGGCTCCGGTAGGCTCGACGCCCATGACCGATCTGTACCGCCGGTTTGACGGCTATGACGAGCTCAAGAGCATCCTGGAGGGCTCCGACGAGGACGTTCTGGTCGCGCTGGGCGGCAAACCCGCGCTCGTGCGGATCCCCGGCACGACGAGTGGGGAGCGCAGAGCGCGGTTCCTCGCCTGCCTGCTGCACGGCAACGAGGACTCCGGGTTCCGGGCGGTCGTCGACTTGCTGCGCGGCACCCCGCACTTCCCGTTCGATCTGTGGGTGCTGATCGGCAACGTGCGGGCGGCGACCACCGATGGGTGGTTCGCGCACCGCTACCTGGACGATCAGGAGGACTTCAACCGGGTCTGGGGCGTCGAGCAGCGGACCACCCGGATGCGCCGCTGCGCGGCGGCGGTGCTCACCGAGCTCGCTGGCGTCGACTTGGAGGCGGCTGTCGACTTCCACAACAACACCGGCGACAACCCGGCCTACGCGATCACCCCGTCGGCCACGCAGGCGTCACTGCGGCTGGCGTCCAGCTGCGCCGGCACGGTGCTGCTGTGGCGCTTGCGCGCCCACACCCTGATGGAGGCGCTGCAGCCGCAGTGCCCGGCGGTGGCGCTGGAGTGCGGCCTGCCGCAGCGCGCGGAGCACACCGCGTTCGCCGCCGCGGCGCTCCAGCGCTTCCTGTCCGACCTGGACCTCGGCCTGGACACCGACCACCCCGCGCCGGGGGCGACCCGGCTGTACGAGATGCGCTATCGCGTGACCATCCGGCCCGAGGTGGCGTTCACGTTCGGCGGCGCGCTCACCGGCGAGCTGGACCTGGTGCTGACTCCAGCCCTGGACGGCGCCAACTTCGGGATGCTGCTGGCCGGCACCGAGGTCGGCCACGTCGCGCCGGGGACGGCGGTGCCGCTCGACGCGCGCGACATGCGCGACGCCGACGTGACCGAGCGGCTGTTCAGCGTGACCGACGAGGGGGCGCTGGTCCTGCGCGAGGACGTCACACCGGTGATGATGACGACGACCGTCCGCCAAGCGCGCCGGGACTGCCTGTTCTACGTGGCCCGCCGCCGGCGCTAGACCCGGTCGCGCCCAATGCGCAGCGCTGGCCATCAGATGCTGAAGTGAAACCGGCTGCATCTTGTGTACTCAATGAGGTACACTGCTGCGATGTCCAAGACGGTTCCTGTTCGAGAGCTCCGCACCCGTCTCGCCGATCTCCTCGATGAGGTTGCCGATCGGCGAGAGCACGTCACCGTGACCCGTCGTGGGCGACCGGTAGCCGTCCTCGTCCCGGCCGACGAGTATGAGGCGCTCGAGGAGACCGCGGAGATCCTATCGGATGACGCCACGCTCGAGGCGGTTCGCCGCGGCCTCGAAGAACTCGCGGCGAACGACGTCGTCACCCTCGAGCAGGTGCGCGAGGAGTTCGCGGCACGAGACTCCTCCTGACGTGGCCAAGGTCGTCTTGGCCCGTTCGGCGCGCGCGGCCTTGGCCGCTCTCGACTACCTGCTCGCCGAAGCCGTATTGGAGGCGCTCTCGGAACTCCAACGAGATCCAGAGCTTGGGCATGTACTGCGTGGCCGACTCAGTGGACTTCGTTGCTACCGCGTCGGCGCCTACCGCATCATCTACCAGCTCCGCGGTCACAACACCGTCCGTGTGGCGGCCATCCGGCACCGGAGCCATGCGTACCGCACCGACCCCCGGTGATGCCAGCCGTGTTCGTGACGGGACGGACCATGAGGGGCACCTGTCATCGTGCGGTAGCGGCTATGAGCACGGGGCACCGTCACACCGTCGGTGTCGGGGCCTCGCTGGGACCGTCGGCGGGCAGCGCGCCGCCGATGCGCCACGCGTCGTCCTCGCGTTCCATCAGGTAGAGCAGCTCAAGCCGCTGGCCATCGTCGTCGATGACCCCGACCGCCAGGGTGGCGTTGTCGCCGTCGGTGAGGCACTGGCCGAGCTCGTGATCTGCGGCCATGGCGGCCTGGGGATACCCCTCGGCGATGATCTCCTCGAACACCTCTTCGGAGTGCGCCGCTCGGAACGCTTCCGTCGAGAACTCCAGGGCGGCGCCGTAATCACCTTCGGCGAACGCGTCGAGCTGCCCGCTCACGGCGCCGTCCATGGCGGTGAGGTCGTCGTCGGCGCAGGCGGACAGCCGGCCTCGGCGTTCGCTCGGGGCGGCCGAAGGTGCCGCCGTGGGTGCCGGAGCCGACCTCGGCGGAGCTGACGTGGGAGGGACGGGCGAGCTCGACGGGTCGGGCGTGACCGTGGGAGCGGGCGAGGAGCGGCCGAGCTCGGCCACCCGCTCCGCGACCGATCCGGTGGTGCAGCCGACGGCGAGCAGGAGCGCGGCGCCCGCGAGGCCCGCCCGCCGCAGGGTCACGTCTCGAGCCCCGCGAACAGCGAGCTCTCGGGTGTCGATGTCTCCACGAGGCTGAGGGCGAGAACGAAGTCCTCCCACGGGTAGACCTCGCGGACCACCTCGTCCGGCACCCGGAACCACATGCCGTCAGGGTCGACTTGCGTCGCGTGCGCCAGCAGCGCGCGGCTGCGGTAGGCCAGGAAATCGCCGACGTCCACCGCCGTGGTCGACGGGTCGACCTCGTCGGGATCCCACCGCTCTAGCCATCCCGCGAACGGCGACTCGATACTCCGCTGCAGGCAGGCGTCGTGCAGGGCCTCGACCTTCCGGCGGTTGAACGCCCCCGAGTAGTACAGCTTGCGGGCCTGCCACGGCGGTCCGGCTTCGATGTAGCGGGCCGGATCCGCAGCCGCATGGAAGGCGGCGACTGACACGTCGTGGCAGCGGATGTGATCGGGGTGCGGGTAGCCGCCGTCCTCCGGGTAGGTGACGACCACGTCAGGGCGCGTGTCGCGGATGATCCGCACCAGGCGGCCGGTCGCCTCGTCGAGGTCGGCGTTGAAGAAGCTGTCGTCAGCGAGCGGGGTGCCGTCGCCCGCGAAGTCCTCCACGTAGCCGGAGTCCGGGTAGCCCAACCAGAAGTGGTCGGTCACGCCGAGGATCTCCAGCGCCCGCTCGAGCTCCTCCGCGCGGACCTCCACCATCCGCTCGACAACCCCGGGGCGGTCCATGGCCGGGTTCAGGATCTCGCCGGCCATCCCGTCGGTGCAGGTGACCACCGATATCCGGTAGCCCTCCTTTGCGTACCTGGCCATGGTGGCCGCGCCCTTGGACGACTCGTCGTCGGGGTGGGCGTGGACGAACATCGCGTGCAGTTCCGGCATGCGCGCCACCCTACCGTGCGCGTCGGGCAAGCAGGGTGGCTCGGGGGCCGGTGAGATCGTTACGCGCGGGACCGGGCGCGTGCCTGCCAGGCGTCGCGGAGGCGCTGCAAGCCTGGATCGGCGTCGAGCGCCTCAACAGCCTCACGCAGCAGCGCGAACGCGGGCTCGACCCGCTCCCTCGCACCTTCGAGGCGGACGAGGCACTGCGCGCCTGGGTAGGAGCCGACGTGGACGTCTTCGAACTCCCGGACGAGCCGCTCCAGCACCGGGTTGAGCACCGACTCCGGGTAGGGGTGCGTCAGCTCGGCCACGTGCTGGACGACTCCCCGTCCGGCCAGCAGCGCCGGCTCGACGCCGTTGATGACGATCCGCTCGAGCTCGGAAGGGATGCCAGGAAGCACGACGATCGTGGCCCCCCCCGCGACGGCGCTGCCTCCGTCCACATCGACGGCGATCCCGGGAGCTATCCCGCGCGCGCCGGGCAGCAGGTAGGCGCCGTCCGGCACCAGCGCCATGCGGCGCATCGATGTCTCGTGGCCCTCGGTGATGTCGACGCCCCGCTCGGCGCTCCACTCGAGCGCCTCGGTGATCCGCTCGTCGATCTCCGGTTGGCGCACGACCCCCACGCCGATGGCCGCGGCGACGGACTCGAGGGTCAGGTCGTCAGGCGTCGAGCCGATCCCACCCGAGGTGAGCAGCACCCTGGGCCGTGACCGGGACAGCTCGGCGACGATCGCCTCGCCGATCGCCGCGCGCTCGTCCGGCACGGTCACGATGCGTTCGAGCGGGATGCCGAGGCGCTGCAGCCGGCGCGCGAGCCAGCTTGAGTTGGTGTCCTCGACGAAGCCGCCGAGGATCTCGTCGCCGACGACCACCACGGAGGTGCGGAGCCGCTCGGTCACGCGTCACCCCTCCTCGCGGGTCGGACAGCGGGCGCAAGGATAGCCGCCGGTCCGCGTTGACCGACCGGGGGAGGGTCGGTAGCGTGCGAGCGCTTCGGCCCGCGTCGGCGGCCGGACAGGGGGGCAGCATGACCACGGACGAGGCGAAGGGGCACCCGACCCCTGATCCGACCCCTGATCCGACGCGCCATCCGACCTCCGATCCGACCACGCCGGCGGCCCGCAGCGCCGATCACTGGCGCGACGTCGCGCTCGTGGTGCTGCTGCCGCTGGGCGCGCTGTTCGCGCTCGCGCTGTTCGGCGGGATCCTGTTGTCGCTCGCCGCCGACGGGGCGATCAGCGTCCTGCCCGCCATCGGCGGGATCTTCGGGGCGCTGCTCGGAGGACGGGTCACGGTCGGCTGCTGCGCCTTCGTGGGCATCGTGCCGCTGACCCTCGTGGCGGTCCTCGGTCTGCTGTGGGCGCAGTGGAGCCGGACACGGGCGTTCCTCCCGACGGCGCAGGGCTGGCTCACGGCGGCCGGATTGTCGGCGCTCGCGTGGCTCCTGGCGGGAGTCTTCGCGCAGGTGATCGGGTCGATCGGGGCCGAGGGGGAGGTGGTCGTGCGGGCGCGCCCTCTGGCACAACTCGCGGCCGGGGCGCTCGTGTGGTTGATCGCGGCGGCGATCACGCACCTGCCAGAGGCGCGCCGCGTGCTGGTGGCGACGCTGCTGGGCGCCGCGGTGGTGGGCGTCATCACGCTGCTCGCGGTGCTGACCTCCGACGCCGCCGGCGACATCGGTGCCGGCGCCGCCCTGGTGCTGATCCTGGTCACATCGCTGGTCGCCGTCAACACGCTGCTGCTGGTCGTCGCGTGGGCGTTCGGCGCGCCGATCGACCTCGGGCCGACCAGCCAGACCTTCATCGCCGCCGCAGGCGAGAACGGCGCGCTGTGGCTGCTGCCGCTGGCGCTCGTCCTGGCGGTCGCCGCCTACGCCCTCCTGCGGGCGCCCGCGCAGGATGCGCGCGCGTTCCGGGTTCGGGTGCTGCGCTTCGGGGTGATCGCCTACGTCGTGCTGACCGTCGGTCTGCTCGTCGGCCAGGGCGTCGTGGACACGATCGGTACGGGCGGGCTCCTCGGCGCGGGGGTTGGCGTCCAGGGCCTGCCGGTCTCGACGCTGCTGGCCGCGCTGACGCTCGCGGGCGTGCTCGCAGCCGCGGAGTACCTGCACGCGGCACGGCGGGGCGGCTGGGCGCGGCTGCCCGACCTCGCCGCTGCGACCGGGCCCAAATCCGGCTCGGCACGCACCGACGACCCTGTGGCGCCGGCGATCCTGAGCGACGATGCGGCCCCTGATCGGACCGTGGGCCGCGGTGTGGTCCCTGCCCCCCCGCCGGCCTCCCAGGATGGCGTCGATGGCGCCGTCCCCGCGGTGATCCCGTCCGACCAGCACGACCGGCCGGAGGATGACACCGCGACCGTCGAGCACCAGGCGCAGCCCGACGCGACGGTGGAGACCGAGGCCCGGGCCGACACGCCGGTGGAGACCGAGGCCCAGGCCGACACGACGGTCGAGGCCGAAGCGCAGCCCGAGGCGACGCAGGTCGTGGAGCCTGAAGACACGACCCAGGTGGTCCCCGCGTCACCGGAGGGCGGGCGACCGACCTGGACCTGCGCGCAGTGCGGGTTCGCGGCCAGCGGCCGGTTCTGCGCTGAGTGCGGCACGCCTCGCGCCGCCACCTAGTGCTCCTCCGCGGAAGTCTCCTACATTCGGCCACGCCTGCCCGTTCATGGCCTCAAGCGCCGGCCGGGCTGGGGCTCGCTGCGTTGCTTCGTCGCCCAAGTACGGCCCAGTACGAGACGCTCCTCGGGCCTTGCGAGCCGCGCGCAGGCGTGCCCTCGGTGCTTCACGGAACTTCCACGGAGGAGCACTAGCCCCGATTCTTCATGGGTCTGAGGTGGAGGCGCCTGAGACCGTCCGTGGCGGCTTGGGGTGACGTCGAGGTCTTCGGTGAGCGTGACAGTGTGAAGACCGTCGACCTGGCGGCATGGGGAAGTTGCGGCCGGTGGCCGCGGTGGACGGTGTCGGTTGTCAAGGAGCGACGCGGGTTCAGGCGAGCAGCAGCGGTATCGCTCTGATC
>JACDBB010000222.1 GCA_013695145.1 Euzebyales bacterium
CCGTTGTCCTGGTCGACGACGTCCGCACGACCGGTGGCACCGCACTGGCCGCGGCCGCCGCGCTGCGCACGGCCGGCGCCCGCAGGGTTCTCGTCGCGACGTTCGCCGTCGCCGGGCAGGACGCGCGCGACAGCACGAGCGGCCACCGAGGGTAGCGGCCACCGGGCCGCGCGCCGACGTCGCTCTTGGAGGGATGGTGCGGCTGAGCGACCGCAGCGGTCATTCAGCCGCACCACCCGGCGGTCCGTGACAGCCCGGCGCGGCTGCTCACTCGGCCGGGCGGCGCTCATGACGTCCCGCGGGCCTCGACCTCGCGCGACGCATCGCGGCCGAGGTGCAGGTGGTAGGGCACGCTCGTGGTCACCACACCGCGCTCGAACAGCAGGGCGGCCTTGACCAGCAGGGCCGTCTGGTTGTGCAGGGGCTGGTGGTAGGCGTGTTCGAGGACGAACTCCGGCAGGACGCACGTGACGATCGTGTGGCGCCCGTCGGGGACGAAGCGCTGCACGTAGCGCCTGACAGCTCCGCTCAGGCTGCGGAAGGGGCTGTCGATCAGCTCGAGGGGCACATCCACGCCCCAATCCTCCCACTGGGCGAGCATCGGCAGCCCGTCCCGGTCGGGCTCGAGGTTCACCGACAGCGCCCGGATGGTGGTCGGACGCAGCGCCTGGGCGTAGGCCAGAGCCCGCATCGTCGCCTTGTGCACGCCCGCGACCAGGACGACGACGTGGTGCTCGACCGGCTCCTCCAGCGTGTAGGGGCCGGGCCCGCCCTCGGGCGAGGTGAGGTCGGTGACCACCAGGCCGCCCTCGCGCAGCAGGCGGGCCTTGAGGCGCAGCGCCAGCCGGTGCTCCAGGAGCTGCTGCGCCCACGAGCGTGACAGGGTCTCGGGCACGATCGCGGTGGTGAACGCGCCTGGGCCGTGACGCTCCGCCTCGGCGTGGAGGGCGGTGGCCAGCGCCTCGACCGTGCCCCGCTGGTCCGCCCCCTGCAGGACGCGGACCGGCACCTCTGGCGCGAGCTCGCGCCAGCGTCGTTCGACATCCGAGCCCGGCAACGGCACGGCGAAAGCCTGCAGCGAGGTCGGTGACGTGGCCAACGCGTACGACAGGGCACGCGCCGCGGCCTCGTCGACGCGGTCGAGGAGGACGATGGCGTGGTGGGGGCGACGCGCCTCTGGCTCGGCGACCCCGGCCCGGAGCTGGAGGCTCACCTCGGCGTAGTGGTTGTGCACCCAGCGCATGCCGAGCACCACCAGCGGGATCGCCAGCACCACGATCCATGCGCCGCTGAGGAACTTCGTGACGGCCACGACCATCAGCACGACCCCGGTGGTGACCGCCCCGGCCGCGTTCAGGACCGACGCCCGCTGCCACCCGGGCTCGCGGACGCGGCGCCAGTGCAGCACCATCCCGGCCTGCGACAGGGTGAACGACGTGAACACGCCCACGACGTACAGCTGGATCAGCTCGGTGACGTCCGCGCCGTAGACGACGAGCAGCAGCGCCGCGAACAGGCTCAGCAGCACGATCCCGTTGGAGAACGCCAAGCGGTCGCCCCGCGACAGGAACTGCCGCGGGAGGAACCGGTCGCGGGCCAGCACCGACGCCAGCCGTGGGAAGTCCGCGAAGGCGGTGTTGGCCGCGAGAATGAGGATGGCCGCTGTGACCACCTGCACGAGGTAGAAGCCGGGGCCCTCGCCGAACACCGTGAGGGCGATCTCGGCGACGACCGTGCGCGCCATCCCCTCCGACGCCACCACCCCCGTCGCGCGGGCCAGGTAGCTGATGCCGAGGAACATCGAGACCGCGAGGACGCCCATGATCCCGAGCGTTGCGGCGGCGTTGCGGCTCTGCGGGTAGCGGAACGCCGTGACGCCGTTGGAGATCGCCTCGACCCCGGTCAGGGCCGTCGCGCCCGACGAGAAGGCCCGCAGCACCAGGAACAGGGTGAGCGCGCCCCCTGCCTCCAGACTGGTGCCCGCGCTGGGCGCCTGCGGGCAGCCGCCGACGCCCAGACCGCAGCGCGCCACGCCCACCAGCACCAGGGTGAGGATGGTCGCGACGAAGGTGTACGTCGGCAGCGCGAACAGCAGCCCGGCCTCTTTGACCCCGCGCAGGTTGGCCAGCGCCACGAGCAGCAGGAACCCGAGCGCCGCCCCTGCCCTGTGCTCCATCATGCCCGGGGCCGCGGAGGTGATCGCCGCCACCCCGGCGGCGATCGACACCGCCACCGTGAGCGCGTAATCGATCAGCAGGGCGGCGCCGGCGACGAGTCCAGGGGTGTCGCCCAGGTTCTCCCGCGCCACGATGTACGCGCCGCCGCCGTGCGGGTACGCGCGCACGGTCTGCCGGTAGCTCGTGATGACCACGACCATCAGCAGCGCCACCGCCCCGGACAAAGGCAGCACGAGCGAGAAGGCGCCAGCGCCGGCCAGCGCGAGGACCAGCATCATCTCCTGGGTGGCGTAGGCCACCGACGACAGCGGGTCGCTGGAGAACACCGGCAGCGCCATCCACCGCGGCAGCAGCTGGTGGCCCAGCTCGCGGCTCGACCGGGGCCGGCCCAGCAGCGCACGCTTGATCGCGGTGCGAGGACTGGTCAAGGAGGACCCTCCGCGATCACGTCGACACGCGCCGGGCGGCGCGGGCGTCGCGGTATCGTAGGCGGCTGGTGCTGGGCCACGGCGAAAGGTGGTAGGCGAGTGCACGCCGTCATCGCGGGTTGCGGTCGGGTGGGCAGCCAGCTGGCCACCGAGCTCGCCGCTTCCGGCAACGACGTCGTCGTGATCGACAAGGACCGGCGGGCGTTCCGCCGCCTGCCTGACGATTTCGCCGGGCGCCCGCTGCACGGCATCGTCTTCGACCGCGCGACGCTCGAAGAGGCCGGCATCCGGCAGGCCCAGGCGTTCGTGGCGGTCACCAGCGGCGACAACTCCAACGTCGTGGCGGCCCGTTCCGCGCGGGACCACTACGGCGTGGAGCACGTGGTCGCCCGCATCTACGACCCGACCAGAGCGGCGATCTACGAGCGCCTCGGCATCACGACCGTCGCCTCAGCCCAGTGGACCGTCGAGGAGGTGCTGCGTGCGCTGCTGCCGGCCGAGGACCGGATCGGCGGTAGCCTCGGCCCAGGTCCCGGCGACGTGGTCCTGCTCACCCTGGCTGTTCCTCACGGCGTCCGCGGGGCGCCGGTCAGCGCGCTGACCGTGGCGGGCGAGAGCGTGCTCGCCGCGGTCACCCGCGAGGGCCGCACCGCGGTCCCTGTAGCGGCCGGGCTGCTCGAGTCGGGCGACCGCGTGCACCTGGCCGTTAAGCGCGACGGCGTCGACGCCGTGCGCGCCAGGGTCGCTGCGCTCGCGGTGGAGGCGTGATGAAGGTGCTGGTCGCCGGCGCCGGCAACATCGGGCGCTACCTGGCTTCGGACCTCGCCGGCCGGGGCCATGAGGTCACGGTCGTCGAGCAGGTCCCGGAGATCATCGTGCGCATCAGCGCGGCCGGCGTGCGCACCGTCTTGGGGGACGCCTGCGCCCCGCAGGTGCTGGAGAAGGCGGGCGCCCGCGACGCGGACGTCGTCGTGGCCGCCACCGGCGACGACGAGGACAACCTGGTCGTCAGCCTGCTGGCCAAGCAGGAGTTCGCGGTGCCCCGCGTGCTGGCGCGGGTGAACCACCCCACCAACGAATGGCTGTTCGACGAGGCGTGGGGAGTCGACCTGGCCGTCAGCCCGCCGCATCTGCTGACCGCGCTCGTGGAGGAGGAGATCAGCGAGGGCGACGCGGTCTCCATCCTCAAGCTCGAGCACGGCTCCGTCCACCTCGTCGAGCTCCGGCTGGACGAGCGCTCGCGCGCCGTCGGGCAGCGCGTCGAGGACCTCGCGCTCCCCGCCGACCTCGTCCTGCTCGCCGTGCTGCGGTCCGGGCACGCGATCGCATGCCGCGACGTCACGCCGTTCGCCGCTGGTGACGAGGTCCTCGCACTGGTCCCCGAGGGACGGCAGCACGACCTGCGCGACCTCCTCGTCGGCCCACGCTGAGCTGGAGGGTACAGGTGAGCGGAGCTTGCGGAGCGAGCCCTGGAGGGCGGGGATCCAGCTAGTAGTGCTAGGAGTACGGCTCGGCGATCGGGACCCAGGAGGGGTTGCGCATCCGCCGGTCGCCGTCGCCCTCGAACGCGACGGTGCCTTCCAGCCGCAGCCCCCCGCCGAGCTCCAGCCCGGGGATGTTCGTCCGGCCGGTCCAGGCGGCGATGAGCTCGCCGCTGCCGTCGGAGACCGTGACCTCCAACGCCTTTCCAGGGAACAGTCGCACGGCCTCGATCACGCCGATGACGGTGGCCCTGCGGCGCGGCTGGACGTCCGCGATCGGCGTGATGTCAGGGAACTGGGAGCGCCAGCGGCGGAGGTCGGCGTCGCGCGCGACCGCGGGCTCGACGGGTCGGAGCGCACGCAGGTCCATCGCGGCCAGTGTCGCACACCGTGGTTGCGCACCGCCCCAAGGTGGGCCTTGCGCTGGGCGTCGCGAAGGCCGACGATACGCAGTCACGACCGGTCCCGCGCACCGTTCGGCACCGGCCGACCGGAAGGAGGGCTGCAGTGCGTGCTCCGGCACCCCGCCCGCCGGCCGCCACGGCTCCCGCACACTGCGCCTTCCCGCGCCTCACACGACCCCGCGCCAGCCACCTGGGCGGGGTCGTTCTCGTTCGCGCGGCCCGGTCCGCACATCCGTCGACGAAAGGGAAACGCCAGTGGATATCATCCTCAAGACCCGCAACTGCGACGTGCCGGCCCGCTTGAAGGAGGACGCCAGGGAACGGGTCACCCACGCGACGCGCATCTACGACCGCCTGCTCGGTGTCGAGATGGTGTTCAGCGAAGAGCCCAATCCCCGCATCGCCGCGCCCGCGACGGTGGAGGTGACCGCACGAACGAAGGGGCATCACATCCGCGCGGAGGGCGCAGGGGAGGATCACCGCGGAGCCCTCGACATGGCGCTCGGCAAGTTCGAGGGCCAGCTTCGGCGCTACAAGACCCGGGTTGTCGACCGCCGCCGGGGACGCGGTCGCGGGGTTCCCGCCGCCAACGGCCATGTCGCCGGCGTCCCCGCCGCACAGGATGCTGCGGCGGAGCTGACGCCCTCGGCGCCGATCGTGCGCACGAAGACCTTCGAGCTGACGGCGATGGTGCCGGAGGACGCCGCAATGCAGCTGGAGCTGCTCGGCCACGAGTTCTACCTGTTCCGCAACGCCGCGTCCGGCGCCTGCTCGGTGGTGTACCGACGCAAGGACGGCAACTTCGGCCTCATCGAAGCGGGGGGAGTAGGCCGATAGAGTGACAGCGGTGCCCCGCCCTCGTCCGACCGGGCTAGTATGAGCGGCCTGGAAGGCCGCCCCTAGCTGCTGGAGAAGCGTCCCATGATCGACAGCGAGCGCTCCGACGTCATCCGTGTCCTGGTGGCCGACGACCACGCGCTGTTCCGCCGCGGTCTGGAGATGGTCCTGGAGTCGGAGGATGACATTGAGGTCGTCGCCGAGGCGAACAACGGTCGTGAGGCCGTCGACCTCGCCACCGAGCACGTTCCCGACCTGATCCTGATGGACGTGCGAATGCCGGCGGCCAGAGGAATCAACGGCGGGATCGAGGCCACGCAGACGATCAAGGACGCGGTCCCCAACACCAAGATCCTGATGCTGACGATCAGCGACGAGGAGGAGGACCTGTACGACGCGATCAAGGCCGGCGCCAGCGGGTACCTGTTGAAGGAGATCTCAATCGACGAGGTCGCCGACGCGATCCGCTCCGTCCACGCCGGCCAGTCGCTGATCTCACCGTCGATGGCCTCCAAGCTGCTGACCGAGTTCGCCGCTCTGGCCAAGAAAGAGGAGCGGCCGACCATGCCGGCGCCGCGCCTGACCGATCGCGAGATGCAGGTCCTCACTCTGGTCGCCCAGGGCATGAACAACCGCGATATCGCCGGCGAGCTGTTCATCTCGGAGAACACCGTCAAGAACCACGTCCGCAACATCCTCGAGAAGCTGCACCTGCACTCCCGGATGGAGGCCGTCGTCTACGCGGTCCGCGAGAAGCTGCTCGAGATCAAGTAGCCGCCCGCCGCCCGCGGGCCCTCGCGGCCGGCCGCCGCCTCGTCCGGGGCTGGCCTACACTGGCGGGCGAAACGTCCTCGTCACCAAAGGCTTGTCGTGGTCCTGTCAAAGCTCCTGCACCTCGGTGAGGGCCGCCGGATCAAGCAGCTGGAGAAGGTCGTCGCCGAGGTGAACGCGCTGGAGGACAGCGTCGTCACGCTGTCCGATGAACAGCTACGTGCCCGCACCGACGAGTTCAGGCAGCGCCTCGCCGCGGGCGAGACGCTCGACGACCTGCGGGCCGAGGCGTTCGCGACCGTGCGCGAGGCCGCCAAGCGCGCGCTGGGCCAGCGGCCCTTCGACGTCCAGGTCCTCGGCGGCGCGGCGCTGCACGACGGCGACATCGCCGAGATGAAGACCGGTGAGGGCAAGACGCTGACCTCGACCATGCCGGTGTACCTGAACGCGCTGGCCGGCGACGGTGTGCACATCGTGACGGTCAACCCCTATCTGGCCTCCCGCGACGCGGAGTGGATGGGGCGCATCTACCGCTTCCTCGGCCTGGAGGTCGGCCTGGTCTACAGCCAGCAGCCGCGCGAGGAGAAGCGGGCCGCATACCGCGCGGACATCACCCACGGCACCAACAACGAGTTCGGCTTCGACTTCCTGCGCGACCACATGGTCCTGCGCCCTGAGGACAAGGTGCAGCGCGGCCACCACTTCGCGATCGTGGACGAAGTCGACTCCATCCTGATCGACGAGGCGCGCACCCCGTTGATCATCTCCGGTCCCGCTGACCAGGCCACCGAGTGGTACACGGTGTTCGCCAAGCGGGTGGTGCCGCGACTGTCGAGCGATGAGCACTACGAGGTCGACGAGGGGAAGCGGACCGTCGCCGTCACCGAGGAGGGGGTCAGCAAGGTCGAGCAGCTGCTGGGCGTCGAGAACCTCTACGAGAGCGTCAACACGCCGCTGATCCACCACCTGCAGAACGCGATCCGCGCCAAGGAGCTGTACCGCAGGGACGACGAGTACATCGTCGACGACGGCGAGGTGCACATCGTCGACGAGCACACCGGCCGGACCCTGTACGGCCGCCGCTACTCGGAGGGCCTGCACCAGGCCATCGAGGCGAAGGAGGGCGTGCGGATCAAGGAGGAGAACCAGACCCTCGCGACGATCACGCTGCAGAACTACTACCGCCAGTACCACAAGCTTGGCGGCATGACCGGTACCGCCAAGACCGAGGAGGGCGAGTTCGCCCACATCTACGACGTCGGCGTCGTCCAGGTGCCGACCAATCGCCCGTTGCAGCGGCTGGACCAGGGTGACCTCATCTACAAGACGCTGAACGGCAAGCTCGAGGCGGTGCTGGAGGATGTCGTCGCCCGCCATGAGAAGGGCCAGCCCATGCTCATCGGCACGGTCTCGGTCGAGAAGAGCGAGCACCTGTCCAAGGTGCTCGACCGGCGGGGCATCCCGCACGAGGTGCTCAACGCCAAGAACCACTTCAAGGAAGCCGAGATCATCGCGCAGGCGGGCAGGATCGGGGCGGTGACGGTCGCCACGAACATGGCCGGCCGCGGTGTGGACATCATGCTCGGGGGCAATCCCGAGTCGCTGGCCGACACCGATGCCCGGCGCGCCACCGCGGAGGCCGCCGCCGGCCAGGGTGGAGAGCAGGACCCCGAGGTCTACACCGCCGCCTACGCGGAGGCGTTCGAGCGCATCGTGGCCGCGTGCAAGGCGGAGGGCGACAAGGTCCGCGAGCTCGGTGGCCTGTACGTGCTGGGCACCGAGCGCCACGAGTCCCGGCGCATCGACAACCAGCTGCGCGGCCGTTCCGGCCGGCAGGGCGACCCCGGCGAGAGCCGCTTCTACCTGTCGCTGGAGGACGACCTCATGCGGCTGTTCAACGCCAGCGCCGTCGAGTCGATCATGACGCGCCTCAAGCTGCCCGAGGACGTGCCGATCGAGGCCAAGATGGTCTCCAAGGCCGTCGCGCGGGCGCAGTCGCAGGTTGAGGCGCGCAACTTTGAGATCCGCAAGAACGTCCTCAAGTACGACGACGTGATGAACAAGCAGCGCGAGGTCATCTACGCACAGCGCGACATCGTCCTCGGCGGCCCCGACGAGGAGGTCGGCGAGTTCGCAGAGGACTTCATCGAGTCCACCGCGCGCAACGTCGTCGCGACGTTCGCGCCGGAGGGCACCTTCGGAGAGGAGTGGGATCTCGACGAGCTGTGGTCGGTGCTCGGCGGCATCTACCCCGTGCAGCTGGACAAGGAGGAGGTGGCCGCGAAGGTCACCGAGCTGTCCTCCTCCGAGCTGACCGAGAAGGTCCTCGACGACGCCATGGCCCGCTATGAGCAGCGCGAGGCCGAGCTCGGCTCGGAGGTCCTCCGCGCCGTCGAGCGGCGGGTGATCCTGTCTGTCGTGGACCGCGTGTGGCGCGAGCACCTGTACGAGATGGACCACCTCCGCGACGGCATCGGACTGCGCGCGGTTGGCCAGCGTGACCCGCTGGTGGAGTACCAGCGGGAGGCCTACGACGCGTTCGCGGGGATGATGGGCCGCATCAAGGAGGAGGCCACCGGCTACTTCTACAACCTGCCGGTGCAGGTCGAGGCCAAGAAGGAGGAGGCCGGAAGCGGCAACGGCAAGGCGGGCGGCAAGCCCGCTCGCCTCGCGCGGCCCGCGCTGCGGGCCGACGCCCCCAAGCCGCCGCAGCGGCTGGCCTACACCTCGTCGTCGTCGGCCGGCACCGCACCGGGAAGCGCCTCGTACAGCGTCGGCGCCGGTGCCGGCGCCGGAGGTCCGAGCCCGCAGCAGGCCGCGGCCTCGGCCGCGAAGGCCGCCACGCAGGAGACAGTCCGCAACGAGGACAAGGTCGGGCGCAACGACCCCTGCCCGTGCGGCTCGGGTCAGAAGTACAAGCGCTGCCACGGCGCCTAGCGCTGTCCGGCGGCGGGGCTGACCCTCGATCCGGACCGCCTCCGCCCACCCACCCTCCAAGGTCCGCCGCGAGGGCCAGCGCCACCGCCTGTGCCGCGAGCGGGCCCCGGCCACGGCGAGACCGCGCTTGAGACGTGCATCGGTACGCGGCATACGATCCGACCAGCAATAGGCGCATAGTCGGAGCGGAGCTTTGGAGTGAGAGTTGGGCCGGTTTCGACTGGTGGCGCTGCGGATACTAGCTACCTGGGGTGCGCGACACGCATGGAGGTGCGTGAACTGGTTGTGAAGTGAGGGAAGAGATCCTATGTGGGGACGGCCTGCCGGGAGACGAGGACCGGATGGTGCTGCGCCCCGTGGAGTCGATCGTGAGCCTGAGCCAGTTGGCGGAATACAGCAGGTCAACCGTGCTGGCACCAACCTTTGTACCGCCGTCGCTGTCTCCACCTCGCATGTGGCTCGCCGAGGAGAACGGCGTTGAGCATTACGGCATTGCATGGAACGATCCGGGCGCTGAGGTCTGGCTTAGAGGCCGCGCCAATAGGTGACCCGGCTCGCGCGCACCAGGCGGCGCCTGGCGGCGTTGGGCTCGTCGCAAGTAGGCCCACTACGAGCTTCCTCGCCCGCCTTGCCATGCATCCACCTGGAGCACGCTCCCTGATCGAGCCACCTATTGGCGCGGCCTCTTAGCGTTCGGGGAAGTGAACCGCGCAAAGACTCAGAACGTGAGGTTCCAACAGACGCCATCCCAGTGCCCGGAGCGCCGTGGCCTACGATGCTGTCCCAGTCGCCGGGTGAGCATCGCGCTGACTTGGCTGGACCCGGCGGAGTGGAAGTGGCTATCACGTGTGATGGACTCTCGGAGCGCGATTTCGCAGCGGTGGTTGGCAGCGTGGGGCGTCGTCGGCTCGACGGCGAGCTAGCTCCGGAGGAACGGAGAGCTGCTGGTCGGGTGGTGCTCGCAATGGTTGGATCTGCGTCTCCAACCGCGACGGCGAGCCACGGAAGTTGGACGTATCACCATCTATACTTAGACTATCAAGGTACTTCCGAGGTAGCGGGGTTGATGGCGGTCGGTGCATTGGTGGTCGTGTTGCTGAGATGGGAAAGAGTCTCGGGTCGGAGTCTTCTCATCGCGGCGGGGTTGCTACTGGCGGCGCTTGCTCCGGTGGTGTTTCAACTTGAGGGCGGGCGGTCTGAATGGTTCAGTCAGGGACGCGCGCCGGTGTCACTTGGCCGACACCGCGGGGCAGCGCAGCCGCCGGGAACCGGGCCGACGACCTCGAGGAGTACCCCGCGCGGTTCGACGGGGTGGTCGCGGTCGCGGCGGTCGACGACGATGACAGGGCCGCGCCGTTCACCAGCGACGGCGACTGGATCGACCTGGCCGCGCCCGGGGTCGAACTGCTCGGACCCTACCCGGACGGTGGCTGGGCGGGCTGGAGCGGCACGTCGATGGCCGCGCCGCTCGTGTCGGGTCAGGCGGCCCTCCTCCGCTCGCTGGCCCCCTCGAAGAGCGCGCACGACATCGTCGACCTGATCGACGAGACCACCGTCGAGGTGACCCGCGCCGGCAGCGCCATCGGCGTGGGTCGCATCGATGTCGCCGCGAGTATCGCGGCCGCAGCGCCCTGAGCGCCCCCCGGATCAGGAGCCAGGCGCGGCGCGCGCGTGTCGGCAGCCGAGGGCGTTGAGCACATCGGCGACGATGCCGTCGATCCCGCTCCAGTGCGTACGCCACCCCAGCATGTCGGGCGCGAGCGCGCCGTCCAACGTCGGCGCGTCGTGGCGCGGTTCGGCCGGCGGGATGGTGACGACCGCGGTCACCCGGGCCGCACCAGCCACCACATCGGCGATCTCGGTGCCGCGACCGGCGCATGATGTCACTGTGAGATCCGTCTGAAGGCCGCTTCAGGTACCTCTCGGGCCAGAACGGGACGGTGAACATTTCAGCGCTCGGCATCGGAGGTGCTTGCGCGCGAGGCGGCGCATCATCGGATGGTGTCTCCCGCCGTCCTCAGCCTGACCGCCGGGCGAGGCTGTGGCGGACCTCGCCGGCGGTGCGGGGGTTGAGCCGGGTGAGGGCCTCGTCGAGGGGCAGCCAGGCCGCTTCGCTGATCTCGTGGGTGTGCACGGGGGCGGGCGGGTCGCCGCCGCGCGGGGTGGCCGCGTACAGCAACAGGACCCGGTCGGGCCACGAGTAGGCGAACACGGCCAGCAGGTCGCCGATCTCCACGCGCACGCCGGCCTCCTCCCAGGCCTCCCGGCGAGCCCCGTCCCGTGGCGCCTCGTCGGCGTCGACGACGCCTCCGGGGATCGTCCACCAGCCCTTGAACGAGTCGTGGACCACCAACAGCCGGCCGAGGGGGTCGCGGCAGACGACGGCGGCCGCCACGACCTTGAGGGGCAGCGTGGCGAAGAACTCCGTGCTGCGGCCCTCCGGGTCTCGCGGGTTGCGTCCCGCGACGACCAGCTCAGGCGCCGCGTCGAGCAGGCCCGGCGAGCGGTCCAGCTCAGTGTGCAGCGCCGAGGGCGCTCCGCGCAGCGCCGCTGCCGCACCCGGCGCCCACTGCCCCTCGATGGCGAAGCCCCGATGCCCGAGGACGCGGGCCAGCTCCTGCGCATCGAAGGTGCGGCTCGTCTCCGCGGCGCCGTGGGCCTGCGCCCACCGCCGGCCCGGCACCGCCACCACGAGCTTGCCCCACGGCCGCAGCGCCCTGGCCGCCTGCGCGATCAGCGCCTCGGCGTGGTCGCCGGCCGTCGCGAGCTCAGCGTCACCCAGCACGAGCGCGTCGGTCTGCCCGTCGGCAAGGTCGGCGACCTCGGCCTGCCGCACGGCGCGTGCCGGCGTGGCCAGCAGCTTGGCGACGGCCGAAGACGGCGTGGCCACCCGCAATTCGCCATCGACCAGGATCGGGAGCAGCGCTGTCAGCGCCGCGGACGAGCGCACCCGTGCTAGCCGCAGGCGCGTTGCACGTACGGGTAGGGGTTGACGTTGCCGCCGCCCCCGGGCATGACCTCGAAGTGCAGGTGCGGGATGCCCGCGGCGTTCCCCGAGTCGCCGTTGGAGGCGATGTGCTCTCCGACCGACACCCGCTGGCCGGCCGAGACGCCTCCGACATAGCCCTGGAGGTGGGTGTAGTAGTAGAGGTTCCCGCTGTCGCCGGCGAGGTACAGCGAGATCCCGCCCAGCCGGTTGGCGTTCGTGCGGGTGATCGTGCCGCTCTCGTAGGCGTAGATGGGCGTGCCCATCGGCGCCATGATGTCGGTGCCCTTGTGCGCACGCCCGCCCGAGCGTGGCGCCCCCCACGTGTCGCTGTAGCTGCGCGGCTGCCCGACCGGGCACGCGACCCCGCCCGCCGAGGAGACGGGCTCGGCCTCTGGTTCCGGCTCGGGCTCCGCCGGCGCTGGCTCGGGCTCCGCCGGCGGGGACTCGGGCTCCGCGGCGTCCGCCGCGTCGTCGGCCGAGGTGGTGTCCGCGTCGGCGGGCGCCTGGTCCGCCGCGTCGGCCTGCCCGGCCTGTGCTGTCTGAGCCTGCCGCTCCTGCTCCTGCTCCTGCACCTGCTGCTCGCGGCGCTGCCTGGCCGCGCGCTCGCGGTCGAGCTGCTCCTGGCGCTCCCGCTCCCTGCGCTCGCGCTCGAGCCGCTCCGCTTCGATCTGCCCCTGGATCGAGGCGACCTCGGCCTGGGTCTCACCGAGGACAGCGGCGACCTCTGCCCGGACGCCGTCGAGCTTCGCCCGCTCGCCGTCCAGCTCCACCTTGGTGGCCGTGACCTCCTCGGCGGTGGCCACCGACCGCACGTACGCGGCGGACGCGCGCTCGAAGTCGGCGCGGCTGCGCAGCGCCAGACCGTTCAGCAGCCGGGCCTGCTCCTGGGCCTGACCGGCCGAGTCCGCGGCGAGCAGCTCGAACATCGGATCGGCGGTGCCCCGCATGTAGGACTCGCGGACCCGGGCGGCCACCGCCGACCCGGCGTCCTGGGCGGCTTCCTGCTCCGCCTGCTGCCTGGCCTCCTGCTCCGCCAGCCGAGCCTGGAGCTCGTCCGCCGAGGCCTCGAGCGCGGTCAGCTCCTGATACAGCCCGTCGAGGCGCTGCTGCACCTCGGCCTCGCGGCGCTGGGCGTCGTCGAGGCGCTGCTCGTTGCTCTGCGCCAGCGCAGGGGCGGACAGCGTCGCCACCAGGGCAGCGACGATCAGGGCCACGGCGAGCGAGAGGGCACGGCGCCGCGGCAACGCAGGGAGGGCGCGCATGGCCGCTTACCCTACCGGCACCTCCTGTGGGGCGCCAGCCCGCATGTCACCGGCTTGTCCGGCATCCGGAAGAACCAGATCGAACGCGTCCGGCTCGTCGCTGGGGAACGGGAACGGCGGCTCGGGAAGGGGGCCGTCCTCGGGGCGTGCCGCCATCTCCACCCGCCAGCGTCCCCCCCGCCGGCGCAACTGGACGCCGAGGGCACCGACCCTGCCACCGCGCCGGACGACCGCGACCGCCTCGTAGCGGTCGCCGGCCACGCGTTCACCCGTCACGGCGATCACACGCCCGGGCCGGGGCTGCGGGCGGACCCAGACCGCCCGCAGGCGCGCCGCGAGCCGCGCGTCGAGGACCTGCGCGAGCTGCGTCGCCGGCCGCCAGCCGGCCTCCACCTCCAGGTACAGCTGCGCGAACCCGCGCACCAGTTGGGCCGGGTCAACGCAGCGGTGCGCATGGCCAGGCGGCTGAGGCCCGCGACCCGCCGGGCCGGCGGGGCCTGTGCCTGGCCGGCCCGCGGGTCGCACGGACGCCGTTGCCGAGCCGGAGGGTATGGCGGCCACGGCGGTCGTGGAGCGGGTGGGGGCGACAGTCGATGTCATGGCTTCCTCCTCATCTGGGGGGTCGGCGCTGGCGCGCCTCCCCGGTCAAGCCGTCGGATCAGGGGGTCGGGGTCGGGGTGCCGGCGCCTGCCGGCAGCGTGGGCGACGGTTCGGGCGGGCTGGTCGCGACCGGCGCGAGCGTCCGGGGCTGACCGAGCACGCGCAGGGGCTCGCGCGCGTCGAGCCACACGTCGAACGGCGCGGACTCGCCCTGATCGGTGGCACTGGCCGCGACGCGAGCGCGGAGCACATCGAGCGCGGGGTCCCGGTGCACCGACGCGACCTCGACATCGGCGTAGCCGGCCGCGGCGAGCGCGGAGGCGACCGCTTTGAGCACGGCGCCGTCTTCGACCGCTGCACCGTCCTGGACGTCTGCGGCCGGGGGCGGCGCGGACAGCGGCCATGGCCTCCCCGCGGCGCGCGCGCCCTGCGAGCCGTGCACGACCGCGACGCCATAGCGGCGGACCTGCGGGGCCCCCCACGCGTCGCCATCGGCGTCGAGCACCACCGCACGGACCGTCGCCACGGTCACGCCGGGCAGCTGCTCCACCGCCTCGACGACCGCATGATCGACATACCGCGGGGCGTCGTCCGGCCCGCGGGTGACCGCGGTGCGGACGGCGATCGTCGCCGCCGCCGCCACCTGCGGGTCGGACGCCGCCGCCAGCTCCCCGTCCGCCACGGCGCCTTCGACCGCAGCGGCCGACGACGGTTCGCGACCGAACTCTGCGGTCGGCTCAGGGGCGCCGGTGGCGGCTACGGCAGGCGGTTCGACCTGCTCGGCCCCTCCGGTCATGGTCCGAGCGACCAGCACGCCCACACCGATCAGGACCCAGGGCACAGCGGCGAGCATCCACAGCCGGCGACGGGAGCGGGCCGGGCGCTGGGCTGCCTGCTCATCCTCGTCCTCGTCGCGCGCGCCGGGCCCGTGGGGCCCGTCCTCGTCCTCGCCGACGAGCCACGCGCCGATCGACCCGTCACTCATAGCGCACCTCGCTGAGATGGACAACGAATCGAAGTTGTACGTCAAGCGACAAGAAAGGTCAACGTGGTTTTAGATTGTTCTGTGGGAAGGCGCCGGGAAGGCTGGCTAGACTCACGCTCATGGGCGAGGCTGAGCGCAGCGAGCTGGAGGACACCGAGCGGGTGGCGACACCAGGGACCGGCTCGCCGCCGACGACGCGGCAGGAGCTCACGGACGCCGAGCGGCGGGACACCTTCAGCCGCGACGCGCTGCCCTATCTCGACCAGCTGTACTCCGCGGCCCTGCGGTACACCCGCAACCCGGCGGATGCCGAGGACCTCGTGCAGGAGGCCTTCGCCAAGGCCTACGCCGCGTTCCACCAGTACCGCCCTGGCACCAACCTGCGGGCGTGGCTGTACCGCATCCTGACGAACACCTACATCAACGCCTACCGCAAGGAGCAGCGACGCCCCGACGAGGTGTCGGCCGACGTCACCAGCGCCGACGGCGGGGAGTTCTCCCTCTATGACCGCATCAGTGAGACCACGGCGCGTCCCGCGGAGGTCGAGGTCCTGGAGCGCCTCACGGCCGACGAGGTGAAGCAGGCGCTGGCCGATCTGCCCGAGCAGTTCCGCATGGCGGTGTACCTCGCTGATGTCGAGGGATTCAGCTACGCCGAGATCGCTGAGATCATGGGCTCACCGATCGGCACCGTGATGAGCCGGCTGCACCGGGGAAGAGCCGCGCTTCACCGCGCGTTGTACGACTACGCGGCCGACCGTGGCCTGGTGCCTGCGGCCGGTGGCGCTCACGTGACGACCGACGGGAGTGCGTAGATGCCGGGAGACGATTGCCGCGAGGCCCTGGAACAGCTGCACACCTATCTCGACCACGAGTGTGGCGCTGATCTCGAGCAGGCCATCCGAGCGCACCTCGGTGACTGTCCGCCCTGCCTCGACCGCGCCGACTTCGAGCAGCAGCTGCGCGCGATCGTCGCCAGGAAGTGCAAGGATGCGGCCCCCTCCGGGTTGCTGGATCGCGTGATCGCCGATCTCAAGGAGACGTGACGCGCCGAGGGCGCCCGGCCCGACGCTCCTGACGAAGGGCTGATGCGCACATGCGCGTGCTCGTGACCGGCGGTGCCGGGTTCATCGGTTCGCACCTCGTGGACCGTCTGCTGGCCGAGGGCAACGAGGTGACCGTCGTCGACGATCTGTCGACCGGCAACCTGTTCAACCTGCAGGGCGCCCGCCGTGACCCGGATCTGCCCCTGTCGTTCCAGCGGCTGGACATCATCTCGACGGGGCTCGAACGCGCGGTGGCCAAGGCCGGACCCGAGGTCGTGTGCCACCTGGCGGCACAGATCGACGTGCGCAACAGCGTGGCCGACCCGGTGCGTGACGCGATGATCAATGTCATCGGCACCGTGCAGCTGCTGGAGGCGTGTCGTCACCACGACGTGCGCAAGGTGGTCTTCACGACCTCGGGCGGGTGCATATACGGCGAGCCGACCGCCGCCCAGCTGCCGGTCGCCGAGGATCACCCCGGTCACCCGCACTCACCCTACGGGGCCAGCAAGCGCGGCGTCGAGGAGTACCTGCACGCCTTCCATGCGCTGTACGGCTTGCGGTGGTCCTCCTTGGCGCTCGCCAACGTCTACGGGCCGCGCCAGGACCCTGCCGGCGAAGCGGGCGTCGTGTCGATCTTCGGCGGGCGGATGCTCGCCGACCGCGACGTGACGATCTACTCAGACGGCGGGCAGACACGCGACTTCGTCTACGTCGCCGACGTCGTGGACGCGTTCATGGCCGCGCTGCACCGCGGCGACAACCAGCGCCTCAACATTGGCACGGGGCGGGAGACCAGCGTCAGCGAGCTGTTCGCGGCTCTCGCCGACATCACTGGCTACGCCAAGCCCGCTATCCATGCGGCGCCCCGCCCCGGCGAGCTCCAGCGCATCGCGCTGGACAACGGCAGGGCGGCCGAGCGGCTGGGGTGGCGGCCGGCGACCGCACTGCGCGAAGGGCTCTCCGCGACGCTCGACTGGCTCCGCGGCTAGTGCTGCTTGCGGTCGCGGGCGAGCCCTCGCGGGCCAGGCGCCGGCTTCCAGCGCGCGCGGCGGCCGGAGGGCCGGGGATGGCGGCGCATCTGCCCGACGACGAGGACGCCGATCCCGGCCGCCAGCACAAGATCCCCCACGCTGATGACCGTTCGCAGCAGGGGCACTGCGATCACATCTGCCAGCGCCGGTAGCACGTCCGCCTCGGTGAGGAGCCGGTGCTTGCCCGGCTCGGCGATCGTCGCGGTAGCGCCGCCCACGGCGCGCAGCGCGTCCGCCGAGACCGGCATCCCCCCGTTCGGGATGATGACCAGGGCGTTGAGGCCCAGCCCGAGCAGCACCAGCGGCATCCCGGGAAGGTAGCGGTTGGCGGCGACGAACCCGACCACGGCTAGCTGGGACGCGGCCAGGAGCGGGGTGGCCAAGGCGTCCACAGGACCGCCGCGCGCGCCGACGAGGCCCAGTGACAGCTGGAGGCCCACCGCCGCGAACACCAGCCAGGTGGCGCGCAGTCGTACCCGCGCCAGGTTTCGCACCGAACCGCCGAGCGCCCAGCCAGCCAGGACAGCGCAGACCAGCATAACCACGACGAGGACCATGCTGACATGGTGGCATAGCATGAGTGGATGGGTGAGGGCGAGCGCAGCGAGCAGGGGGGCGGGGATCGGATGGGTGAGGGCGAGCGCAGCGAGCAGGGGGGCGGGGATCGGATCGACGTCAACCCGCTCGGCCTGCACCACGTCACCGCCGTGGCCAGCGACCCGCAGCGCAACGTCGACTTCTACCTCGAGGTGCTCGGGCTCCGGCTGATCAAGCAGACCGTCAACTTCGACGCGCCTGACACGTACCACCTCTACTACGGTGACGAGGCCGGCAGCCCCGGCACGATCCTGACCTTCTTCCCCTGGCCGGGAGCACCACGCGGGCGGCACGGCGCAGGGCAGACGACCACGACCTCCTTCTCCATCCCCCAGTCCTCCCTGGGCTGGTGGAAGGAACGGATCGCCGCTCGCGGTGTCGAGGTGCTCGAGACCGCCAGCCGGATGGACGAGGACGTGCTGGTGGTCGCCGACCCCGACGGCCTACGCATCGAGCTGGTCGCCCACACCGGGACCGACCCGCGGCCACCGTGGGAGCGCGGACCTGTCCCGCACGACCACGCCATCCGCGGGCTGTACAGCGTGACGCTGACCGAGGCCTCCGACGAGCGCACCGTCGACCACCTCACTGACCAGCTCGGATTCCGCCTCGTGGGCGAGGAGGGCGGCCGGGCGCGCTTCGAGACCGGCGCCGGGGGTGCCGGCGCAAGAGTCGATGTGCTCGATCGGCCCGACGCTCCGCGCGGCATGGTCGCCGCAGGCACGATCCACCACGTCGCGTGGCGGGCGCCCGACGACGACGCGCAGCTTGAGTGGCGCCAGCAGATCGTCGACCTCGGCCTCGACGTCACCGCCGTCCTCGACCGCCAGTACTTCCACTCGATCTACTTCCGCGAACCCGGCGGCGTCCTGTTCGAGATCGCGACCGACGGTCCGGGTTTCACGATCGACGAGTCGCCGGAGGCGATGGGCACGCAGCTGCGGCTGCCGCCATGGCTCGAGCGCGACCGCGACCGGATCGCCGCCGCCCTGCCGCCGCTCAAGCTGCCCCAGAGCGGGGGCGAGGGATCGGCGTGACCCGCCGCGACCTCGCCAGACGCGGTCGCCGGTAATGCGGGCCGGCATGGCGCAGGAATCTCGACACGGTGTCGACCCCGGGGGGCTCGGGCCATTCACGTGTCAGCATCTCATGACGGTCGCTGCGCGACCGCCACCACCAAGATTGTGAGAATCGCCTCCGCAGGCTCCGGCGATTCACATCTCAGCAGGTCATGGGGGCTGGCGCCCCCACCCCCGGATGATGAGAATCGCCTGTCGCAGGCTGGTCCGACACTGTGTCGTAACAGCCACGCATAGCGCAGGAATCTCGACACGGTGTCGACCCCGGGGGGCTCGCCCCTGGGCGCTCAGGGCCATTCACGTCCGAGGACCCGGCAGGGCGTCGTCGTCGCGCCGGTCGGTCGCCGCGACCGCCCAGGCGAGGCCGTCGACGGGGTCGGCGACGGCCAGGTGCAGCTGCCAGCCGGCGGTGGCGGCGCCTTCCGCACGCCAGCGGAACCACGACAGCTCGCCGATGGCCGCGCCGAGCTCCTCACCGAACGCCTCCATCTCCGCCAGGTCCTCGGGCCACTCGACGCCGGCCAGCGCCGCCGCCGCCCACCAGGCCGCGAACCGCCCCGCGCCGCCGCCTCGGCGCCGGCCGTATGCCCCACCGCTCGCGCCAGCCCACTGCAGCAGCGCGAGGCCCTCGGCTGCCGTGATCGGCTGGAGCGCCGCCTCGGCGGCGAGCAGGCCGACGGCGCCTGCCGCGCCGCTGTCGGCGGCGACCGCCCGAACCTGCCCGGCGGACGTGGCCGTCCACGTCTCCACGACCGCTTCGAGGGCGTCGGTCGCGGCGTCCGCCGGCAGCGCCGCTCCGGGCGGGGTGGCGCGAGCCGGCGGCAGCGAGCGGGTGGCGGCCCCAGGCTCTCCGAACGCCGCGGAGCGGTCGCGGTAGCGCGGCAGCGGGTAGGCCGGCTCGAAGCCACCCAGGATCAGCGGCAGCTCACCGAGCGGGGCGCGACCGCGCAGGTCCTCGCCACGCAGCACCCGCTCCTGCGCGACCGCACCGGTCGAGGCGGGGTCTTCGATGTGCGGCGCGAGCGAGTCCCAGTCGTGGGTCGAGGCCGCGACCTCCGTCAGCGGGCCGAGCGCGAACCGTCCCGCGCCTGGCCGCAGCACCGCGGCTGCGTGCGCCGGCGGACCCTCGAGAGCGAGCCGGTAGTCGATGTGCATCGCGATCGCCCACAGCTGCCTGCCCAGCTCCAACGCGTCCCGGCAGCGCCTGGCCAGGTCGGCCAGCTCGTCCCAGTCGCGCGCGGCGCACAGCCCGTCCACCGCGAGCAGCAGCGCCGCCTCGTCGGCGCCGTCCACCAAGGTTTGCAGGTCGCGCATCCCCGGCAGCCTACGTGCCGCCTTCCCGGCGAGCGCGGGTGCCCGCGACCGGCGCGCTGGGGACTCGCTACGATGCCGCGCACAGATGAGCACCCCACCCGCACGCGGCCGTGGCCGCGACGACGTGACCGACGCCCAGGTGCGCGCGCTGCGCGACAAGCTGTCGGGCGTCCTGCGTCGCCTGCCCGAGATCGAGCGCAAGGTCGTCGAGCTCCGCATGGGCCTGGTCGACGGCACACCCGCCAAGCCAGGCGAGGTGGCCGAGCGGCTGGGCATGTCCATCGCGGAGGTCAAGCGCGTCGAGGCGAGGGCGTTCTCAAGAATCCGCGAGGTCGGGCCGATCAAGGGACTGGAGAAGTTCCTCAGCAAACCGCCCTAGCCGCCGCAACGGTTCATCCTTTTCGCGCGTCTTCGCCAACGACGGCTCCGTCGGGGGAGCCGTCGACAGTGGGCCGACCGGCACGCGGTGTCCCGATTCCCCCGGGGGTTGTTCATGTTCTTGCGGTCCACGACCATCGCCGCGCTCGCTGCCGCGCTGCTCTGCTTCGGCCTGCTGGCGCCGGTGAGCGCGCAGCCCGGCGCCGTGATCCCCGAGACCGCCACCGCGGAGCTCGATGGACTGCCGGTCGCCGACGACCGCGCCGCCGACCCGGACACCGCGCGCTTCGCGGCCAACTGGTCGGTGTCAGAGTCGGTGGCGACCATGCCGTTCTCGTTCGTGGGCTTCGAGCTGCCGCAGGACGCCGAGGCGGCGTTCCGGACCTCGGCCGACGGGCAGGCCTGGACCTCGTGGACGACGATGGACACCAACCCCGACGAGGGACCCGACCCCGGCAGCCCCGAGCGCAGGGCCGCGGCGGACGGCGTGATGAGCGAGGGCGTGTGGGTCGGCGAGGCCCGCTTCGTGCAGGCGCGCGTCATGGGCGCGTCGGTCAACGACCTCGGGGTGCACCTGATCGACACCGCGGGGTTGGGCCGCAACGTCGCCCAGCGCGCCGCGGACGCCGTGGCGGCGGCCTGGCGGGGGACGCCTGGGCCGGCCGTCGCGACCGTGGGCGGCCCGCCGATCATCAGCCGCGCGCAGTGGGGCGCCGAGGAGTGCGTCACCAAGGGGTCGCCGTCGTACGCGCAGCAGGTCGAGCTGGGGGTCGTGCACCACACGGCAGGCTCGAACAGCTACAGCGAGTCCGACGCGCCGGCGGTCGTCAGGGGGATCTGCAGGTATCACACGCAGTCCAACGGCTGGGACGACATCGGCTACAACGTGCTGGTCGACCGCTACGGCAACGTCTACGAGGGCCGCGCGGGCGGGCTCGAGCGCGGCGTGATCGGGGCGCACGCCGGCGGGTTCAACACCGGCACGTTCGGGGTGTCGGTGCTGGGCGAGTTCACCGGATGGGCGCCGCCCGCGGTGGCGCAGGAGGCCGTCGCGAGGGTCCTCGCGTGGAAGTACGACATGCACCACATCGACGCGGCCGCCACCGTGGTGAAGACCAGCGCCGGCTCGACCAAGTACCCCGCTGGCCAGGACGTCACCCTGTCGGCCGGCATCGGGCACCGCGACGTCTCGTCCACCACATGTCCGGGCGACGCGTTCTACGCGCGCCTGGGCTGGCTCGAGGACAGGGCGCTCCAGCTTTCCGACGACATGTTCGTGCAGCCGTCGGTCAGCCCGGACCGGGTGCGGGTCAGCGACCAGGGCGTCGAGAACGGCCCCGTCACCCTGAGCGCGGGGCTGAAGCCGTCAGGGTCGTGGAGCGTCTCCGTCAGGGATCCGAGCGGCGCCGTGGTCCATAGCGCGAACGGCTCCGGGTCGACGGCCTCAACGACCTGGCAGCCCGCGGGCGCACCCCTCGGCACCTACACCTACGAGTTCACCGGGGGCGACCGCCGCCCCGCCCGCGGCGACATCCACGTGAGCAATGACGCGGTGAAACGGATCGCCGGCTCCGAGAACCCGACGACCGCCTCGGTGTCGCTGTCCAAGGCGGCGTTCTCCGACGCGGGGTCGGCGTCTCACGGGGTGATCGCCCGCAGCGATGTCTTCGCCGACGCCATGACCGGCGGGCCACTGGCCGGCACGGACGGCCCGCTGCTGCTCACCGGAGGCGCGAGCCTGGACCGCAGCGTCACCGCGGAGCTCGAGCGCGTCCTGCCGGCTGGCGCGCCCGTCTACCTCCTGGGCGGCGAAGGGGCCCTGAGCCCGCAGATCGAGGCGGCGCTGGAAGGCCATCCGCGCGGCTGGGATGTCGTCCGTCTGGGCGGCAAGGAGCGGGCGGCGACATCGGCCAGAGTGGCCGAGGTCGTGCTCGCGCGTTCGGGTCAGGGCACGGCGATGGTCGCCCGCTACGGCCCCGACGACAAGCAGCCATGGGCCGACGCCCTCTCCGGTGGCGCCTACGGCGCGCGCGAGGGCATCCCCGTCCTGCTGTCGCTGACCAACCAGCTCCCCAAGCCGCTGGATGGCGTCCTGGCCGGGCTGGACGACACGATCGTCCTCGGCGGTACCGCCGCCATCTCCAGCGACGTCGCAGGGCAGCTGCCCAGCCCGCGCCGCGTCAACGGCAAGGACCGCGCCGGGACCGCGGCGGCTGTCGCGGCGCAGCTGTGGGAACGGACCAGCGGCGCCGACGGCGACCGGTTCGTGGTGGGTGGCGGCTACTCGTCTGGCGCGTGGGCGTACGCGCTGGCCGGTGCGCCCCTGGCGGCCAAGCAGGATGCACCGCTCCTTCTGGTGCTGCGGGACAGCGTGCCGCCCGAGACGGAGAGCTATCTCGAGGGTCTGGGCTACTCCGGCTCCCGGAGTGCCAGCGGCTGGGTGCTGGGGCCGGAGACCGCGGTCAACACCAACGTCGCCGACGAGATCTCCGGACTCCTCCGGTAGCCTTGCGCACTCTGCGCGCGATCCCGGCGCGCGGGGTCCCGGGAGGAGTGCGCCAGGTGGTCGAGGTGGTCGAGGTGACGTCGAAGCTGACGGCCGCCGTGCTGTCGGTGGCCGTCGCACCTGGGTCCAGCGTCGCCGAGGGGGACGCGCTGCTGGTGGTGGAGTCCATGAAGATGGAGATCCCGATCCTCGCGCCGGTCGCCGGGACGGTGCAGCGGATCACCGCCGCTCCGTCGGACGTGGTCGCCGAGGGCGACGTGCTCGCCGTCATCGTCACCGCCTGAGCCGGGAATCGCCGTGGCCGGGCACGGCCTGGCCGGGCTGGACCTGTAGCATCGCGGGGTGATCTCCCTCCTCCACGAGCTGCTTGACCGTGCCGGCCTCGACGACGCGGCCGTCGAGCACCTGACACGGCTGCTGGCCGACTGGCAGACGCTGGCCGACCTGTCGTTCGCCGACCTGCTGCTGTTCGTGCGCGACACGCTCCCCGACGGCACGCCCGCCTACCTGTGCGTCGGCCAGATGCGCCCCTACACCGCACAGACCATCTACCAGGAGGACCTGGTCGGCTCTGCGTTCCCGGTCACCGATCGACCGATGGTCGGGCGCGCGTTCGCGGAGGAGCGCGTGATACGCGACGCGGACCCCGACTGGTCGACCGGGGTGCCGGTACGCGAGGAGGCCATCCCCGTCCGGTTCGGCAACACCGTCGTCGCCGTCGTGACCCGCGAAGCCAACGTGTCGACGGCGCGTTCACCGTCCAACCTCGAGCTCACCTACCTGCAGTCAGCCGGTGAGCTCGCCCAGATGCTGTCCGACGGCACGTTCCCGTACCCGCTCGACGGGTTCGACGAGCGTGAGCTGTCCCCGCGCGTGGGCGACGGGATCCTGCGAGTCGACGCCGACGGCCGGACGACGTACGCCTCACCGAACGCCATCTCCGCGTACCGCCGTCTGGGGAGCCTCGAGAACGTCATCGGGCAGGGCATCGAGGACTTCGATCCCGATGCCGTGGAGCTGTGCGAGGCGCTGGACGCCGGGCAGTCCGTCGAGAGCGAGCTGGAGGCCCAGGGCGCGATCGTGATCCGGCGCCTGCTGCCACTGATCATCGATCGGGCGGTCATCGGCGCGCTGCTGCTGGTGCGCGAGGTCACCGAGCTGCGCCGCCACGAGCGCGCGCTGCGGGTCAAGGACGCCACGATCCGCGAGATCCACCACCGGGTGAAGAACAACCTCCAGACGGTGGCGTCGCTGCTGCGCCTCCAGGGCAGGCGCCTCCACGCCGTGGAGGCGCGCGACGCCCTCGCCGAGAGCGTGCGGCGCATCTCCTCAATCGCGCTGGTGCACGAGACGCTGAGCCAGGAGTCGCGCCAGCGGGTCCCGTTCGACAAGATCGCGCGGCGCATCGTGGACATGCTCGCCGACGGCCTGGTGAACCCCGACCGGCCCATCTCCTTCGACATCGAAGGGTCGCCGGGCGAGCTGCCCGCCGAGGTGGCCACTCCGCTGGCACTGGTGCTGACCGAGCTGCTGCAGAACTCCGTCGAGCATGCCTTCGCCGGTCGCGTCCCCGAGACCGTGGGCGCGGCGGTTGGCTCGGTCACCGTGTTGTTCGAGCGGGGACCGACGACGCTGCGGGTCCTGGCCACCGACGACGGCGTCGGCCTGCCGGGCGGCGGCACGCTCGACGGCGTGGCCAACCTCGGTCTGCAGATCGCGAGGACACTGGCCGAGAGCGAGCTGGGCGGCACCTTCGATGCCCTCGAGGTCGACGAGGGCACAACGATCGAGCTGGTCATACCGATGATCTAGTGCTCCGACGTGGGGCGAACCCCCGACCTCGGGCACGATCGGGCCCGGCGTCAGGTGGCGCGCTGATACTCGAGCTCGTCAGCTGGCCATGCGGCGGCGGCGCTGGCGGCTCCGACGAAGCGTCCGGCGCTCGTCCTCGCTCAGGCCGCCCCACACGCCGGAGTCCTGGTTGCTGTCAAGGGCCCACTCGAGGCAGTGCTCGACGACTTCGCAGCGACGGCAGACCGCCTTGGCCCGCTCCACCTGCTCGAGGGCCGAGCCGGTCGTCCCCACGGGGAAGAACAGCTCGGGGTCCTCGTCGATGCACGCTGCGCGCTGGCGCCAGTCCATCACTCGCTCTCTTTCTCGTCGGCGTCTCGGGGGGCTGCGCCCGGCGGTCCCGTGCGGGTTGCCGCAGCCTGGACTCTGGCCGGGTGACGCGCGCGCTCCCGGTAGGGGGCACTTGTGAAAGCTGTCACAAGGAAGCGCACTCGTCAGATGCTGTCAATCACGTTGTCCCGCGACTGTACCCCTCCGCCCGCCGGTCGTAAAGGGGTCAGCTTTGCCGGATCTCGTCCGAATGGTCTGGTCGGTAGGGTCCGGCCGGTAGGATGACGCCGAGGGCGAGCACCGGGCTGGGGGCCGGGGCATGGGGAGAGGACATCGGATGCAGCCGTTCGAGGGGGAAGGACCGGCGGTCGTCGGTCACCGCGGGGCCCCGCGGGTCGCGCCCGAGAACACCCCCGCGGCGTTCGCCGCGGCCGCGGAGGCCGGGGCGGCCTGGGTCGAGCTCGATGCCCGCCGCGCAGCGGACGGGACGGTGGTCGTGCACCACGATCCGGTGACCGCCGACGGCCTGGCGATCGTGTCACGGTCCGCCGCCGAGCTCGCCCAGCTCGGTGTATGGGAGCTCGGCGCGATCCTCGACGGCCTGCCCCCCGGCCTCGGCGTCGACGTCGAGTGCAAGAACTTCCCCGGCCACCCTGACTACGACGAGGATGACGCGCTTGCCCACCAGGTGGCGGCGCTGCTGGCCGCGCGCGCCGGCGTGCGACCTTTCATGACGTCGTCGTTCAATCCGGTCACCGTCGCCGTGCTGGCTCAGGTCCTGCCGGCGGTGCCAGCCGGGCAGCTGTACGTCGAGGGGCTGGCCACCGAGGCCGCGATCGGCATCGCCGCCCAGCAGGGGGCGCGTGTCCTGTGCGCGCCCGCGTCGGCCCGCGATCTCG
>JACDBB010000228.1 GCA_013695145.1 Euzebyales bacterium
GCTTGGTGTGCAGCGGATCCGACACCAGCACGACCTCGTCGATGCTCTCCGTGGCCAGGAAGCGGGCCGAGGCGGCCAACTGCTCCCAGGTGTTGGCGCCGTCGACCTCCCGGCGCAGCGCCTCCTCGGGCACGCCCCGTCGCAGCAGGTAGGCGGCCGACACCGTGGCCTCGCGAGAGCGGTCGCCCGGCTGCTGCCCTCCGGTCACCACCACAACCGGGGCCACCCCGAGGTCGTACAGCGTCACCGCGTGCTCAAGGCGGGCCTCCAGGACGGGCGAGGGGCGGCCGTCGTACTGTGCGGCGCCGAGCACGATGATCGCCTGGGTCGCCGGACCCACGTCGCCGGCGCCGTCGCGGGCTGCGATGACCACCTGCGCGTACGTCGTGCCGAGGTACGCGACGACGAGCAACAGCAGGGCCGCGACGACGCGCACGAGGGCCCGCCTCACGCGACGTCGCCAGGGACCGGACCTCCGAGGCTGCAGCGCACGCCCGCACCGTACCGCCTTGCCGGGACCAGCGCGTGTCGAGTTCAGCCGCTGACAGCGGCCGAAGTCGACACGCCTCGAACGCCCCGAACGCCCCGAACGCCCCGAACCGCCGAAGCCTCCAGACGATACTTGCGCAACTCACGCACCCAGGCCTGTCGAGGCCGTGGACGCTAGGATCTGCGTCTTGCCGCCGCATGCCCGCAGGCTGCTGGCGCGCCCTGCCGCCGAACGATGAGGTGTCTTTCCGAAGTGCCCGCCAACCCCGCCGAACGCCTGCGCTTCGCGTTGACGCCGCCGCAGGCCGTCAGCCACGCGAGCGCGGTGGTCTATCGTCCACCGTCCGATGGCGGGCGGGCAGCGTTCGTGCTCGCTCACGGCGCCGGCGCCGATCTCACCAACCAGCTGCTCCGGTCGGTCGCGCGGGGCGTGGCCGGCCGCGGCTACCCCGTGCTCACCTTCAACTTCGGCTATGCGGAAGCTGGACGCAAGCGGCCCGATCCCGCGGCGCGCCTGGAGGTCGCGTTTCGTGACGCGCTGCGGTTCGCCCGTACGGCGCTGTTCGCCGACCGCCCGCTGCTGCTCGGTGGTCGCTCGATGGGAGGGAGGATCGCCAGCCATCTCGCTGTGCAGGGCGAGCCGTGCGCCGGCCTGGCGTTCCTCGGCTACCCGCTGCATCCGCCGGGTGAGGGTCGGCCCGGGAGCGCAGCTGCGGGTCGGCAGAAGGTGCGGACGGCGCACTGGCCGCAGCTTCGCGTGCCGCTGCTGTTCGTGCAGGGCGACCGCGACCGGCTGTGCGATCTCGATCTGCTGGCACGGGAGCGGGCGGCGAATCTGCAACAGGCGTCGCCCAGTCGGCTGCACGTGGTCCGCAACGGCGACCACGGGTTCTCGGTGCCGGCCGCAGACGGACGCCCGGCCGCAGAGGTCCGCGCAGAGGTCGTGCGGGCTGTCGCTGACTGGGCCGACGGCCTGCAACTGCCATGAGATCCTGCCAGGTGAGTGGCGGCACGCTTGCGCTGGGCGCGGTCGGCCCCGGCGTGGCGATGGCCGAGGGCAGGGCGCCGGGGATGCGCCGTTGAGCGCTCGTGGCGACGCCGCGGCCCACCACGCCGGGGTCGTGTCGATGAGCGCGACGTTGGAGCTGGCAGGCTGGCGGCGCAGCGTGGCCGACCTGTACGCCGGCGTGCGAGCGACACGCGACCGCGATCCGCAGGGCGCGCATGCGCGCTGGCGCCAAGGACGCGACGCGCTGTTTCGTGCCCACCCGCAGTCGCCGCTGGGCCCTGCGGCCCGCGAGCGCTTCGCCGGCTTGCGCTACCTCCCCTACGACCCTGAGCTGGCGTTCACCGTGCCGGTGGACACCGACGTCACCGAGGAGACGCACGAGATTGCCGCCAGCACCGGCCCGTCGCTGGCGTTCTGCCGCGTCGGCCGCGTGCACCTGCCGGTCGGTGATCTCGACGTCTTCTGGCTTGACGCATACGGCGGCGGGCTGTTCCTGCCGTTCCGCGACGCCACCGCGGGCGAGGAGACCTACGGCGGTGGCCGCTACCTGCTGGACACGGTCAAAGGCGCGGATCTCGGCGCCACCGTTGACGGTCGGCTGGTCTGCGACTTCAACTTCGCCTACCACCCGTCGTGTCACTACGACCCCGCGTGGAGCTGCCCGCTCGCACCTGCCGGGTCGCACCTCGAGGAGAGGATCGAGGCCGGCGAGCAGTCCTGGGACGCTTGAGGTGGTGCGGCTGAATGACCGGTGAGGTCGCTCAGCCGCACCACTGTCCGACATCGCGCAGCCGCGGACGTCCCTGACTGCGCCGACCAGCGAGCGGCAGGCGTCTCATCATGGCTGCAGGGCCACGGCGATGTCGCCCTCGATCGCCCGACAGTCGTCGGCGAGCCGCGCGAGCAGTTCGGCGGT
>JACDBB010000059.1 GCA_013695145.1 Euzebyales bacterium
CGGTAGCCTTTGACCCATGAGCACCGTGACGGAGCGCATGACCGCCGACCGCTTCCTCGCGATCGGTGACGAGCTTCCCCGCTTCAGCCAGCTGATCGACGGGGAGGTCGTGGTGAACGAGCCGAGCGCCCGACACCAGGACCTCGCCGGGTACCTCTACAGACGTCTTGCCGATTGGGCTGACAGACAGCCAGGGCGCGGCAAGGCATGGCTGCCCCTGGACGTCCGTCTCGCCGAGCATCAGGTGTACGCGCCCGACGTGCTGTGGCTTGCCGAGTCGCACCTCCCCCCGCGGGACGCCGCTCACCTGGTTGGACCGCCCGACCTGGTCGTCGGGGTGCGTTCGGCGTCGACGTGGCGCTACGACCTGGGGACGAAGAAGGCGGTCTACGAACGGCGCGGCCTGCCCGAGCTGTGGCTGGTCGACAGCGCCGCGGACACCGTCCTGGTGTACCGGCGTTCGCACCCGGACGCCGAGGAGTTCGACGTCGCCCTCGAGGTGGGCGCAAGTCAGACGCTCGCGTCGCCGCTGCTGCCCGGCTTCGCGGTCGACGTGAGCGAGCTGTTCGACCGTTGAACGTTGATCCGGGATACCGGATCACCCGTTCAACGAACGCCGGTTACAGGTTGCCGCGAACGTCCTGCTCGCGCTCGATGGCCTCGAACAGCGCCTTGAAGTTGCCCTCGCCGAAGCCGCGGGAGCCGTGCCGCTCGATGATCTCGAAGAACACGGTCGGGCGGTCCTGCACGGGCTCGCTGAAGATCTGGAGCAGGTAGCCCTCATCGTCGGCGTCGATCAGGATGTTCTGGTCGGCGAGGGCGTCGAGATCCTCGTCGATCGCCGACCAGTCGAGCCGCCCTCGGACATCCGCGTAGTAGGTGTCCGGTACGCGCATGAAGCGTACGCCGTTGGCCCGCAGCGCCTCGACGGTCGCCACGATGTCCGCGGTGGCCAGTGCCAGGTGCTGCACCCCGGGTGCGTGGTAGTAGTCGAGGTACTCCTCGATCTGCGACTTGCGCTTGCCTCGGGCCGGCTCGTTGATCGGCAGCTTGATTCGCCCCACGCCGTCCCAGAGCACCTTGCTCATCAGCGCCGAATACTCAGTCTTGATGGCCTCGTCGTCGTAGTGGACCAGCTGCGTGAAGCCCATCACGCCGGCGTAGAAGTCGACCCAGTCGTCCATGCGACCCAACTCGACGTTGGCGACGATGTGGTCGACGACCTCGATGCCGACACCTTCGCCTGGCTGCGCCGTGAGCGCGGTCTTGGTGCCCGCGCTCTCGGCGTCGGGACCGAGCGCGGCGTAGCCGGGCAGGTAGGCGCCCGAGTAGCCCGCCGCGTCGACGAAGCTGTGGATGGTCTCGCCGTAGGCCTTGATCGCGCTGACGGTGACCTTGCCGTGGTCGTCGGAGATGATCTCGGGCTCGCGGTAGGGCTGGGCGCCGCGCTCGATCGCCATGCGGAACGCCTCCTCGGCGTCGGGCACCGCGAACGCCACGTCCTTCACACCGTCGCCGTGGTCACGCTGGTGGCGCACCACGTCGTGGTCCGGCCCCAGACCGGCGGTGAACACGAAGCGGATGTCGCCTTGCGCCAGCACCCAACAGGCCCGGTCCCGTACCCCAGTCTCCGGTCCCGCGTACGCCACGGGCGTGAACCCGAACGCCGTCCGGTAGTAGTGCGCCGCCTGCTTGGCGTTCCCGACGTAGAACTCGATGTGGTGGTAGCCCAGGATGGGCATCAGGTCCGTCATCTTTCGCTCCTTCGCTGTGGGCGTCGTTGCCCGCGCGCTTAGAACCCCCCGCTCGACATCTGCTCGGGGCGCAAATCGAACTCCGCGTCGCCGATGCGCAACCGCTCGACCGGCGGCCCCCCCTCGAGATGGTCCATGATCTCCGGGACGTCGGCCTCGATCACGCCGCCGTACCAGACGTTGTCGGGATAGACGACCATCACCGGCCCCACCATGCAGGCCTCCAGGCAGCCCCCGGCGACGATCTTCACGCCGGTAGCGACCCGTCTGCCCTGCTCCTCGCGCAGCGTGTTGAACAGATCGGCCGACCCTGAGTTGATGCAGCTGGGTCGTGGATGCTCGGGATCTCGTTGGTTGATGCACACGAAGACGAACTTGTCGGGCATCGGCATGCGGCAGATCCTTCGTCGGTCGGCTTGGGCCCAAGCCTACCCACCTAGGACCGTAGGATGGGCGGGGTGCGAGGCGACCGCGACGACCCCCGGCTGGACCAGCCCGACCAGCGCTTCACCTTGCCGTTCGACGCCGCCGACCCGCGCTACGCGGGATCGGAGGAGGCCAGCCGCGAGCATCGCCGGGAGCTCGTCCCGGCCGAGGGGCCCGGGCTGCACCCCCACTCCCGCGCGGCTCGCATTCTTCGCATCGGCGTGCCCGCCGTGTTCTTCGCAGGCGTGCTGCTCGTGGTGGCGGTGTTCTTCGTCGGGCTGGACCCAGGCTCGACGGTGGAGGTCGTGGGCGAGGAGGCCGCCGTGCGGGCGGCGGTCATCGACCGGCCGCGGCGCGTGTGCCTCAACGACCAGAACCCGTGCGCCTGGCTGACGCTGTTCGACGATCGGCTCCTCGCGTTCAACACCTCGGGCCCGATCCGTGACGAGTACGGGCGCATGGGCGTGTCGTGGTGCGCGAGCTCTGGGTACTTCGGGGCGAACTCCACCGGCTCGCGCTACGACCCGGCCGGTCGCGTCGTCCGCGGTCCGGCGCCGCGCGGGATGGATCGGTTCGACCTGAGGGTGCGTGACGGCCGGGTGCTGATCGACTTCCGAAGTCTCACGACCGGCTTGCAGGCTCACCGGGTGGACGAGGTCGTCCCGCCAGCCGGACAGCACTGCGACGAGATCCCCTTCGACCGCGAGGCCGATCTGGACCTGTCCGCCGGGTAGCGGACGATTCAGGCCAGCGACGTATCCTCGGCGCAGGCTGATGGTCTTCTCGTCGCTTGAGTTCCTCTTCGCGTTCCTGCCGGTCACGCTGGGTGCGTACTGGCTGGCGCCGCGCCGCGCCCGCAACACCGTGCTGCTGGTGGCGAGCCTGGCGTTCTACACGTGGGGTGGCGGCGCCTTCGTGTTCGCGCTGCTGGGTGTGATCGCCGCGAACTTTGTGCTCGGGTTCGCCGTCGCCCGGCGTGGCGATCGCTCGGGCGAGCGCCGGCGACAATGGGGCGTCGCTGCGGCGGTGCTGGTGAACATGGGTCTGCTGGCGTACTTCAAGTACGCCAACTTCTTCGTCGGCCAGGTGGACGGGCTGCGCGGCGCGCTCGATCTCGGCTCGACCGACTGGGCGGCGGTGACGCTGCCCATCGGCATCTCGTTCTTCACATTCCAGGCGATGAGCTACACGGTCGACGTCGCTCGCGGCACCCGCGTCCCGCTGCGCAACCCGATCGACTTCGCGCTGTACGTCGCGCTGTTCCCCCAGCTGATCGCGGGTCCGATCGTGCGCTTCCACGAGATCTCCGACCAGCTGGGGAACCGGCGCGCGGGCATGGACGCGTTCGCCGAGGGCGCGGTCCGCTTCACGCACGGACTGGTCAAGAAGATCGTGGTCGCCGACGCCGTCGCGGTGGTCGCCGACGCCGCGTTCGCGACCCCGCCCGGCGAACTGAACGCGGTCACGGCCTGGCTCGGCGTCACCGCTTACACGCTGCAGATCTACTTCGACTTCTCGGGCTACTCCGACATGGCGATCGGCCTCGGCCGAATGTTCGGTTTCCGGTTCCCTGAGAACTTCGCACGGCCCTACTCGGCGGTGTCGGTGACCGACTTCTGGCGGCGTTGGCACATGACCCTGTCGAACTGGTTCCGCGACTATCTGTTCATCCCGCTGGGCGGTTCGCGCGACGGCGCCGGACGCACGTACCGCAACCTGTGGATCGTGTTCCTGCTGACCGGGCTGTGGCACGGCGCCGCGTGGACGTTCGTCGCGTGGGGCGCCTATCACGGTGCGCTGCTGGTGGCGGAGCGCTTCATGGAGCAGCGCCCGACCGGCTCCACGAACCTCGTGCCGCTCCGCCGGGCGGCCACGCTGCTGGCCGTGATGGTCGGGTGGGTGCTCTTCCGGGCCGAGACGCTGACCGGCGCGCTCGGCTACCTGCGCGCGATGGTCGCACCTGGCAGCCTGGAGATCGTGCCGCGGGTGGCCGAGGTGCTGGACGTTCGCGTAACGCTGGTCCTTGCCCTGGCGTCACTGGTGGTGCTGCTGCCGCGACACCTCGTGCTCGGCCCGACGCTCGAGCGTGCGCGTGGCGCGGCTCCCGCCGTGGCCAGGCTGGCTGTCCTCGGGCTGGCGCTGCCTTACGCCCTGCTGCTGATGGCGGGCGGCTCGTTCAGCCCGTTCCTGTACTTCCGCTTCTAGCAGAGGAATCGACACCATGAGCCCGACCGGACGACTGCTGGTCGCTGTGGCGTTCGCGACCGTGCTGTTCGTGCCTGGTGTGCTGTGGCTCACCGGCTTCCAGGGCGAGGAGATCGAGAATCGAGACCTGACGCAGGCGCCGGCCTTCGACTCGCCGGCTGACGTGTTCGACACCGACACCTACGAGCAGGCGTCCGCTTACGTGGTGGACCAGCTGCCCCTGCGGTCTGCGCTCGTGGAAGCCAACGCCAAGCTGAACCTGGAGGTGTTCGACGAGAGCCCCAACCCTGCGGTCACCCTGGGGGCGGACGGCTGGCTGTTCCTCACCGAGGCGCTCGACAACGTCTGCGAACCGGTCGTCCCGCCGGACGAGGTCGCGGCCCGCATGAACCGGCTGGCCGGGATCGTCGCAGGCAGCGGCCGCGAGCTGGTGCTCACCATCGCGCCCGACAAGAACGCGATCTACCCCGAGCACCTGGGTGAGGGCGAGCGCAGCGAGCCGGGGGGCGGGGATCAAAGGGGTGAGGGCGAGCGTAGCGAGCCGGGGGGCGGGGATCAGGGGGGTGAGGGCGACGCGGCCGAGAAGGGCGCGTGCGCGGACGAGACCCGAAGCGAGCTGCGGGAGCGGCTCGACGCGGTCACCCCACCCGGCTACGTCGACGCCTACGCCGCGATGGAGGGCATCGCTGACGCGGCGGACCGGCCCGTCTACTACCCTCACGACACCCACTGGACGACCCGCGGCCTGGCGTCGTTCGTGGAGCAGATCGTCGAAGCGCTGCAGCCCGGTCTGTGGGATCCCGAGGCGCTGACGATCCGAGAGGAACCGCACACCGGCGACCTCACACGGCTGCTGGGGATGCCGAGCGAGCTCGAAACGCAGCGCACGTTCGTGGACCGGCCGGGGGTCGCGACGCCCGGCCTTGAGGGCGATGAGCGGCTGCGCCCGCCCTCCACCGGCGAGATCGTCACGCAAGCGCCCGAGGGCACGCCACGATTGCCGGGACGGACCCTGGTGATCTTCGACTCGTTCTTCGACAACGCGATCGGCATGCTGGCGCCGTACACCACCGAGCTCACGTTCGTCCGGTGGGGGCAGTTCGACGAGACCCGCTTCGCCGAGCTGGTCCGCGACCACGACGTGATCGTGATCGAATCGGCCGAGCGCAACGCGTACGAGAAGTACGGCGCGGAGCTCGGTTCGGAAGCGCAGGCGAGGGCGCTGCTCGACGTCCTGGGCGCGGCAGGGTCGTAACCGGCTCTGCCTGGCTTCTGCTGTCAGGCAGGTAGGAGAGACTCACGGTCCGAAGCGTCGGGTCTGCGCTGCACCATCAGCGGTCAGCCGGCGAGGAAGGGCTGCTCGGCCCCCTCGACCACGGTCAGCAGCTCCACGCCGTCCTCGCGCACCAGGATCGTGTGCTCGAACTGCGCGCTGGGCGCCAGGTCGGCGGTCACCGCCGTCCAGTTGTCGTCCCACATCGTGTGGCGCCAGGTGCCGAGGTTCAGCATCGGCTCGACAGTGAACGTCATGCCGGGCTCGAGGCGCGCGCGAGCGTCCGGCTCGTAGTAGTGGTAGACGGTCGGCTCGCTGTGGAACTCCGGCCCGACCCCGTGCCCCACGAAGGCCCGCACGACACCGAGCCCGTCCGCCTCGGCCACCTGCTGGATCGCCTTGCCGATGTCGCGGACCTGGTTGCCGGCGCGCGCCGCGCCTATCCCCGCGAGCAGCGCCCGCTCGGTGACCGCGATCAGCCTGCGGCAGTCCGGGGAGACCTCGCCGACGCAGAACATCATGGAGGTGTCGCCGTGCACACCGTCGAGGTACAGGGTCACGTCGACGTTCATGATGTCGCCGTCGGCCAGCGGGCGGTCGTCAGGGATGCCGTGGCAGATGATCTCGTTGACGGACGTGCAGATCGACTTGGGGTACCCGTGGTAGCCGAGCGGGCTGGGGTAGGCGCCCAGCCGGATGGCGTGCTCGTGCGCGATGCGGTCGAGCTCGTCCGTGGTGATTCCCGGCCTGACGTGGTCGCCCAGGCCCACCAGCACCTCGCGCGCGGCCCGACCCGCACGCCGCATGCGCGCGATCTCGTCTGGGGTCCGCGGCCGGGCGGGCACTCGCGCCTGGAGGGGTTCGCCGTCGTTGGCGATGTAGGGGGGCCGGACGATCGTCGCGGGCAACGGGCGTGGGGGACTGACACGGCCGGGACGCACGCGGTCACCGACGCGCAGGTCCAGGCCACCGGCGGGCGCGGCGCGGCGGCCGGGGGCGTCGGCGCTGGCGTGGCACTTCTTGTACTTGCGGCCGCTGCCGCACCAGCACGGTTCGTTGCGGCCGGGAGCGCGGCGGGTGGTGGTGTGTTCCTTCATGCCCCCATCCTGCCGCGAACCGGCGCCGAGCGACAGGCGGCGTCACTCCAGACCGCGCGCGGAGATCGCGGGCGGGCGCCAGCCGAGGATCGCCTCGACCGTCCGCACCGCCTTCACGGTCGCTGCCGTGTCGTGGACTCGCACCATGCGGGCGCCGAGCATGACCGCGGCGACAGTTGCCGCAAGGGAGGCCTCCAGCCGTTCGCTGGGAGGGACTCGAGGGCCGAGCGTCTCGCCGAGGAAGTCCTTGCGCGACAGCGCGACCAGCACCGGGTGGCCCAACGCGGCGAGCTCAGGCAGGCGGCGGGTCAGCTCAAGCGACTGGATGGTGTTCTTGCCGAAGTCGTGGCCGGGATCGACGATGATCTGCGCTACCGGCACTCCCCGGTCTCGGGCCATGCCGGCCAGGCGTCGCAGCTCGCGGACGACGACCGCGGTCACATCGGGGGTGTAGGCGGCCCGGAACGGCCGCGTGCGTACCGGCCCGCCAGCATGCATGACGACCAGCGCGGCGCCAGGGCGAGCCGCGACAACATCGGCGATCGCGGGCTCGATCATGCCGCTGACGTCGTTGACGAGGTCCGCGCCCGCGGCGAGCGCGGCTGCGGCCACGTCGGCGCGGAACGTGTCGACGGACAGCGGCACGTCGGACCTCGCCCGGAACGCCTCCACGAACGGCAGGACCCGCTCGCGCTCCTCGGCGGCGGTGACCTCCTCGCCTGGTCCGGCCTTCACACCGCCGATGTCGATCAGGTCCGCTCCCGCGTCGACCTGCGCCAGCGCGTAGTCGACCGCAGCGTCGAGCGCGTAGGTCGCCCCGTGGTCGTGGAACGAGTCCGGCGTGCGGTTGACGATCGCCATCACGGCGCACCTGCGCGACAGGTCGAGCGTCCGCCCGCCCAGGTTGAGGACCATGCACGCAATCTAGTGCCCGCACGGCGACCGTCATGGGATGCCGTGGCGTGCAGGCATACTGGCCCCGTATGGCCGTTGCCATCGCCGCCTGCCTGATAGGCCTGGCCACCGTGCTGGTCGCGCTCTACCGCGACAGCGAGGTGCTCGAGGTTCCTGGAACCCCCCAGCATGACTGGGACGGGTTGCCTGTGCCCGCGGACATCAGCAGGGCGCCGTTCCCGCTCGCCTTCCGCGGCTACGACGCCGTCGCGGTCGAAGCGCACCTGGACGCGGTCGCCACCGCCTACGGGGAGCTGCTGGCCGTCGTCACGCCAGAGCAGCTCGACCGCGCTCGTCGCAACGCCGCGCGTCGCGCCGGGCGCCCGCTGGCCGTCGCGGACGAGCGCTCGACCACCGGCTCTCTGCCCGGTGTGCCGCATGCTGACCAGCCGCCATCGGATCTGCCGGAGCGGCTGCGTCTGGAAGCCACGCTGGCCGCCATTCCAGACTCCGAGCGCCGATATCCTCGGCGGTGACCAACCGGCTGGCTGCAGGGGGGACGACGATGGGGACAGCGGGTGCAGGGCCGGCCGCGGGCTGGCGCGCGGCCACCCTGACTGGCTCCGCGACGGGGCGGGGACTCGTGCCGCTGCGTCCCCTGACCGTCTCCGACGTCCTTGATCAGCCGTTCGTGTTGCTGCGCGCCGACCTGCGCCTGCTGCTGCTGCTCACCGGCCTGGTCGTCGTGCCGGTCCAGCTCGTGAGCGCCTACCTGCAGCGCGGCGCGTTCGGCGGCCTCGGATTCGGCCAGATCTTCGCCGACCCGGTCGGCGCGCAGGTGGCGCTGGAGACCGGTGACACCGGCACGTTCTCCGCGCTCGGCGTGGCCGGCGTCGCCGCGATCTTCTTCCTGCCGCTGGTCAACGGACTGGTCGCGCGACTGGCGGTCTCCCGGGTCCTCGGTGAGGACGTCGACGGTCCCGCCGTCCTGCGGTCAGCGCTTGGACGCTGGCCCGCGCTGATCGGGGTGACCGTCCTGGCGGGCATCGCGACCTACGGCCCGCTGGCCGTCGGGGTGGCGCTGATCGCCACCGGGCAGGTGGCCGTGGCGGTCGTCGGCGGCCTGGTCCTGCTTGTCGCCGTGCCGGTCGGTGTGGCCTGCTACGTCTTGTTCGCGGTCGCGCAGGTCGCCGTCATGATCGAACGGCTCGGTCCCGTGGCCGCGCTGCGAAGGTCGCTCGCCCTCGTGCGCCCCAGGGTGTGGACCGTCCTGGGTGTGCTGCTGCTGGCTGCGCTGGTTGCCAGCCTGGTGCAGAGCGCGCTGTCCGGCCTGCCCAGCGCCGCCGCGTTCTTCATCGGGTTCGACGTCGGCTGGCTCCTGCTCGCCTTGGGCGGCAGCGCGGCGGCGCTGGTCGTGACCCCGTACGCGGCGCTGGTGGCCACGATGGTCTATCTCGACGCGCGCGTCCGCACCGAGGCGCTCGACCTCGCCGTGCTCGCCGACGTCGCCGGATCGCGGGGGCGGACCGCTGGCGGTTAGCCTGCCCGAAGTGACCGTCGACCCGTCGGAAGCCCGCCGGGTCGTCGATGAGGTGTTGTCCGCCGCCGAGTACGATCCCCTGCGGCCTGGCCTCCTCGAGCGGATCCTCGACGCGTTCCGGGACACGGTGGGCGGTGTGCTCGACGGGTTGAGCGGCACCGGCGCGGGCACGGTCGTGGGCTACGTGCTCCTGGCGGCCATCGTCGGCGCCGCCGTCCTGCTGGCGGTGCGCTTCGCCCGTGGCACGCGCCGCGACCCCGGCGTGGACCCGGCCGTCGGCGCGTCGGTCGGGCGGCCGGCGACGGCCTGGGGCGCCGAGGCCGAGGCTCACGAAGCCGCAGGTCGCTGGCGCGACGCGGTCCGCTGCCGCTACCGGGCGCTGATCGCAGATCTCGCAGCCTCCGGGGTGCTCGAGGAGATCCCAGGCCGGACCGCGGGCGAGTACCTCGCCGAGGTCGCTGGCACGCTCGGCGATGCGACCGCTGCGACTGATGCGACCGACGCGTTCGAGGCGGTCACCCGTGCGTTCGAGGCCGCCTGGTACGGCGACAGCGCAGTCGCCGCCGGCGACGCGGCGACCATGCGCGAGCGGGTGGAGGGCGCTCGCGCGGCGGTCCGTCGTGCGACGCTGGTGGGAGCCAGGTGAGCGTCCCGGCGCCGAGCGGGCGGGGGCCGGAGCGGGGAGAAAGGCTCCGCACCGCGCTGCCGATCGTCCTGCTCGTCGCCGGGATCGTCGTCGCGGCGCTGGTCGCGGGCCCACCGGGTCAGTCCGGCCCGCCGCTGGACCCGGCCTCGACCGCCGCCGACGGCACCCGCGCGCTCGTCGACAGCCTGCGTGGCCTGGGCGCGGAAGTGGAACTCGACTCGTCGCTGCCGGGCGCCCAGGCCGATGTGGCGCTGCTGTTGACCGACAACCTCGACGACGACCGGCGCGAGGAGCTGCGCGCGTGGGTGCGTGACGGCGGCGTGCTCGTGACCGGCGACAGCTTCTCGCCGCTCACACCCGAGGTCGCGGGCCCCGCGGTCACCGGCTTCGTCTCCACGGGGCTTGAGCGGGGCGACTGCGCCCTTGCTGCGCTCGACGACGTGGACGAGGTCGAGCCCGGTCAGTCGAGCGTCGCCTACGAGGCGCCCACCGGCTCCACCGGCTGCTTCGGCGTGGACGGCGGGACCTGGCTCGTCGCCGTCGAGGAAGGCGCGGGCACCATCGTCGCGCTCGGGGGGCCGGAGGTCCTCGTGAACGACCGCCTGGCCGCCGCCGACCATCCGCAGCTGGCCGCGGCCCTGCTCGCCCCGCGCGCCGGCACGCGCGTGGCCTTCCTGCGCCCGCCCCGTCCCGGGGAGGGCGAGGCGACGCTCTCCGACCTCCTGCCCGACCGGGTGCGGTTCGCGCTGCTGCAGCTGGCCGTCGCGTTCGTCGTGCTCGCGTGGTGGCGCGCCCGGCGGCTCGGGCGCGTCGTGGCCGAGCCGCAGCCTGTCGAGCTGCCCGGCTCGGAGCTGGTGACGGCGGTCGGCAACCTGCTGCAGCACACCGGGGCGCGAGGGCGCGCAGCCGGGGTGCTCCGCGACGATGTGAGGCGCACTCTCGCCGAGCGTCTCGGCCTTCCTCAGACCACCCCGCCCGAGCAGGTCGCCGCCGCCGTGGCGGCACGCACGGGGACGGACCGCGACGAGACGCTCGCGCTGCTGACCAGCACCGAGCCGGTCGACGACGCAGCCCTGGTGCGGCTGGCCCAAGCCGCTGAACGGCTCCGCCTCACCGCGCTCCGCCACACTGCCGAACATGCCCCCCAGACAGACGCGAGAGGCCACCCGTGAGCAGCCCGACACCCCAGCCCGCCGCGCAGGCGGCGCCCGACGCCCGTCACGCCATCACCGCGGTGCGCGACGAGGTCGCCAAGGCGGTCGTCGGCAACGACGGTGCAGTCACTGCGCTCCTGGTCGCGCTGCTCGTCCGCGGCCACGTCCTGCTCGAAGGCGTCCCCGGGACCGCGAAGACGCTGCTGGTCAAGGCGCTGGCGGGAGCGCTCGACCTCGACGAGAAGCGCGTCCAGTTCACGCCCGACCTGATGCCGTCGGACGTGACCGGGCAGCTGATCTACCGCCAGCGGCAGGGCGATTTCGCGTTCCGCGAGGGTCCGGTGTTCACGAACCTCCTGCTGGCCGACGAGATCAACCGCACACCCCCGAAGACCCAAGCGGCGCTGCTCGAGGCGATGGAGGAGCGGCAGGTCTCGGTCGAGGGGGCCACCCGGCGCCTGCCTGATCCGTTCCTGGTGATCGCCACCCAGAACCCGGTGGAGTACGAGGGCACCTACCCGCTGCCCGAGGCCCAGCTCGACCGCTTCCTGCTGAAGGTGATCGTCGGCTATCCGACCGCTGAGCAGGAGCAGAAGGTGCTCGCCCGCCACGACGCCGGGATGAACCCGCACGACATCGCCTCGCTGGGCATCACGGCTGTGGCTGGGCACGAGCACCTTGACGCGGCACGCGCCGCGGTCGACGGGGTCCGCGTGGACGAGCGTGTCCAGGCGTACATCGTGGCGCTGGCGAGGGCGACGCGGGACTCGCCGTCGCTCACGCTCGGGGTGAGCCCGCGCGGGTCGACGATGGTGCTGCACGCCGCCAAGGCATGGGCGTGGCTGGCCGCGAAGTCCTTCGTGACTCCCGACGACGTCAAGGCGGTCGCCGTGCCGACGTTGCGCCACCGCGTCCAGCTGCGCCCGGAGGTCGAGCTCGAGGGCGTCAGCGCCGACGGTGTCCTCGCTGGTGTGCTGTCCTCCGTGCCGGTCCCGCGGTAGCGCGGCCGCGTGCCTGTCGTCCCCACCTGGCGCCTCGCGGTGCTCCTCGCCGTGGCCGGTCTCGTCGTGCTGCTCCTGCCTGGCCAGGCAGGGTTCACGTTCGCCGCGGTGAACCTCGTCGTGCTGGCGGTCGCCGCGGTTGACGCCGTCCGCGCGCCTGCGGCCAGCAGCTTCAAGGTCGAACGCGACGCACCCGCGATCCTGCCACTGGACGGTGACGGCGAGGTCGTCTGGACGGTGCACAATCCCGCTCGTCGCCCGGTCAGGATGCGGCTCGCGGACAGGCTGCCACCCTCTCTGCGCGCCGGCTCGCGCCGCGCCGCGCTGCGGGTGCCAGCCGGCGGGCGTGCCCGAGCCTCGACGGCGATCTCGCCGTCGCGCCGCGGTCGCTTCGAGCTCGACACCGTGACACTGCGGGCCGAGGGTCCGTGGCGCCTGGCCGCCCGGCAGGGCGACGTGGGGGTGCCCGGCACGCTGCGCGTCTACCCCCCGTTCCGCTCCCGCGACGAGGCGGAGCTGCGCATCGACAAGGCGCGCATCCTCGAGGTGGGCCTGCGCTCGGCGCAGGGACGGGGCGGCGGCACCGAGTTCGACCAGCTGCGCGAGTACGGCGTCGACGACGAGTTCCGCCGCATCGACTGGGCCGCCACGGCCAGGGCGGGCAAGGCCATCGTGCGCACCTACCGCGCTGAGCGGAACCAGACCGTCATGGTGCTGCTCGACATGGGCCGGCTCATGGCCGCGAGGGTGCGCGACCCGCAGGCCGGCGGGGCGTCCTGGGGTGACGTGCCGCGCCTGGACCACGCGATGGACGCGGTGATGATGCTGACCGCGGTGTCGACGCGGCTCGGGGACCGGGCGGGGTTCGTCGCCTTCTCCGACCGGGTCCACGCGGCGGTCGCGCCGGGGCACACGCGCAACCAGCTGGGCCGGGTGACCGAGGCGATGTACGCGTTGGAGTCCGAGCTGGTCGAGAGCGACTACCGCAACGCGTTCAGCGAGACGCTGGCCCGGTTCCGCCGCCGATCGCTCCTGGTCGTCCTGACCGAGCTCGTCCCTGAGGCGGTCTCCGAGACGCTGCTGCCCGCGCTGCCGCTGGTCGTGCGCAACCACCTGGTGCTCGTCGCCGGCGTGCGGGACCCCTCCGTCGACACCTGGGCGCGCGCCACGCCCGCAGACGCGCGGGAGGCCTACCGCAAGGCCGCCGCGGTCACGGCGTTGGACGCCCGACGCCGCACCGTCGCTCGGCTGCGCGCGCTCGGCGTCGTCGTGGTCGACGAACCCCCAGGGCGCCTCGCACCGCGGCTGGCCGACGCCTACCTGCGGGTCAAGGCCACCGGGCGGTTGTAGCCGGGGGTCAACCGCCCGCGTCGAGGATGCGGTCCACCGTGATGGAGAAGCCAGGCAGGGCCACCGGCTCGAGCGTCTGGCCCGCGACGAACGGCACGGGGTCTGAATAGCGATCGCCGGCGAGCCGGTGCACCAAGATGCGGTGGTCCTGGAGATCGACCAACAAGTACTCCGCGATCCCCATGCGCTGGTACAGATCGCGCTTGTCGATCATGTCCAGGCCACGCGTACCCGGCGAGGGACGTCCGTCGCTACGTCGCCGCCTCGCGGGTCCAGCGGCGCTGATCGGACTCGCCGAGGGCGCCGGTCAGGCCACGGCGAGCGGCCTGGTGACCCAGCACGCCGGCGTAGGCGAGGAACGCGGCCTCGGCGGTGAGCCCGATGCCGACCCGCAGCGAGGTGGGCAGCCCCGATCCGGTGACGTATCCCTCGATGAGTCCCGAGACGATGAACACCCCGACCAGCCCCAGCACGATCACCACGGCCCGCCTGCCCTCCTCGACCAGGGCATCTGACCTCCGTCGGTCGCCGGGGTCCACGATCGCCCAGCCGAGCCGCAGGCCCGAACCGCCTGCCACGAACACGGCGGTCAGCTCGAGCAGCCCGTGCGGCAGGATCAGCCCCCAGAACCGCGCGGCCTCCCCGGCCGCGTGGAACAGCCCGCCCGCGAAGCCGAGGTTGGCGCCGTTGAGGGCCATGACGTAGGCGGTCGGAAGGCACAGCAGCACACCGGCGGCGAACGACAGGATCCCCACCTGGATGTTGTTGGTCGCCACGGTGGCGAAGAACTCCGTGGAGTCGAGCTCGGAGTAGTACGCCTCGAAGTCCTCCTCGATGTAGGCCTGACGCAGCGCTTCAGGACCGCTCGCCTCGAGCGCCTCGGGGGAGACGGCGATCCAGGCGCCGACCGCGAGGGCGGGGACGACGAGCAGCAGCGTCGCGACCAGCACGAACCATCGGCTGTGCCACAGCGCGGCCGGGAAGGTCTCGGTGACGAAGCGCGTTGCTGCCCGCAACGTTCGTGGCCGGGTGCCGTAGACCACCGCGCCGCTGCGTGCGACCAGCTGGGTGAGCTGTGCCGACAGGGCCGGGTCGGCGAACCGGCTCCTGGCGAGCGACAGGTGTGTGGAGGTGCGCTGGTAGAGCGACACGAGCTCGTCGAGCTCGCCGGCCGTCAGGGTGCTCGCTCGCCGCCCCGCACGGTTGGTCAGCTCGCCGAGCCGCTGCCACGACGGCCCGTTGCGCGCGATGAACTCGTCGACGGTCACGGGTCGGGTGTCCAAAGGTCAGTCATACTGGCTGCCGACCGCGCAGTGTAGGGCGAGGGGGATCGGTTGGGTCAGCGGCAGGTGACGTCACGGGGCGTGGTCACGCCCGAGGCTGTGCCGCTCGAGTTCCAGGCAGCCGGGATCGGGTCGCGATGCGTGGCGCTGCTGCTCGACCTGATGATCCAGGGCACCGTCATCCTCACGATCGTGCTCGCCGTCGGGCTCGCCGCGGCCGCGGGGGTCGCCGCGGAATTGCCCGAGTGGATCGGCGTCACGCTCGTGCTGGTGCTGATCTTCGCTGTCCTCTTCGGGTACCCGACGGCGCTGGAGACGCTGTGGCGCGGTCGAACGGTCGGCAAGGCGGCGCTCGGGCTGCGGGTGGTCACCCGCGAGGGCGCTCCGGTGCGGTTCCGGCACGCGGCGATCCGCGCCGCGCTCGGGCTGATCGACTTCCAGCTCACCCTCGGCGCGGCCGCCGTGATCTCCTCTCTGCTGTCGCGGCGGCACCAGCGGCTCGGCGATCTCGTCGCGGGCACCATCGTGCTGCGCGAGCGCGCGGCCGAGCGGGCCGCGGAGGCGGTCCGCTTCCGCGTGCCACCGGGTGGCGAGGCGTATGCCGCCACGCTGGACCCCGCGGTGCTCTCCGCGCACGACTACCAGGCCGTCCGCGCCTTCCTCCTGCGGGCGCACACGCTGCGGCCACCTGTGCGCGCCGACATCGCACGCGCGATTGCGCAACCGCTGGCCGAGCGCCTGTCCCACCGGCCACCTGAGGGGGTCAGCCCGGAGACGTTCCTCGTCTGCATGGCCGCCCGCTACCAGCAGCGCACGGCCCCTGCGCCGCACGGTCCCGCAGCGCCCGTGGATCTGCCGGCTCCCCCCCGCTGACAGCGTGCACGCCGGCCAGGCGCTGGGACATCATTAGGTGAGGAACTCGAGCAGCGCCGCGGCGATCACGTCCGGCTGTTCCAGTGGCGCCCAGTGGCTTGCTGCGGGGATCACCTTGACTGTGGAGACCGGGATGTCGGCGTGGAGCTCCTCGGTCATCGCGATCGGCGTGGAGCGGTCATGGTCACCGACCAGCAGCAGGGTGGGTTGGCCGATCTGCTCGCGCGGGATCTTCGGGCCGGCGGCGAGCGCGCGGCAGGCCTTGGCGTAGCTGGAGGGGTCGTTCCGCAGGAACAGGTCCCGCAGCAACCCTGCCAGCTGGGGGAGCCTCGCGCGGGTGCGCGGCGCGAGCGCGCCGGGCAGCCAGTCGTCGACCACAGCGTCCATCCCGTCGGCTTCGACCTGCTTGGCGCGCTGGGTGTACGCGTCGCGCACCGGAGGCTCGAACCAGCTGATGCCACCGACGAGCACGAGGTTGTCGACCGACTCGGGCTGGTCCACGGCGAGCTGCTGGGCGACCAGGGTGCCCAGCGAGTTGCCGACCAGCGTCACCGCCGGCAGCTCCAGCGCCGCGATGAGCGCGTGGACGTCCTTGGCCAGCGAGGCGATCGTGACGTCGCCCTTGCCGGCGTCGCTGCGGCCGTGGCCGCGCAGGTCGAGCGCCACGCAGTGATGGTGCAGCGACAGGTTGTCGATGACGCCGTGCCACACGTGAAGGCTGCCGCCCAGGCCGTGGAGGAACATCACGGGCGGTCCCTCGCCCTTGCTCAGGTAGTGATGGCGAACGCCGTTCAGGTCGATGAACATCTGTGCTCTCTCGAGGTGTGGGGGATGGTCGGGGTCTCGGGCGGGTCGGGACTCCTGCTCACGTGCTCGCCCGCACTGGCGGCGGGACGGCACAGGCTACCGGAACGGCCGTGGACCCCCCGGGCGGCGATACTGGTCGGAAAGCTCGCTGAGCATTCGCCGGACAAGGGAGTCGCGTGTGGCTCGCATCGAGGCGTCGACCCACATCGAGGCGCCACCCGAACAGGTGTGGGCCGTTCTGGCCGATTTCGAGGCGCAGCCGGAGTGGATGGTCGATGCCGTGAGCGTCACGGTCACCGGCGCGAACCGGGAGGGCGTGGGCGTGGTTGTGGACTGCCGGACCAACGTGGCCGGCGTCGTGGTCAGCGACCGGATGGAGGTCACGGAGTGGTCGCCGCCTCGGGTGATGGCGGTGCGCCATCTTGGCCGCGTGATCCGGGGGGTCGGCGCGTTCGAGCTGGAGCCCACGGCGGCTGGCACGCGCTTCGTGTGGTGGGAGGAGGTGGAGGCGCCCTTCGGCGGGCTGGGGGACGCCGTCGCGCAGGTCGTGGTGGCGCCGTGGGTGCGGCGCCTGTTCCGCCGCTCCCTGGCGAACCTCAAGCGGGTCACCGAGGAGGGCGGGTGACCGCCCGAGGTCGACGCGCTCGTGGAGTCACGGCGGTCCCAGATGTCAGGATGCGGCTGCGGTTGGCGGCTGCGGTGGCGGCTCGACACCGGCCGCGCTGACCTGCCAGACCCCAAGTGCGCGAGCCGCCTCGGCTGCCTGCGGGGGCACCCGTTCCCCGGCCACGACGGGCAGCGTCGGCCGGTCAAGGGTCGCGAGGATCCGGGCACGCTCCGCGGCGCGCTGCACGTCGCTGATCCTGACACCGGCCGACACCTCGGCCACGAGCACGACCTCCGCGCCGTCGTCACGCCGCCTGGCGCGCACGACGGCGTCGGCCAGGCGGACCTCATGAGCCTCGTCCTCGGTGAGCGTACCGGCGTCAACCGCATCGTCGAGGAGATCGTCGAGCGCCTGGCCTGTGAGCAGACGCAGGCGTCGGGCGATCGGGGCGAAGCGTGTGCTCGCCTGTTCGCGGTACCTCCGTTCGAAAGCCTCACCCCGCAGCTCACCCACCCAGTCCGCGAGCTTGCTCATCTGCTTCGCCGCCCGGTCAGCGTCACCAGCTGCTTCGCCAGCCCGTCCACCCGTCCGGCCAGGGTGGCCAGATGCTCGCCGGTGGTCCGCTGTGACGCAGCGAGCTCTTGGACCGCGGCCTCGACGGCCAGCTGTGACTCGGTCAGCAGCCGGTCTCGAAGCGCGAGACGCAGATCCGGCTCCTCCTCCAGAAGCCGGAACATCGACGCCAAATCATCGCGAGTGAACGCCATAATGCGACGATACCAGCCCGCTCAGCGAGCCAGGGCCTGCACGAGGCCCGACCTGGGGACGGTCGCCACGTGGGATCGCCGCGACCTGGAG
>JACDBB010000066.1 GCA_013695145.1 Euzebyales bacterium
CGGACGGCACCTCTCCGGCGACGATCCTGCAGAACAGGCAGTCCGTGGGCATGTGACCTCCTCCGGCCTTCGTCATCGGCCCATGATCGCACGCCAGACTCAGCATCCCATGACGGTCGCTGCGCGACCGCCACAACCGGTATATGGAGAATCGCCCGCGCAGGCTCGGGCGCATTCACGTGTCAGCAGGTCATGGGGGCTGGCGCCCCCACCCCGGATGATGAGAATCGCCTGTCGCAGGCTGTCCGACACTGTGTCGGAACAGCCACGCATAGCGCAGGAATCTCGACACGGTGTCGACCCCGGGGCGCCCGACCCGGCTATTCACGTGTCAGCATCTCATGGCCATCGCTGCGCGATGGCCACAACCTCCGATTGGGAGAATCGCCCTCGCAAGCTCGGGCGCATTCACGTGTCAGGGCGACGCCGCCAGCGCCGCCCGCAGCTGCGCGGTCGACACGTGCAGGACCGGCCGGGGCTGGGCGGCGACCAGCACCGCCAGCGCCTGACGCAGCTCGTCGCGCGACAGCTCGCTGGGCAGCGCCTCAAGGAACGCGACCGTCGCAGGCGTCGCCAGGCCACCGAGCGTGTCGTGGACGTGCTCCCGCAGCTCGTCGGCGACCCCGTCGAGCTCCTGACCGGGGGCCGCCGCCAGCAGCACGCACGCGACGACCGCCTGTCCGCGGCGGGGGTCGGGCCGGCCCACGACCTCCGCGGTGGCGACGAAGGGATGCTCCTCGAGCACGTCGCGCACCTCGTTCACGCTGACCAGCTGCCCCGACACGCTGACGATCGGGTCGAGCCGCGCCAGCACGCGGATCTGGCCGTCGGGCTCAGGTCGCGCCAGATCCCCGGTCGCGTAGGCGCCCGGGAACGTCCAGTAGCGGGCGGTCATGGCCGGTGTGCCTGATCGCAGGCCGAGGAACATCCCCGGCCACGGCGCGGTCAGCACGAGTTCGCCGGTCGCTCCCGGCGGCACCGGACTGCCATCGTCGGCGAACACGGCGAGGCCGGGGTCGGGCAGCCCGGCCGCCCCCGTCACCGTCACGATGCCGCCGAGCTCGGTCTGGCCCCAGCCGTCGCGCACCTCGGCCTCGCCGCGGCCGACCTCGTCGACCAGCCAGGCGTGATGGTCCGCGTCGATCGGCTCGCCAGCGGTCACGATCAGCCGCAGCGACGCGAGCCGCGCGGAGTCGGGCGGGCTGTCGGTCCAGCGGCGGAGGTTGCGGACCACGGACGGGGTCGTCACGAGGGCGTTCACGCCGTAGCGCTCGATCAGCTCCCAGGCTCGGTCGTGGGTCGGGGTGTCGAGGGTCCCCTCGAACAGGACGCTGGTGGCGCCGGCCGCGAGCGGGCCGTAGACCCCGTTCGCCTGGCCAGCGAGCCAGCCGATGTCGACCGCGCACCAGAACACGTCGCCGCCTTCGAGGGTGAGCGCGCCGTGCAGCGCACTGGCGTAGCACAGCAGGCCGGCGGCGCGGTGCACGAACCCGGCGGGCCGTCCCCGCCGGTCCGCCAGATGCACCACCAGCAGGGGGTCATCCGCGGCGTGACCCACCGCCGGGACGCCGCCCGGCCGAGCTGCCGCGACGAGATCGTGGTACCAGCGGTCGCCCTCGAACCAGGACACGTCCATGCCCGTGCGGCGGATGACGACCGTGTGCTCGACGCCAGCGGTGGCCGCCAGCGCCTCGTCGGCTCTGGCCTTGAGCGGCAGCACCACGCCGTGGCGCCACGAACCGTCCTGGGTGACGAGCACCGCGGGGTCGATGTCGGCGAGGCGATCGGCCAGCGCGTCGGCGGGCAACGCGGCGAACAGCACGCAGTGGGTCGCGCCGAGGCGCGCGCAGGCGAGCATCGCCACGACCGTCTCCGGCACCATCCCCAGATACAGGGCGACGCGGTCGCCGGGGCCGACGCCCAGCTCGGCGAGCGCGGCGGCGAACGCGTCGACCTCGGCGCGCAGCTCGCCGTAGGTGACGCGGCGCCGGTCGCCGGGCTCGCCCTCCCAGTGGAACGCCACCCGGCCGGCCGCGGCCGGCAGGTGCCGGTCGAGGCAGTTCGCCGCCACGTCGATGCGCCCGCCGTCGAACCATCGGCCATGCCGTCCGTCAGGGACGTGCACCGCCTCGTAGGGGCGGGACCACACCAGCGAGTCGGCGGCGCGCCGCCATGCCGCCAGTGATCCCGCAGCGGTGTCCACCCTGGTCACCCGCCTCTACCGCCGCCGTTGCTGCGCTCTCCAGGCGGAGTCTACCCGGCCGTCCGGGTGGGTCCTACGCGTGCCCGACCGTCCCGCTGACGCGTTCGGCGATGCGGGCCAGGTGGGGGACGACGTCAGCGACCAGCCGCGCTTGCGTGAACGCGGGCGGGGCGCCGGTGGCGACGAGCGCGGCGGAGGCGCGGCCGAGCGCGTCGAGGATCGGGACGGCGACCTCGACCGAGCCGTCCAGCTCGTCCAGCGGGGCAGCCAGGTGTCCAGCCTCGCCCCACGCCTGGCAGTCGGCCGCGTCGAGCGGCCAGCCGTTGGCCTCGTGCTGCTTCCAGGCGCCCGGCCCGGCCCGGCCGAGCAGAACGCGGCCCGCCGCGGTGGCGTGCGCCGGCAGGCTGCGGTGGGTGCGGCGGAAGATGCCGCCCACGTCCGCGCCGTCGATGCGCTCGACGTAGACCACGTCGACCGCGACCAGCAGCGCCACCCCGACGGTGGCGGTCGTCCGGTTGCGCAGCTCCACCAGGTACGGGCCGAGCACCTGGAGCAGCGGCATGCGCGCGAGGTAGCGCTCGGAGAGACGCACGAGATCGGGACCCAGGGAGTAGCGGGACGATCTCGTGTCCTGCTCGACGAGCCCCGCGACCATGAGGGAGCGCAGCAGCCGGTGCACCGTCGGCAGCGACAACCGTGACGCCTGCGCGAGATCCGTGAGCTGGTGGTGGGCGGGCCCCTCGCTCAGCAGGTCGAGCAGCAGGGCAGCGTTGCGGACCGTGCCGAGCGTCCCTGGCGGCGTGTCCGCGGCGACCACTGGCGCTCCCCTCCCTCGCGTCGTCGTCATGACCGGCTGGACACTCATCGTAAACGGCATCACGGTAGCAGGAAGGGGATTCCGCAACAACGCATTGACTTCCAGATAGTGGAATGCGACGATGCCGCTCCCGGCGCTCCGCGCCGGGGAGGTCCGACCGACGGACGGGAGCCGAGCGCACGTGGTGTCGAGGGCTTATCAGCACGACCTCAACGGCAGCGGCCTGGAGCGCGGGGCCGTGCAGGTCGAGGTCGACGCCGTCCACCTGCACTTCGGGGGAGTGGTCGCGATCGAGGAGGTCTCGCTGGAGGTCCGCCAGGGCGACATCCACGCGATCATCGGCCCGAACGGGGCGGGCAAGACCAGCCTTCTCAACTGCATGTCCGGCCTGTACCGCCCGCAGCGTGGCGCCATCCGCCTGCACCGCGGTGACGGCGATCCGGTGGACCTGACCACGACGCGACCCAGCCGCAGCGCTCGGCTCGGCGTCGCTCGGTCCTTCCAGAACATCGAGCTGTTCCGCCACATGACCGTGCTGGAGAACCTCCTGCTCGGCCGCCACGTGCACATGCGTCACCGGCTGGCGGCGAGCCTCGCGTGGTTCGGCCCCGCCCGGCGGCAGGAGATCGAGCATCGCGACCTCGTCGAGGAGGTCATCGACCTGCTCGAGATCCCCGCGCTGCGCAAGCTCCCGGTCGGTGCCCTTGCCTATGGGCTCCAGAAGCGCGTCGAGCTGGGCAGGGCGCTGTGCATGCAACCCGCCGTGCTGCTGCTCGACGAGCCCATGGCCGGCATGAACGCCGAGGAGAAGGAGGACATGGCCCGGTTCGTCCTGGACGTCAACGAACTCGCCGGCGTCACCACCGTGCTGATCGAGCACGACATGGGCGTGGTCATGGATGTTTCCCACCAGGTGAGCGTGCTCGACTTCGGCCGCTGCCTGGTCACCGGTGAGCCGGATGTGGTCCGCTCGGACGAGCGCGTCATCAAGGCGTACCTGGGCGCAGGCAGCGAGCCCATGGGGGCGGGGACCTGATGGGTGAGGGCGAGCGCAGCGAGCCCGGGGGGGCGGGGACCTGATGGGTGAGGGCGCTGCCGGATGAACGCCGCCGCGGAGACGTTCCCCCAACTGCTCGCCGCCCTCGCCGCCGAGCACGGCGACCGCCGCACCGCGGTGCGCGAGAAGCGCTACGGCATCTGGAAGCCGCTGTCGTGGGGCGTCTACCACCGCCGCGTCTGCAGCTTCGCGCACGGGCTGGCGGCGCTCGGGCTGGGGCGCGGCGAGGTCGTCGCGGTGCTCGGCGACAACCGCCCGGAGTGGGTGATGGCCGAGCTGGCGATCCAGTCGCTCGGCGGCGCCTGCGTGGGCCTGTACCCGGACGGCGTGGTCGAGGAGGTCGCGCACGTCCTCACCCACGCCGAGGTGCGGGTCGTGGTGGCCGAGGACCAGGAGCAGGTCGACAAGCTGATCGAGCTGATCGACGCCGGTCGGCTGCCCACCGTGGAGCGCGTCGTGTACTACGACCCGCGCGGCCTGGAGCACTACGAGCTGCCGGTGCTGACCGAGTTCACCGCCGTCGAGGAGGCGGGCGACGCCTACGAGGCCGAGCACCCCGGCTGGCTCGACGAGCAGGTTGCCGCCGGCCGCGGCGGCGACGTGGCCATCCTGTGCACCACCTCGGGCACGACCGGCAAGCCCAAGCTGGCCGAGCTCACGCACGCCAACCTGCTGTCGATGGGTCGCAGCCTCATGGCGATCGACCCCATCGGTCCCGACGACGAGTTCACAAGCTTCCTGCCGCTGGCGTGGATCGGCGAGCAGATGCTCGCGCTGGCGTGCAGCCTGCAGGTGGGGTTCGCGCTGTCGTTCCCCGAGGACGCGTCGACGGTGCGCACCGACCTGCGGGAGATCGGCCCGCAGGTGATGTTCTCTCCGCCCCGGATCTGGGAGTCGATGCTCAGCCAGGTCCAGGTCCGCCTCGAGGAGGCCGGATGGGTCAAGCGCCGGGTGTTCGCCTGGGCCTACAAGGTCGGGGACCAGGTCGCCGGCTTACGCGTCCGCGGGCAGCGGCCAGGCGCTGGGCTGCGGCTGGCGCACGCCGTGGCCGACGCCGTCGGGCTGCGGCCCGTGCGGGACCAGCTCGGCCTGGCCCGCATCGCCCACGCCTACACCGGCGGGGCGCCGCTTGGCCCTGACGTCTTCCGGTTCTTCCACGCCCTGGGCGTCAACCTCAAGCAGATCTACGGCCAGACCGAGATCTGCGGCATCGCGGTGCTGCACCGCGACGACGACGTGCGCTTCGCCACCGTGGGCACGCCGCTGCCCGGCACGGATCTGCACGTCGCCGACGACGGCGAGATCCTGCTGCGGTCGGTCGCCGTGTTCGCCGGCTACCACCGCAACCCGGAGGCGACCGCCCAGGCGATGACCACCGACGGCTGGCTGCGCACCGGCGACGCCGGCTACATCGATGATGGGCACCTGGTGGTCATCGACCGCGCCAAGGACGTGCTCCAGGCGGCGGACGGGACCCGCTTCTCGCCGGCGTTCGTGGAGAACAAGCTGAAGTTCAGCCAGTACGTCGAGGAGGCCGTGGTGTTCGGCGGCGGCGACCTCCGCTACGTGACCGCGATGATCACGATCGACATGGACACGGTCGGGACGTGGGCCGAGCGCGAGAAGCTGTCCTACACCACCTACACCGACCTCGCGCAGCGCGAGGCGGTGTACGCGCTGGTTGCCGCCCACATCGCCCGCGCGAACGCCGACCTGCCCGAGGGTGCCCGCGTGCGCCGGTTCGTGCTCCTGCACAAGCAGCTGGACGCCGACGACGAGGAGCTGACCCGCACGAGGAAGGTCCGCCGCAGCGTCATCAGCGACCGCTACGGCGAGATCATCGACGCGCTCTACACCGACGCGGACAGCGTCACGATCACCGCGACGGTCACCTACCAGGACGGCTCGACCGTCAAGCGCAGCATCCCGCTGGCGCTGTGGTCCATGGACGATGTGGAGCCGCCCGAGCCCGTCCGTCCCGGCCAGCTCGTCTGGAGCTCAGGGTGAGGGCGAGCGGAGCTTGCGGAGCGAGTCCTGGAGGGTGGGGACCTAGATGAACATCTTCGTCCAGCTGACCGTCACGGGCCTCACCAACGGCGCGATCCTGGCGCTGGCGGCGCTGGGATTCGTGCTGATCTTCAAGTCCACAGGGGTGATCAACTTCGCCCAGGGCGAGTTCCTGCTGATCGGCGCGTACGCGGTCTACGTGGGCACCGTCGCCGCCCACTGGACGGTGGGGATCCTCCTCGGCCTCCTCGTGGCGGTCGTCCTCGGCGTCGGCGTCGAGCGGCTGATCCTGCGCCCGCTGGTCGGCCAGCCGATCATCGCGGTGATCATGGTCACGATCGGGCTGGGGATCTTCCTCCGCTCCGTGGTGCAGATCATCTTCGGCAACCGCCCGCTGCCCTTCCCCGACTTCATCCCCGGCGGCAGCGTGAACCTGCTCGGCGCCACGGTCCCGGCCAACCGGCTGTGGGGCATCGGGCTCGCGGCCGTCACCCTGGCGGTGTTCACCGTGTTCTTCACCCGTTCGCGGCACGGGATCGCCATGCGGGCGGTCGCCGACGACCAGCAGGCCGCGCTCACCATGGGCATCAGCGTCCGGCGGGTGTTCGCCATGGCCTGGGCGCTGGCCGCGGTCAGCGCGGTGATCGGCGGGATGCTCGTCGCCAACCTCATCGGGGTGTCGGGCGGCATCATCGAGTTCGGTCTCCTGGTGTTCCCCGTCGTGATCCTCGGTGGTCTCGACTCGGTGCCTGGGGCCATGATCGGCGGTGCGATCGTCGGCCTGCTCATCACCTACACGGGCGGCTACGTCGGCGGCGGGCTCCAGAGCGTCGTCCCCTACGTCGTCCTCGTCGGGATCCTGCTGGTGCGGCCCTACGGGCTGTTCGGCCAGGTCCGCATCGAACGGGTGTAGGGACATGGCCACCGCTACCGGCGTCTACCACTCCACCTACACCGCGGACCTCGCGCTGCGCCACACCAGGTCCGAGCACGCCCGCCTGGCGATCGTGGCGATCGCCCTCGTCATCCTGCCGTTCTTGGCCACCCCCTATTGGCTCACCGTGGTGAACCAGATCGGCATCGCGGCCATCGGGGCGATCGGCCTGAACATCCTGGTCGGCTACACCGGTCAGATCTCGCTGGGGCAGGGCGGCTTCCTCGCCGTGGGGGCCTACACCTCGGGCCTCTTGGTCGGCGACCTCGGGCTGCCGTTCCCGCTGGCCATGGTCGGCGCGGTGCTGATGACCGCGCTGGTCGGCGCGTTCTTCGGGCTGCCTGCGCTGCGGCTCAAGGGCCTGTACCTGGCGATCGCGACGCTGGCCGCGCAGTTCGTCATCATCTGGGTGGTCCGCAACTGGGACGTCGTCACTGGCGGCACCGCCGCGCTGGCGGTGCCAGCTGGCGAGCTGTTCGGCTGGACCGTCCGCGGCGACTTCACGTGGTACTGGATCATCACCGGGTGCGCGGCGGTGGCCGCGCTGGCGGCGACCAACCTGTTCCGCACCGGCCTCGGGAGGGCGTTCGTCGCGATCCGCGACCAGGACATCGCCGCCGAGGTCATCGGTGTGGATCCCCTGCGCCACAAGGTGCTGGCGTTCGCGATCTCCAGCGGCTTCGTCGGGCTCGCGGGGGCGCTCACCGCCCACTACCGGCTGATCGTGACGTGGGAGCGGTTCACGCTCGAGGTCTCGATCCTCTACCTCGCGATGATCATCGTCGGGGGGCTCGGCAGCGTGGCCGGCTCGATCTACGGCGCGGCGTTCATGATCCTGCTGCCGGCCTGGATCCAGCAGCTCGGCCAGTCGGTCGGCGGCACCTTCCCGGCGCTGTCACGCAACCTCCCCGCGGTCCAGCAGGCCGCCTTCGGTCTTGTGATCATTCTGTTCCTGGTCTTCGAACCCCGCGGGCTCGCCCGCATCTGGCAGCGGATGAAGGACTACATCCGTCTGTGGCCGTTCCGCTACTGACACCGACGAGAAGGAGCGCGACATGCGCAGGACAATCAAGCTCAGCGGACTGCTCCTGGCCCTGATCCTGGCTCTTGTGGCCGCGGGCTGCGGGGGGGACGGCGACTCCGCCGCGGAAGGCGACACCGACGGCGAGGGCGGCGGCGGCGAACCCATCGTCCTCGGCGGGATCTTCGACCTGACCGGCCCGACGGGTGACGTCGGCACGCCGTACGCCGAGGGCGCCAGGGCGTACTTCGCCAACCTCGCCGAGAGCGGCGGGATCGACGGCAGAGAGGTGACCCTGTCCTCGCAGGACTACCAGTACGACGTCGCGGTCGCCGAGCAGCACTACGCCCAGTACAAGGGCGAGGGCGCCGTCGCGATCCTCGGCTGGGGCACCGCCGACACCGAGGCGCTGGTCGGGCAGGTGACGGCGGACGAGCTGCCGTACTTCTCCGGGTCGTTGTCCGAGGAGCTCGCCGACCCGGCCGAGACGCCCTACAACTTCCTGGTCGGGACCACCTACTCCGACCAGATGCGCATCGCGCTGGCCCACATCGCCGAGGACTCGCCGGGGGCGAACGTCGCGGTCTTCCACAACGACAGCCCATTCGGGGAGTCGCCCCTGGCCGACGGCGAGGCGTACATCGACGAGGCCGGGCTCGACATCGCCTCGTACGAGACCTACGCCATGCCGGGCGGCGCCACCGACTACGTCGGCGAGCTCAGCCAGGCCCGCGGGCAGGATGTCACGCACATCGTGATCCAGAACGTGGCCAGCCCCGCCGCCCAGCTGGTGAGCAACATCGCCTCGCAGGGCCTGGACGTTCAGGTGACCTGCCTCAACTGGTGCACCGACGAGCTGTTCATCGAGCTGGCCGGTGACGCCGCCGAGGGCGTGTGGGGCGTGACCCCGTGGTACACGGCGAACCTGGCCGAGGCCGAGGAGGGCATCAGCGCCTACCTCGAGTCCGAGGGCCAGGAGATCGAGGACCTCAACGCGCACTTCCTGCAGGGCTGGTACTACGCGGACCTCATGACCACGGCGATCGCCGAGGTCGTCGACAGCGGTGATGAGGTGACCGGCCCCGCGCTCAAGGCGGCGCTGGAGGGGCTCGACACCTACGAGACCGGGTCCTCACCGGGCATCGACTTCTCGGAGGACAGCCACAAGGGCATGACCGTGGCGCCGGTGCTCGAGGTGTCCGGCGGCGAGTGGACCCAGCTCGTGGAGCCGTTCGAGCCGTGAGTCCTACCGCCCCCCGTACGGGGCCCGGGACGTCCCGGGCCCCGTACGGCTCCGCCGAGGTCGACCCCCGCCAGGCGACCGAACCGATCCTCGCGCTCAACAACGTCGAGGTGATCTACGACGAGGTCATCCTCGTGCTCCGCGGGCTGTCGATGTCCGTGGCGGAAGGGCGGATCGTGGCGCTGCTGGGCTCCAACGGTGCGGGCAAGTCGACGACGCTGAAGGCCATATCGGGTCTGCTGCCCACCGAGGACGGTGAGGTGTCGGACGGCAGCATCACCTACCAGGGGCGCGACATCACCCACACCGACGCCGCGACGATCGTGCGCGACGGCATCAGCCAGGTGATGGAGGGCCGGCGGGTCTTCGAGCACCTGAGCGTGCACGAGAACCTGCTGGCCGGCGGGTACACCCGCAGCCACGGTGAGCACGCGGACGATCTCGACCGCATCTACACCTACTTCCCGCGCCTGGCGGATCGGCGCAGCCAGACGGCCGGCTACCTGTCGGGCGGGGAGCAGCAGATGCTCGCGATCGGCCGTGCGCTGATGGCCCATCCCAGGCTCATGACGCTCGACGAGCCGTCCCTGGGGTTGGCGCCCCTGCTGGTCGAGGAGATCTTCTCGATCATCGGCCGCCTGAACGACGAGCTCGGGACCACCATCCTGCTGGTCGAGCAGAACGCCCGCCTGGCGCTGGACATCGCCGATCACGCCTACGTGATGGAGAGCGGACGGATCGTGCTGGACGGCCCCGCCGCGGAGCTCGCGGCGAACCCCGACGTGCAGGAGTTCTACCTGGGCCTGACCGAGGAGGGCGCGCGCAGGAGCTATCGCGACGTCAAGCACTACAAGCGGCGGAAGCGGTGGCTGTGAGCGACGTCGCGGCGGTCCTGTCCTACGCCCGTTCGTTCGACGGGCGGGTCGCGGACGTGCTGCCCGCCGCGGCGCGGCGGGTCCCGGCGCTGCGCCGCCGCGTCGCGGACGCGGGCGTCGCGCCCCATGAGCTCATCGACACCGCGTCCCTGGACCGCGTGCCCATCCTGACCAAGGACGGGCTGCTCGACCTGCAGCGCGCGGAGCCGCCGTTCGGCGGCGTGCTCGATCCCGACGCCAGGATCAGCCGGATCTTCCAGTCGCCCGGCCCGCTGTACGAGGCGGAGCTGGAGGGCAACGACCACTGGCGCTGGGGTTCGGCGCTCGCCGCGGCCGGGTTCACCGCCGACGACGTGGTGCTCAACGCGTTCGGCTACCACCTGTCACCGGCGGGGGCGATGTTCGAGGAGGCGTGCAGGGCGCTGGGCGCAACCGTCGTGCCGGGCGGGGTCGGCAACCTCGATCTGCAGGTGCGCGCGTGCGCCGACCTTGGGGTCACCGCCTACGTGGGGCTGCCCAGCTACCTGAAAGCCCTGCTGGAGCGGGCCGAGGCCGCGGGCCACGACCCGCGCGCCTGGCCGCTCGCCAGGGCGTTCGTGTCCGCGGAGCCGCTGCCGCCGTCGCTGCGGACCTGGCTGGCCGGGCGGGTGGCCGTCGTGCGCCAGGGCTACGGCACCGCCGAGACCGGCAACCTCGGCTTCGAGTCGTCCGCGGTCGACGGCCTGCACGTCCCCGACGACGCGCTGGTGCAGGTCTGCGACCTGTCGACCGGCGCCGCGCGCTACGACGGTGGCGACGGGCAGGTGGTGGTGACGATCCTCGACGCCCGCGCCCCTGTGGTCCGGTTCGGGACCGGCGACCTGTCGGCGTGGGCGACCGACGAGGCCGGTGACGCGTCGATCGCCACACCGCGGATCCGCGGGTGGCTGGGTCGCGTCGGCGACGCGGTCAAGGTCCGCGGCATGTTCCTGCACCCGCGCCAGGTCCAGCAGGTCATGACCGGGCTGGACGACGTCGACGCGTACCGCTTCGTCGTCGACCGTGTCGACCACCGCGACGTGCTGCGCTGCGAGCTGGTCCCCGCTGGCGCCGCCGACGTCGGCGCCCTGCGCAGCGCTGTCCGCGAACGTGTCCGCTCGGGTCTGCGCTTCGACGTCGAGGTCACCGCCGTGGGGGAGCTGCCCGACGACGCCCGCATCACCGATGTCCG
>JACDBB010000078.1 GCA_013695145.1 Euzebyales bacterium
GTGCAGGCCCAGCCCCGCGTGGCTGGACAGCGTCGCGTTGGCGTCGCTGCCGTCGGTGGCCGCGGTCAGCGCGGCCGCCGCGGCGCCCAGGTCGCTGGGCAGCGTTCCGCCGCGCACGACCGTCTCCCCTTCGGCGCCGCCGAGGCCGTCGACGAGCCGGTCCCAGATGGCCGCCTCGGCCTCGCCGTCGCGGTCGTGGGGAGCCACCCCCTCCGCCGTGGCGAGCTCGGCGACCGCCGCCTGCTGGGCCAGCACCGCCGCGCGCCGGCCGGCGAAGCGCACCCACAGGGCGCCGTCGGGCGCCTCCAGCGTCTTCTCGGCGCCGGCGGTGGCCCGCGCGTCGGTCCAGTCGAGGGCCACCGGCTCGACGGTGGCGGCCATGAGCGCCAGGGTCAGGCGCGTGGCGACGCCCGCGGCGCACGGCAGGGCCACCGTGGCGGTCGTCGTCGGCAGCGGGTGGAGCCGCAGCACCAGCTCGGCGACCAGCCCGAGCGTGCCCAGCGAGCCGCACCACAGCTTGCCGAGGTCGTAGCCGGCGACGTTCTTGATCACGTTGCCGCCCGATCGGGCCACCGAGCCGTCGGCCAGCACCACGGTGGCGCCGATCACCAGGTCCCGCATGGTCCCGTACCGCAGCCTGCGCGGGCCGGCGTCGTTGGCGCACAGGATCCCGCCGACGGTCGCGCCCTCCGCGACGTGCGGAGGGTCGATCGCCAGCCACTGCCCGTGCGTTGCGACCTCGGCCTGCAGCTCGGCCAGCGGGGTGCCCGCGCCGACCGAGCAGGTCGCGTCGCCGGGGTCGTGCGCGCGGACGCCCGACAGCTTCGTGGCGGCGACCACGGTGTCGACGGGCTCGGGCGCGGGCTTCCAGTCGGCCTTGGTGCCCGCGCCCGCGAACAGCAGCGTCCCGCCGCCACGCATGGCGTCGCGCGCGTCGGCGAGGCTCGCGGGCTCGCTGGCGCTGGTCACAGCCGCTCCGCCAGGCCGGCCTCGGTGATGGCGTGCGCCCGGTACGGACCAGGACGCTCGCCGCACAGCCGGGGCGTGGGGAAGACCTTGCCGGGGTTGCAGCGACCGTCGGGGTCGAAGCCCGCCCTCACGCGCAGCATCACGTCGAGGTCCTCCTGGGAGAACATCTTCGGCATCGAGCACGCCTTGTCGGTGCCCACCCCGTGCTCACCGGTGATCGAGCCGCCCGCCTCGACGCACAGCTCGACGATGCGGGTGGCGACCGCCTCGGCGGCCTCGGCCTCGCCGGCGTCGGCGTCGTAGAGCACCAGCGGGTGCAGGTTGCCGTCGCCGGCGTGGAACACGTTGGCGACCCGGAACCCGGTCTCGGCCGACAGGTCCGCGATCTGCGCCAGGACCGCGCCGAGCTTGGTCCGGGGGATGACCCCGTCCTGCACGTAGTAGTCGGGCGACAGGCGCCCCATGGCGGCGAACGCCGCCTTGCGGCCGCGCCAGATCAGCTGCCGCTCCGCGTCGTCGGCCGCCACCCTGATGTGGGTCGAGCCGGCGGCCTCGCAGTGGGCCTGCACCTCGGCGAACTCGGCCTCGACCTCCGACGAGGGACCGTCGAGCTCCACCAGGAGCACAGCCCCGGCGGTGCGGTTGAGCCCGACCTTGGCGTCCTCCTCGCAGGCCTGGATCGCGAGGTTGTCCATCATCTCGACACCTGCCGGGACAATGCCCGCGCCGGTGATGGCGGTGACCGCGTCGCCGGCCGCCGCGGGGGAGGAGAAGTCGGCGACCAGCGTGCGCACCGACTCGGGCTTGCGGAGCAGTCGCAGGGTCGCGCGGGTCACGACCCCCAGGGTGCCCTCGGAGCCGACGACCACACCGCGCAGGTCAAGGCCGGGGGTGTCGAGCACGGCGCCGCCCAGCTCGACGACTTCGCCAGCCGCGGTGACGAACTCGACGCCCAGGACGTGGTTGGTGGTGAACCCGTACTTCAGGCAGTGCACCCCGCCGGAGTTCTCGGCGATGTTGCCGCCGATGGAGCAGACGATCTGGCTGGACGGGTCGGGCGCGTAGTACAGGTCGTGGGCGGCGACCGCGCGGGAGATCTCCGCGTTGGTCACGCCCGGCTCCACGGTGATCCGCTGGTTGGCTACGTCAATGTCGAGGATGCGCCGCATGCGGGACAGGACGACCAGGACGCCGCCGGCGTGGGGGAGCGCGCCGCCGGACAGGCCGGTGCCCGCACCGCGCGCGACGAACGGCACCCCGGCGCCGGCGCAGGCGCGCAGGACCGTGGCGACCTCCGCCGTGGTGCGCGGCAGGGTCACCAGGCCCGGGATCACCCGGCGACCCGTCAAGCCGTCGCACTCGTAGGTGCGCAGCTGGCTCCGGTCGGTCAGCACCCCACCTGGCCCGAGGTCGTCCAGGAGCCGCACGCGGAGCGCGTCGGGCACCACGATGCCTCCCTTTCCCTCGACGGTTTCCACATGGTGGTGGAGAACCTGACGACGGAACCGACCCTAGGACCCGAGGTCAGCGCGGGTCAAGCGCCACACGGCGGCCGACTCAGGCGAACAGGCGCGCGCGGCGGACGAACGCCTCGCCACGGGCCCCGGACCAGTCGAGGTGGCCCTGCTCACGGTAGGTCTCGGGGTCGTCGCGGCCGCTGACCAGCAGCGTGAACGCCGAGGGGGCGCCGAGACGGCGCAGTCGCCCGGGTCGGCGTCCGGGTTGAGCCGGCCGCGCCCGAGGCTGACCTCGACGACCGTGTCGACGTCGAGCGGGGCGCCCAGCGCGACGCGCAGCGTGGCGCGCTCGCGTGCGCCGGCCTTCTTGACGAACAGCCAGCCGAGCAGCCCGAACGGGTAGCCGTGGGCGACGCGCGCCTCGTCGGAGCCGTCGTCGTGCTCCACCGGCTGCCCGACGCCGGTCCGCAGGTCCTGCAGGTGGACCCACAGGTCGTAGCAGCGGGTCGCGAACAGCGTGGCCTCGGTCGTGCGGCCAACCGGCCCGTCAGTGGCCGCGTCCCAGTCCGAGACGCCGCGCAGCCGGGCGACATGACCGGCCTTGGCCTCGGCCAGCTCGTCACGGACCCGCGCCGGCGACCAGCCGCGACGGGCGGCCACCCCCGCCTCGGTCCACGCGTCGCGGGGGTTCGCTCCCGCTGGGGGCTCCCAGCCGTCCGGCGGCCGCGGCTGGGCGCCGCCGTCGAACGCCACCTGCATGCCGGCGCAGTGGGCGAGCAGGTCCTGGACGCTCCAGCCGTCGCAGGGCGTCGGCAGCCGCCAGTCGCCGGGGTCCAGCGCGTCCGCGGCGGCCAGCAGGCGCTCCCACAGCGCCGCGGCGACGGCGGCGCGGTCGGCCGCGTCCGTCACGCGGCGACCTTCTCGACGAAGGCAGCGACGCGCTGCTCGATCTCCGCCGCGTCGTAATCCAGGGTGGCGACGTGGTAGCTGCGCTCGAGCCACACGTGCTCGCACCGCTCGCTGGCGACGCGGTCGATGACCAGCCTGCTGTCGGCAACGTCGACGACGTGGTCCTGCCGTGAGGTGAGCACCAGCAGCGGCAGCCGGACCTCGCCGAGCCGGGCGCGCACGCGCCGCTGGAGGTCGATCAGCGAGGACAGGGCCTTGAGCGACATCTTGGGGTAGGGCTTCTCGTCAGCGCCCGGCCTGGCGATGTCGTTGCCGACCCCGGGGAGGCCGGGCACGACCCACTTGATGGCGGGCAGCGCCTTGAGGCGAGGGTCGCGCGGCTTGACGGTCGGGTTGATCAGCACGATGCCCGCCAGGTCGTCCGGGCGGGTGATCGCCAGGTGCAGGCTCAGGGTGCCGCCCATCGACAGCCCGACCGCGACCTGGGCGGACGTGCGTGCTCGCAGCAGCTCCAGCGCGGCGTTGGCCTCGCGCGCCCAGTCGTGCCAGGTGGTGCGCGCGAGGTCCTGCCAGCGCGTGCCGTGGCCGGGCAGGCGCGGGAGCTCCACGTGGTAGCCGTCGCCGGCGAGCGACTCGGCCAGCGGGCGCAGGCTGACGGGATTGCCGGTGAGGCCGTGGAGCACCAGGACGCCGACGTCCCGCCGACCCTCCGCCGACCACGCCTGGGCGCCCTCGATCACCTGGGCCACCCTCGCCTCCCTCGTCGTCGGTCGGCGGTGACGCTAGCACCGGTGGGCGGTCAGGCCACGACGCGCCCGCCGGCACGCCAGTACTCGCCGCCCGAGCGGTCGAGGAAGCCCTCGTCGACCAGCGTGCGGCGCAGCGTCGCGTGGTCGTCGTGGAAGCGACGGAGGAGCTCGTTGACCTCCGGTTCGCCGTAGCGCCGTCCGAGGTCGAACTCCAGCGCGAGCCGCTCAAGGACCACCAGGCGCTTGGTGCGTGAGGACGGGATCTCCACCAGGCGGGTGCCCTGGAAGAACCTGCCGAGCAGCACGGCCTCGTCGGCGGTCATGCCGCCGGGCGACCTCGCGGGCGGCTGCCGGCGGCTGCGGCAGATGCTGCGCCATGGCGCGCATGCCCTCGACGACCAACCGGTAGGCGTCACCATCCCGGGCGACCACGCCGCCCCGCAGCAGCGGGGCCAGCGCAGCGAGCACGTCGCGCTCCCGCTGCCCGGTTGCCGCGGCCAACTCGGCCGCCGTCGCGGGTCGGAGCGCGACCAGTCCCGTCACCGCCAGCCGGTCCGGGTCCAGCATGAGCTTGAGGAACTCCAGGGCTTCCACGCCGCCGTTGTACCCGGTCCGCTGCGGGACTATGGCGCCTATCGGTTCTGTGCCGAGCGCGCTCCCGTGACGGACACTGGGTCAAGACTCGAGGCGCTCGATGAAGAGGATGTTCGGCCGCCTGACGGGGACCGTTGCGGCGAGGAGAGCGGAGTCGTGCGGTGCGAGATCGAGTGGCCGATCCTGGAAGCGCGATCCGCAGGGCGCTGGCAGGTCGAGGTCGCCAAGAGCGAGGGGCCTTCCGCCACGGTCGATGTGACCCTTGTCTTCGTTCCGGTTTCCGGCCCCGAATGCCATATCAGGACTACTGGTTTGCAGCCGGGACGATCGTGCTGCTGACAACGTTTCGCAAGCAACGCCATGCCGAGCGCGGCGAGGTCGACCGGGCACGACGCGAGATGCGCCGCTGCGCGGAGCAGCACTACCCCGATGAGTGAGCGAGGACTCCATGGGCAACGGGCACACGAACTGGAAGGACTTGCGCCGGCGCAGGGCGATCGGTGAGACACCCGAGAGTCGCCGCGCCTATGCCGAGGCGGACCGGGACCGCAGCTAGGTGAGCTGGTGTACCGGCTGCGCACCGAGGCCGGGCTGTCGCAAGCCGAGCTCGCACGGCGGATGGGCACCACGCAGGCCGCCATCTCGCGGATGGAGGGCGGGGGCGGCCGCAAGCTGGACACCCTGCAGCGCCTGGCCGAGGCGCTCGACCGACGGCTGGTGCTGTCCTTCGTCCGCGCGGGCGGTGACGTCGACGAAGACAGCACCCTCGTGCTGGGTTAGGACACGCTGTCGCGACCGGCCCAGGCGAGCGCGCCTGCGCGAGCTCGCCCCCGCATGCGGAGCGTTCTCGCGCAGGTGGCCGGTCACGGGCCGCGCGCAGTGGGGCCGGCGAAGGTCGGTGAGCATCTGCGCTCAGCTAGACGCGGAACGGGTCGGTCAAGGTGTCCGCGCAGTCCTGCAAGCCGGTGGCGGGGGTGGGCTTGGGCAGCGGCTCCGGGTCGCCCCGCTGTGGCCCGAACGCGAACCGCGACAGTTCCACGACGGCCTCGCCCCCGGAGACCGTGACGGCGTAGCGGTTCATGCCCGTCGCCGGGGGTCCGCCGGGCCATGCGCCGCGACGGTCGAACT
>JACDBB010000089.1 GCA_013695145.1 Euzebyales bacterium
GCGACGTCGGCGATCAGGCCTGCGCGCCGGCCGCGCTCGCCGGCCAGCCGTTCGCGGTCGCCGATCGCGACCTGGGCCGCCAGCTCCAGCTGCGACACCTGGGCCGCCTGCTGCTCCACGCGCGCGAGCTGGTCGGCGAGCGCACGGACCCCCTCCCGCTGAGACGCCAGCTGGGTGGCGAGCGGCGCGAGCCGCTCGGCAAGGGCCGCGGCGCGCTCGGCGTCGCGGTCGAGCTCGTCCAGCTCGCCCGACAGCCGGTCGGCCTCGGCCTGGGCGGCCTCGAACGCGTCGGCCAGCTGCGCTCGCATGCGGTTGGGTCGCCCCCCCGGCGTGTGGTAGCGCTCGAACTCGTCGCGCACCCGTGCGAACACCGTCGCTTCGCGGTCGCCGCTGGAACCGCCGCGACCGGCTACCGCGTCGAGCGCCGCCGACAGCGACGCGTGCTCGATGAGGTCCGCCTGCTCCAGCGCCACGCCCTGCGCAAGTCGCAGCGCCCGCCACAGGTCCAGGTCGACGGTCTGGCCGAGGAGCTGCTCGGCGCGCTGATGGGCGTCCCGCCCGGTCAGCTGCTCGCGCCGGCCTCCCTCGACCAGCAGGGTGGTCGAACGCCGCCCGGCGGTGCGGTCGAAGCGCTTGGCGTAGGTCAGCGTGCGCCCACCGGCGGTCAGCACCGCCTCGACCTCCGGGCTGGCGTCCACATGGACCGGTCGGGCCGCCAGGACGGGCTTGGCCTGCGAGTCGTCGCGGTAGTCCCACAGCAGCTCGAGGGCGTCGGTGACGCTGGTCTTGCCCGACTCGTTCTCGCCCTCGACGATCGTGACGCCCCGCTGCGCGAACTCGATCGTGCGCTCGGTCACGCCCTTGAAGTTGCGCAGCGTGATGCGGTGCAGCCTCATCCGCCGTTCCCTCGGCCGGGTGCCGACAGGCGATAGAGCAGTGCCAGCGCGCCGCGGGCGGTCCCGGCGTCGCGCCCGGCCCGCGAGGCGAGCGTGCGCAGCTCGTCGGCGGTGTCCCGCGCGAAGCCCCCCAGGTCCAGGTCGGCGAAGTCCGCGTCGTCCGGCAGCACGGCCAGGTCGCTGTAGTTGTCCCACGTGCCGGCGGCGGCGAACAGATCCGCGGCGTCGGCCAGCAGGGCGTCGAGCCGGGCCGCGTCGCGCAGCGGCAGCGTCCCGACGAACGACAGCCGCAGCACGGTCCGGTCCTTGCCAGGTTGCCCCGCCAGCCAGGCCTCCAGCTCGTCGAGGTCGGCCGAGCCCGCAAGATCGGTGTGGTGCCGCACGAACCGCCACGTGCCGACCTGCACCGCGGTCACCTCGCAGCGACCGGCATCGCAATCGACGACCAGCACCTTGCCAGGGTCGGTCTCGTCGAAGTCGGTGGGCTCGGGAGCGCCGGCGTACCAGACCCGACCAGTGCCGCCGATCTCGGTGCACGAGTGGCGGTCACCGAGCGCCACGTACTGGATGCATCCGCGGCGCACCGCGTCCTCCAGCGCGTCGAGCCCGATCAGCGCTGGGTCGTCCGGGTCGGGGGCGCCACGGTCGACCGCACCGTGGCCGACGAGAACGCGGATCATGTCGCCGGAGGATTCGAGATCGGCGCAGGCGAGCCCGACGAGGTCCTCCAGCGGACGCTTGGAGGCCCACGGGGCGCCGATGAGCTCCACGCCCGGTGCCACCGCGACGGGTGCGGCGTCCCGCAGCACGGCCACGTTGGGGGGCACGTGACCCGTGAACGCCGGCGAGCGGTACACCGAGGCGGCGTCGAGCGGGTCGTGGTTGCCCGGCAGCAGGTAGACATCGACGGGCACCTCGGCCAGCGCTTCGAGCGCCCGTACCACCACCTGGCGGTCGAGATGGTTGGACTCGAACACGTCGCCGGCGACCACCACGAACGCCGCGTCCCGCTCGGCCACCACGCGCCCGATCGACCGCAGCGCATCGATCCGCGCGGCGGCGAACCTGGCCTGGGCCTCGGCGGACAGGAACCGGCGGGTCATGCCCAGCTGCCAGTCGCCGGTGTGCAGGAACCGAACCATCCGGTCCCCTCCCTCCTGCTCGCCGCGCTCGTCCTCTGCCTGTCCGCGAGTGTACGAACCGCCTCCGACAGCCCGCGGCAGCTGTCCCCAGTTCTCCCCCCTGGCCGATCCCGCCCGGCGAGCGGTGGGCCCCGCTACACGCCGAGGGCGTTGTCCGGGTCGAGTTCGCGCAGGAACTCGCGGCAGCGGTCGCGTTCCGGATCCTCGCCGATCGCGTCGGCGGCACGCAGCAGCGCGTTGACGCTGCGCAGGAAGCCGCGGTTGGGCTCATGGCGCCACGGCACCGGTCCCTGCCCGCCCCAGCCCGCCCTGCGGATCTTGTCCAGGCCGCGGTGGTAGCCCGTGCGGGCGAACGCGTACGCCGCGACGGGGTCGTCGGCGTCCAGGGCGGTCTCGGCGAGTCGTGCCCAGCCGTCGAGGAACGCCGGGTGGTCGGCGACGACGGCGCGCAGCGCTGCGGCGCGTGGGTCGTCCGCCAGCGTCAGCGCCTGGTCCAGCGCGCTGGTCGCGGACTCGGGTTCGGGGTCCAGCAGCGTCTCGTTGACCCCGTGCAGCGGAAGGCTCATGCCGAGGTTCTACCCGGCCATGCGGTCTGTCGCACGTCGCGCTCACTCGTGAATGCGCCGATAGCATCGCTGGCGGCCCGGCGCCCGCCGGGGGAGCGGAGTTGGCGGTGAGCGGTCAGCGCGGATCGGTGATGGTCGCCGCCGGCATCCTCTGCTCGCGCCTCACAGGACTGGTCCGCGAGGCGGTGATGGCGGGCTACCTCGGGACCAGCGTCGCCGCCGACGCGTTCAGAGCAGCCATGAGGATTCCCAACCTCATGCAGAACCTGCTGGGCGAGGGCGTCCTCTCGGCGGCGTTCATACCCGTCTACTCGCGGCTCCTGGCCGAGGGGCGCGACGATGACGCCGGCAAGGTCGCGGGAGCCATCGCCGGGCTGCTCGCCGCGCTGACGGGCGTGCTGGTGCTGGTGGGCGTCATACTGGCCGGGCCGTTGACCGACGTGATCGCGGCTGGGATGTCGGGAGAGCGCCGGGATCTCACCGTGCGGCTGGTGCGCATCCTGTTCCCGGGCGTCGGCTTCCTGGTGCTGTCCGCATGGTGTCTGGGCGTGCTCAACAGTCACCGGCGGTTCTTCCTGTCCTACGTCGCACCCGTGATCTGGAACGTCGCGCAGATCACCGCGCTCGCGGGCGCCGCGTGGTGGCTCGCCCGCGGAGGCGAGGAGCCTGCGCTCGCGACGCTCGCCACGGCCCTCGCCGTCGGGGCGGCCATCGGCGGGGTCCTGCAGTTCGCCGTGCAGCTGCCGACCGTGCTAGCGCTGTCGCGTGGGCTGCGGCTGTCGCTGCGCCGGGATCTCACCGGTGTGCGGCAGGCGATCGGGGCGTTCGGCCCGGTGCTGGCCGGCCGCGGCGTGGTGCAGTTGTCGGCCTTCCTGGACACGCTCCTGGCCAGCTTCCTGGCTGTCGGGGCGCTCTCTGCCCTCGGGTACGCCCAGGCGCTGTACCTGCTGCCGATCAGCCTGTTCGGCATGAGCATCGCCGCCGCCGAGCTGCCAGAGCTGTCGTCGATGGACCGCGCGGACCGGCCGGCGCTGTCCAAGCGCGTCCAGCGGGGACTGCGCCAGATCGCCTTCCTGGTCACGCCGGTCGTGGTTATCTATCTGGTCGCCGGCGGCGCCGTGGTGCAGGCGCTGTTCCAGCGCGGCGAGTTCTCCGCCGACGCCCGCACGCTGGTGTGGCTCGTGCTCGCCGGCTACGCGATCGGGCTGCCCGCCAGCACGTCCTCGCGGCTGCTCCAGTCGGCCCTGTACGGCTTGGACCGGCCCTCCATTCCCGCGCGGATCAGCGCGGTCCGTGTCCTGCTGTCCGCGCTCATCGGCGTCACGCTGATGTTTCAGCTCGATCGGGTCGCCATCGCCGCCGGAGGCCTCGCGCTGGTCGGCGACCTGCCGGCGTTCAGCCCGCTGCCCGGCGAGGTCGCGGAGGGCGGCGGCCCGCTCCGGCTGGGCGCAGCGGGCCTGTCGCTCGCGGCGGGGACGACCGCATGGCTCGAGTACGGCCTGCTGCGCAGGGCGCTGTCCGTGCGGCGGGTCCGACCGGCGCTGGGACGCTGGCGCGTCACCCGCTTGGCGACCGCGGCCGGCGTCGCCGTGGCAGCGGCCGCCGTCGCTGTGCGGCTGGTGGGCGACGACCGCTCGTTCCTCGCGGCGGCGGCGATCGTCCTCGCCGCCGGCGTCGCCTACCTCGCGGCCGCGTGGCTGCTGCGCATCCCGGAGCTGCGCGCGCCCGGCCGGCTGGCCGAGGACCTGGCCACCAGAGACCGGGGGTAGGCCCGCCCCCGAACCCAGGTCCTTCGCATACGGGAGCCGGTGACCGTGGAGTTGCGCGCCAGCGACCTGATCTGATCAGCGGCCCGCCCGCGAAGGAGCATCAGCATTCCATGACGGTCGCTGCGCGACCGTCAGAACCGGTACACGCCAGAATGCGCCCTCGCAAGTTCGGGCGCATTCGCGTATCAGACCGGGCCCGGGTCATCGCCCTCCAGGACCGGTGCGGTGCCGAGGACCGCTGTGCAGGCGGGGCAGCGGCTCCCACCGTCGACGCGTTCCGGCGGGACCCAGGTCAGCCCGCCGGGGCTTCCGCACGCGGTCGTGCCATCCCAGCGCCTGGCTGTGTCGTCGGGCGGCGGGTCGGCGAGGTGCTGCCGCTCGTCGTCGCCGCTGAGCCAGACCTGCACGACCTCCCTCATCCGCTGCTCCCTGCTGTCGACGCACCAGCGATCATGCCCGAGATGGTCAAGGACAAGCCGGGCGTGCCCGCTCGGCTCGACCGCACGTCACCACATCGGCCTCGGTCCCCGCTCGGCCGTCACCGCTCGGGCTGGCCAAGCAGCTCGTCGACGCCAGCGGTGAACCCCGGAAGCAGCGGCGTGGTCAGGCTGTCCGTCCTGCCGAGCAGCGTCGGTTGACCGTAGCGGTCGCCGTCGTGGCGGTACACTGCGATGCCGTCGGCCTCCAGGTCGACGAACCAGTACTCCGGCACTCCGTAGCGCTCGAAGACCGCGCGCTTGCGCACCAGGTCGTGGTGACGGGTGGACGGCGACGACACCTCCACGACGATGTCCGGCGCCGCCGTGATGTGCGTGGGACCGATGCGATCGAGATGCTCGGCGGTGAGGACCAGGACGTCGGGCTGGAGCACGTCGGCGTCGGTGAAGACGACGTCCAGCGGTGCAGAGTTCGCACGTCCACCGCGGCGCTTGCAGTAGGAGCGGAGGTGCCAGGTGAGCTCGTCGGCGACCTCCTGGTGCCGTGGCCGCGGCGAGGGGCTCACGATGAGCTCGCCGCCGATGAGCTCGCGGCGGACGTTGTCCTCACCGAACCGTTCGAGGTCGGCGTAGACCAGGCCGCTGGTGTGGGTCGGTGCCGACATTCCTGGCCTCCTCCTGCCATGGCGTGACGCTACGCGGCCCGCTGTGGATCTCGGACGGATCGAGCCCCGCCGGTGTGGACGATGCTACGTCAGCATCTCATGGTGGACTGCGCTCTCACCGCCAGGCCGCGCATCACCGCCAGCTCGCCGCGCTCGTGCCAGGCCAGTCTGCGCAGCAGCTTCGTCGTGGTCCACACTTCGCCGCCACGCTCGACCACCCGATCGCGCGGTAGGCGGAGCAGCGTGGTCGCGACGTGCGCGGCGGACCGCTCCAGCTCGGCGAGCAGGTCGTCACCCCTGGGCAGCGGCGCCTCGCCGAGGCCGGTCAGGTAGTAGCGGCTCTCGGTGTCCGCGACGTGCCAGGCCAGCTGGCGCAGCGTGCGCCAGCGCGCCCATGAGGGCAAGATCCGGTCGGGGTCGTCCCAGTCGAGCACCGCATCGGGCAGGCCGGCGAGCAGCGCCAGCGTCGCCGCTCTGGTCTTGGCCAGGATCGCCATCGTGGCGTCCAGCTCCGCGTCGCTGGCCGGCTGCCGATCGCGGACGAACGCCTGCTCGTCGCCATGGATGCGCTCCGCCACCTGGGCATCGGGGTCGCCGAGCGCGGCCAGCGCCGTCGCCTCGTCGCTGCCGAGGCCGCACTCGCCCCAGCGCTCGAGGTCGAACGTCCATGCGACCGTGGCGTCGTCGACGTGCATGCCGGTCCCGGACTCTACGTACGCGCGGGTCATCGCTGCACCAGACCGCCGCGCGGATTCAGGCCTGCGGGACCGTCATGTCGAACCAGCGCTTCGAGGCACGCGACTGGTCGATGGCGACGTGGACATGCTTGGCCTCGGTGTACTCGAGCAGCCCGAGCAGGCCGTGCTCGCGCCCGACGCCGGACTGCTTGTAGCCGCCGAACGGATACTTCGGGTTGAGCAGGTGGTAGTCGTTGACCCACACCGTCCCGGCCTGCAGACGCGACGCGACGCGCTGCGCCTTGGACGGCGAGCCCCACACCGCGCCGGCGAGCCCGTAGCTCGTGTCGTTGGCGATCCGCACGGCGTCGTCGGTATCGGAGTAGCGCAGCACCGACAGCACCGGGCCGAAGATCTCCTCCCGGGCGATCCTCATGTCGGGGGTCACGTCGGAGAAGATCGTCGGTGCGACGAAGAACCCGGCGTCGAGGCCGTCGGCGGTGAGCTGCTCGCCGCCGGTCGCGAGGGTCGCGCCCTCCTTGGCGCCGACGTCGATGTAGCCCAGGACCGTCTCCAGCTGACGCGCCGAGATCAGCGGGCCCATCGTGACGCCCCTGTCGCCGGCGCGGCCCACGCGGATGTCGGCGGCGCGCGCGACCAGCCGCTCGACGACCTCGTCGTGCAGCGCGTCCCCGACCAGCAATCGGCTGCCGGCGGTGCACACCTGGCCCGCGTGGAAGAAGATCCCGTACAGGATCCCGTCGATGGCCAGCTCGAGGTCCGCGTCGTCGAGCAGCACCTGCGCGGACTTCCCGCCGAGCTCCAGGGTCGTGGTCTTGACCGTGCCTGCGGCCATGCGCATGACCTGCTTGCCGACCTCTGTCGATCCGGTGAACGAGACCCTGTCGACCCCGGCGTTGCTGACGAGCTCCTCGCCTGCGCCCGGACCCGGGCCCGGCACGATGTTGACCACGCCGTCCGGCACGCCCGCGTCGCGCAGGATCTCGGCCAGCAGCGTCGCCGTCACCGGCGTCTGCGGTGCGGGCTTCAGCACGATGGTGTTGCCTGCGGCCAGCGCCATCGAGATCTTCCACGCGGCCATCTGCAGCGGGAAGTTCCACGGGATGATGGCGCTGCATACCCCGACCGGGTCGCGCTGCAGGTAGTTGTAGGAGGGCCCCGGCGCCATCGTCTGTGGCAGCGCCTCCGGCTCGTCCAGCAGCGGAGCGAACTCGGCCATCGTGCGGAACCAGAACATCGCCCCGCCGACATCGGCGGCCTTGGCCTTGACGACCGTCGCGCCCGTGTCGCGGGTCTCCCACTCGGCCAGCTCGCCGGCCCGGTCCTTGACGCCCTTCGCGACGGCCTTCAGCACGCCCGCGCGCTCGGAGGCGCGCTTGGCTGACCAGCGACCGTCGTCGAACGCGACGCGCGCCGCCGCGACGGCGCGGGCGGCGTCGGCGCGGTCCGCCTTGGCGACGGTCCCGAGCGACTCGCCGGTCGAGGGGTCGATCGTGTCGAACGTCTCACCGGACTCGGCGTCGCAGAACGCGCCGTCGATGAACAGCTGGAAGTCGGCCATGGGGTGGATCCTCCCGGCGGTCGGTTGCTAGGGCTTGATCGCTTCGAAAGGGTTGCGGCAGTCGCGGCAGTGGTTCGTGCTGCGGCAAGGCGTGGGCCCGAACGGGGACTCCGCGGTGGTGTTGCGCGACCCGCACAGCGGGCAGCGCACCCCGCCGATGGACAGCAGCTGCTGGCCGGATCCCGGCGGCGCGATGCCGAACTCGCGCAGCTTGGCGCGGCCGGGCTCGGAGATCCGCTCGGGTTCCCAGACGACGTCGGCGACGAACCGCACCAGGGCCGAGTCGACGCCGTCCATCGCCTCGACGGCGCTGGTCACGTCCTCACGGATGACCCGGGTCGCCGGGCAGCCCGAGAACGTGGGCACCAGGTCGATCGCGACGTGGGCGCCGTCCCCGCCGCGTTCCACACGCACGTCGACGACCATGCCGAGCTCGCCGACGCTGACGGGCGGCATCTCGGGATCCGGCACGGTGTCGATCACCGCGCGGACCTGCGCGGGCGTCGGTGCGGTCAGCGTGCTCATGGGCGGGTCACCACCTCGCGCCAGGGTGGGCGCGGTAGGTGCCGGTCATCTCCTCCCACACCGCGGGGAAGTCCTCGCTGTGGATGCCGTGGCGGCCGCCTCTCCCGCGGAACTCGCCGACCGGCACCCACTGATCGCCGCGCCGCGTCACGTGCGGGCCGGCCAGGATGACCTCAGCGGGCGCCATCTCACCCGAGGAGGTCGCGACCATCTCGCCCTCTCCAGCGACCGCACCCTCCTCCAGCACCCGTTCGAGGCCCACGCGCGACAGGTCCGCGGCGACGAGGTCGAGCCACCGCTGGAGCAGTTCGGCGTGCGGTGCCGGCAGGATGCCCTCCGCGACGAGCTCCTCCTCGCCGGGCAGGGGCTCGAACAGGCCAAGCGCCTCGCCGAACGCGGCGACCAGCCCGTCGCCCAGCTTGCGGCGCGCCTCGACGGGGCCGTCGGCGAGCCGGTCCACCCAGGCGTGCGCGTGCAGGAGGTGGTAGCGCTCCTCGCGACGCAGCGCGCCTGTCGCGTCGGCGACCGCCAGCCACGACGAGCCGGCCAGCGCCTCCAGGCGCACGTCGTCCGCGGTGTCGTACAGGTACTGGCGGGCGATCGTGAAGGCCCAGTCGCGGTTCTCGCGCTCGACCAGGATCGCGTTGCGGTAGCCCTCCATCGGCCTGCCAAGGCCGAGCGCGTCGAGGCTTGCTCCCTCAGCCCGACCGGAGCCCGAGGCTGTGTCCGCCGCGATCGTGTACCACACGACCGCATGGCCGATCTCGTCCTGCGCGATCGAGCTGAACGCGAGATCCTCCTCGATCTGCGGCGCGACGCCGGTCCAGTGGCTGTGCCGGTGGCCGATGACCAGCTCGTCGTCGGCCAGCGCGAGCAGCAGCGCCAGCTTCGCCTGGTCCAGCGAGGTGCCGGCGACAGTCTGGACGTCGGTCATGATGACGGCGCCTCCCTGCTGCGATGCTCGGTGTTGCGGGCGCGGCGGTCGGCTGGCCGCGGCCTGTCGATCGTGGCCCCCGCGGCCTGCACCCGCTCGGCGGCGCGGCGGCGCTTGTCGCCCAGCGGGTAGCCCCTCTGCAGCCGGTAGGACTTGTCGGTGGACGGCTCCAGCAGCTCCGGCTCGGCGAACCGGTGGATGTCGGCCAGGAGGACCACGGCGAGGTCGACGCCCTCACCGTGGCGGAAGAACGACTCCTTGGCGAGCAGCAGCGCGAGATCCCGGTCCGGGGCGTGGACCGCCCCGACAGCGGTCCACGCGTCATCGTGGGTGCGCCGCCCCAGCACCTCCCATCTCATGCCCACCCTCCAGGCTCCGCTGCGCTCCGCCGTCCCCAGCTGTCGCTCATCGCCGCGGCCTCACGCGGCCGTGCGAGCCGGCGCGGCGAGCGTGTCACGGACCCAACCGTGGCCCTCGCTCATCCAGCGCCGCCAGGCGAGCCGCGTCTCGGTCATGGGGCCGTCGCCCTTGACGACCCGCCAGAACTCCTCCCACCCGGGGTCGCCCCACGCCCACTCGCCCGTGGCCTCGTCGTAGGCGAGATCGGGATCTGGCACGTCGATGCCGAGGTCCCACAGCTTGGGCACGTAGGTGGAGAGGAACTGCTGGCGCAGCTGCTCGTTGGTGCGCGTCTTCAGCCCCCAGTGCAGCAGCACGTCCCTGTCCGGCTTCGACGGCGGGCCGAAGAAGTGCATGACCGGACGCCACCAGCGGTTCACCGCGTCCTGGAACATCTCGCGCTGGGCGTCGCTGCCAGCGCACAGCTCCAGCACGATGTCCTCGCCGTGGCGCTGGTGCAGGCTCTCCTCGGCGCAGATCCGCTTCAGCACGCGGACGTAGGGGGCGTAGGAGCACTCCAGCAGCGCCCGTTGAGTGACCAGCGCCGCGCCGTCGATCAGGTAGCCGATGACGGCGATGTCGCCCCAGGTCTCTGTCGGGTAGTGGAAGACGTTGTGGAACTTGGTCCGGCCGTGGATGAGATCGTCGATCATTTTCTCGCGCGGCTTCCCGAGATCCTCGGCGACCCGGTAGAGCATGTGCCCGTGGCCCACCTCGTCCTGGACCTTGGAGGTGAGGGACAGCTTGCGGCGCAGGCTGGGCGCACGGGCGATCCACTCGCGCTCCGGCAGGGCGCCCATGATCTCGGAGTTGGCGTGCATCTCGATGAACGCCAGGGCAGCGTGGCGGTACTCGTCGGGCATCCAGTCGGTGGCCTCGATCCTCTCGCCGCCGTCGATGCGCGCCTTGAACGCTCGGGTGCGGGCCTCGTAGCTCATGCGGTCTCCTTCTCGGGCACGCGCGGGACACCCAGCTCGCAGTGCGGATCACGGCGTGCGGTCTCCAGCGCCGCGAGGCCGCGGGCGAACGGGCTGGCCGCCGGATCGCGGGCCGGTGCGGGGTCGCCGGCCGCTGGTGCGACGGCGGCGAGGGCGTCGTGGAACGCCCAGGCGGGCGCCTCGACCGCCTCGTACAGCGAGCGGAACAGGCGGGCGGCCTCGTCGCCCCGCCAGTCGACGGGCAGCAGCGACACCGGCAAGCCGGGATCCAGGAACAGGAAGGACCGCCAGTGATGCACCAGCTCGATGCGGGTGGTGAACGCCGCGGCCGGCTCGCCGGGCACGAGGATCCTGCCCCAGCGGGCGCAGAAGTCCGCATGTGCCGTGTGGAGGACGTCGAAATCCCAAGCCTGCGTCACGATGCGCCGGTCCTGGTCACCGTCGGCGTGGCGAGCGTCGGTCACGAAGCGCAGCGCGTCAGGCTGGTCGTGCTCGGCGAGCAGCGTGGCCAGCCGGTCTCCGTGCGGGTGAGGGCTGACCCAGGTGTCGGAGGACAGGCGCCCGAACCCCATCCACGTGAGCGCCTTCGCCAGCTCCGGTCTTCGCCCGGCGGCGGCGCACATCAGCAGTCGCCAGCGGCGATCCCACTCGACGGCACGGAGCCGATAGATGCGAGCGGCGGCCTCCTCGAGGCGGTCGACCCCCCGTGGTGTCAGGCGGTAGGTCGCGTAGCGGCCGACCTTCCCGTGCTCAACCCAGCCTTCGGCGCTCATACGGTGCAGCGCGGTCCTGGTGGCCTCCGGGGTGAAACCCAGCGCGTTCATGCAGCCCGTCAGCGTGGACAGCCATGCCTGGCCGCCGGCGGGCCGAACGACGTCGCCGAAGAGGGTGAATAGCGCAGAGCGGGCGCGCATCCGTCACCACCTCGACCGATCGTGTTACAGCATCGTGCAGATCCACACCCATGGTGTAACAAGTAGTCGCTCTCGTCAACCTCGGTCGCGCTCAGCGGGCGGTGGTGGCACGTCGGTGGCCGGATCGCTGTTCGTCGTGCGCTCGGTGCGAGGTTCGAATGCGGGCGGGGGCGTCGTGGAGGAGCCGGGCTCGACCGGCGGCGGGGCGACCGTCGCGCCGGTGGGGCTCGGCGCGGTTGGCGACACCGCAGGATCTCCGGTCGGCTCCGTGTGCGCTCGTTCAGGCGGGCGCTGGCGGTCGGCCTCGGCGTCGGCCCCGGCCTCGGGCTCGGCCTCGGGCTCGGCCTCGGCCCCGGGCTCGGGCTCGGCCCCGGGCTCGGGCTCGGCGGCGGGTCGTGCGAGGGGCTCGGTCGCCGCCGCAGCCGGGCGCTCCTCGACGCGGGTGTCGAGCGCCGACGTGCTGGCGTCCGCCGCGACCGGGGTGCTCGCGGGACCCGCCGTGTCCGCCTCGTCCAGCGCACGCGCCGCATCGCGCATCGAGTACGACAGCTCCACCACGGTGGCCATCGCGTGGCGCGCGGCGATGAACAGCTCCCGCAGCTTGCCGACGTCGCGACCGTAGGAGCCCTCGAGCAGCTCACGGATCGGCCCGCTGTCCTCGGGGTGGTCGACGGACAGCGCGCGCAGACCCTTCTCGCGGTCGTCGACGACCGGATAGCCGCGGACACGCAGCGCGTCGACCGCCACGCGCTGGGTCTCCAGCAGCACCTGGTGCGGATCGTCCACGAAGCGGTACTGCAGCGCCGCCATGCGCGCCCGGATCTCGTCGCGCTCATCGTCGCGGGCGCTGCGCAGCGACAGCGCCTCACGCTCCCGCTCGCGCTCGTGCAGGTCGGCGGCCGCCGCCCTCTCGCCGCCCGCCGCTCGCACTGTGCGGTCGTACTCGCTGCCGTAGCGCGCCCGCAGCTCGTCGCGCTCGCGCCTGCGCCGCTTCGACGCCATGACCGCCAGCGCCACCAGCACGATGACGACGACGGCGGCGACGCCGATCAGGATGTACAGGGTCTGTTGGTCCATCGCTGGCCCTTCCTTACCGCACCCCATGAGGGCGCCGGGTCGATGGTGCAACCGTTGCTTCCCCCGCCGGCCTGGTTCGCACACCCCGGCTCGCGCCGGGGGCCTCGCGCCAGGAGCACTAGTGCTCCTCCGTGGAAGTTCCGTGAAGCACCGAGGGCACGACTGCGCGCGGCTCGCAAGGCGCGAGGAACGCCTCGTACCGGGCCGTACTTGGGCGACGAAGTAACGCAGCGAGCCCCAGCCCGGCCGGCGCTTGAGGCCATGAGCGGGCAGGCGTGGCCGAATGTAGGAGACTTCCGCGGAGGAGCACTAGCCCCGGCGCCGCGACGCCCGGCTCGCCGCATCTACTCTCCGAGCAGCCCGGTCATGGCGGTGACGAGCCGCCGCAGCTGGTCCAGCCGCTGGAGGTTGGTGATCACCTGGGCGTCGTCGACCTCGACGTAGTCGTGGACCAGGACGTTGCGGAAGCTTCCACCGCGCCGGCGAGCGCCGTCGCCAGATCGGGGTCGAGCAGGCCCGCATCGGACAGCGACCGGAAGGCGTCGGCGTTGGACGCGGGCACGCCCAGGCCCTGGTCGGCCACCACGTGCTGGGCGGCGTCGATGCAGGCCTCGATGGCGGTCTGGAAGGTGTACTTCAGGTCGCCCAGGCGGACCCGGTCGCCCAGCAGGTCGTCGCGGTCCTGATCGGCGTAGCTTTCCAGGATCCAAGCCGAACGGTGACCCGGCCGAGGATGGACAGCAGCCGTTCGGAATCAACCATGAGCGCGCACGAAGTCGCGTCGGAAGCGTTCCCGACGCAGCGCCTCGTCGAGGTGGCGTTTGCGCGTGTCTGCCTGCCACCGGATCCGCTGCGGGGGGTCGTCGTCCAGCACGACGACGCCGGTCATCGCCACGCGTCCGGCCAGGTCATCCGGTGCGCTGGTGAGGTCCAGGATGTCCACCCGGTCAGGCAGGTTCCCGCGCAGCCGCCAATCGTCGACGCCGCGGTCGGACCACAGTGCCAGATCGATGTCGGAGCCCGCGCGCGGGCGTCCCTCGGCGTGGCTGCCGAAGACCAGCGCGAACACCACGCCGTGCGCGCGCAACGTGCGCAAGAGCGTCTCGAGGTCCAGCGGGAGGTCCACGGGCGTCAGGATAGACCGGCTCGCCGACGTGCAGCGTCCGGCGAACTCGTCGCCCAGCGCGAACCGTGAGCCAGGGATGGGTTGTCAGGAGCGCCGCACAATCGGTATAGTGCGGTTGTGAAACGTGCGGCGCCGCCGCACTTGGTGACCTGCAGGTCTCGCCATCCGCGCCCTACCGGCGCGACCACGTGACCGCTGGCGCGCCTCGGCCCGTCGCCTCGGCCCGTATTGACCGACCCGATCAGCCTCGACCCCGATCAAAGGAAGCCCGCATGAAGGCGCTCGTCGGAAGCTGGGAGCAGCGTCCTTACCGCCTGCTCGCAGAGATCACCGCGCTGCGGGCTCGAGTAGCCGAGCTGCGAGGAGAGCTCGACGCCGCCCGGGAGGAGAACGATGTGCTGCGCGAGGCGCTGTCGCGCGCGCTCCAGCGGTCGGAGGTCCAGCACGTCGACCTCGACCAGGCCGTCGAGCGGGAGACCGCCGAGGTCGTGCTCAGCGGGTCGTAGGACACCTTGGAGAACCGCCACGGGCGCCCCGACGGGGCGCCCGCTGCCATGCCCTCGCCCGCAGCGCGGTCGCGTCTCACTGGGAGTCGCCGGAGCCTGCGGAGGTGATTCTCCGCCTCCCGGTGGTGGCCATCGCGAAGCGATGGCCACCAGATGCGGAGGTCCTTTGAGGCGCCGGGGTGCTGCCCTAGACTCCTGGGCTGACGTGGGCGGCTCGTCCCACAGATCTCACGCACCGGATCTCACCCAGCAGGAAGGCGCGCCCGGGTGTTCCTGAAGTCGCTCACTCTGCGTGGCTTCAAGTCGTTCGCCGACAAGACGCACCTGGAGTTCGAGCCCGGCATCACCGTGGTCGTCGGCCCGAACGGCTCCGGCAAGTCCAACGTGGTGGACGCGCTCTCCTGGGTGCTGGGCACCCACAGCGCCAAGAGCCTGCGCGGCGGCTCCATGGCCGACGTCATCTTCGCCGGCTCGCCGGGCAAGCCCGCGCTCGGCCGTGCCGCGGTGGAGATCACGATCGACAACGCGGACGGCAGCCTGCCCATCGAGTTCAGCGAGGTCACGGTCGCGCGGTCGATGTTCGCCTCCGGCGAGAACACCTACGCCATCAACGGCGTGGACTGCCGTCTGCTGGACGTCGTCGAGCTGCTGTCCGATACCGGGCTGGGCAGACAGAACCACACCATCGTCGGGCAGGGTCAGCTCGACGGGATCCTCAACGCCAAGCCGGAGGACCGTCGCGCCTTCATCGAGGAGGCCGCAGGCATCCTCAAGCACCGCAAGCGCAAGGAGCGGGCGCTGCGCAAGATCGCTCAGACGGAAGCGCACACCGAGCGCCTGACCGACCTCGTGCGTGAGCTCAAGCGCAACCTGCGCCCCCTGGAGCGCCAGGCCGAGGCGGCGAGCAAGCACGCGGCGCTGGCAGCCGCGCTGCACAGGGCGCGCGCCGTGCGCGCGGTCCGCGAATCCGACGCGCTGACGAGGCGCCTCGACGACGATCGGGCCGCGCAGACCTCAAGCGACGCGCACCTGGCCGGTCTCGAGCGCACGGTGGCCGACGCGCGCCAGGCCGAGCAGCGCATCGAAGCCGAGCTGGGCGGCCTGACCCCGACGGTCCGCGCGGCGGGGGAGACCCACTTCGCCCTGGCCAACCTCGCCGAGCGCTACCGCGGTCTGTCGGGGCGCATATCCGAGCGCAGCCGCGGCCTCGTCGACGCCGTCGAGGAGCCCGTCGCCGGCCGAGATCCCGATCGGCTGCGCGCCGACGCGACCGCCGAGCGCGCCGCGCTGGTCGATCTCGAGCGGGAGCGCGCGAGCGCCCGCGCTGCACTGGAGCAGGCCGAAGCGGACCGCCGTGAGGCCGAGCAGGCCCGCCGTGCTCACGAGCAGGCTGCCGCCGCGGAGGCCCGTCGCCGGGCCCAGGCGCGCGAGCAGCAGCTGCGCTGGGAGGGCGAGGTCTCGGCGCTGCGGTCGTCGCTGGCGCAGGCAGCCGGCGAGGAGGGGCGCCTGGCCAGCCAGCTCTCGGGACTGGACGCCCGCCGCGCAGAGCTGGAGCAGGACGTCACCGCCGTCACCGCGGAGATCCAGCGGCTGGACCGTGACCAGGTCGCGCTTGGCGAGCAGCTGGCCGCCGCCGAGCAGCTGGTCACGCGCAGGCAGGCGGCCGCAACCGACGCCGCACGGGCCGAACGGGAGCTCGAACGGCGGCGCGCGTCGCTCGAGGCGCGCGCCGACGCGCTGCGCGCATCATCAGAGGAGGCCACCGGCGGGGCGAGCGCGCTGCTCGCCGCCGCCGCCGGCGGCAACGTGGACCACGTCATCGGCCCGCTGGCCGACCATGTCTCGGTGATCCACGGCAGGGCACGCGCGGTGGCCGCGGCGCTGGGCCCCATGGGGGACGCCGTCGTCGTCGCGTCGCGCGACGGTGCGCACACGGCGCTGGCCTTCCTGGCCGAGTCCAAGGGGGGTCGGGCGCTGCTCCTGCCCGCGGTGGACACGCACGGCACCGCGGAGCCCGCAGCCCGCCCTGACCGCGATCGTGCGCTGGCCGACTACGGTGCCCGCCCGCTGGTGGACGCCCTGCGCGCCGAGCCGGGGGTGCTGGCCGCGCTGCGGCTTGCGCTGGCCGCCACCTACGTCGTCGAGGATCTCGCGGCCGCCGCGCGCCTGTGCGGCCGGAACCCCGACTGCAGCTTCGTCACGCTCGACGGCGAGATCGCGGGTCCCCGTGGCTGGGCGGGTGGGTCAGCGGTCGCCTCCAGCGCGGTGGCGTCTCGCGCGGCCGCCGAGCAGGCCGAGACCCAGCTCGAGCAGGTGAGCGCCGACCTGGTGGTGGCGCACCGCCGCCTCGGCGCTTGCGACCGCGAGCTCGAGGGCGCGCGCCGCGAGCTGGACGCCGCGACCGCGGCCATGCAGGAGTCCGACGGGCTCATCACCTCGGCGGCGGAGCGTCTCGGCCGCCTCCGCAAGGAGCTGGCCACCTGCGCGGCGGAGCAGGAGACCCTCAGCGGCCAGCGCCACGACCTCGACCGTGAGCTCGCGGCGCAGCGCGACCGGCTGGCGACCCTCGAGGCGCGCGGTCCTCAGCTGGCCGCCGATCCCGACGCCGACGGCGACGGCGACGGTCCCGACCTGGCGGCCGAGCGGCTGGACGACGCGCTCGCAGACGCGCGCGAGATCGAGGTGCAGGCCCGCCTGGCCGCCAGCGCGGTCGAGCAGCGCGGCGTGGAGGTCGAGCGCCGCATCACCGCGTTCGAGCGCGAAGCCGGCGAGGTCGAGCAGCAGCTCGCCGAACGGGAGCAGCGGCGCGTCGCGCGGCTGGCCGCCATCGACCGCTGCCGGGCGCTGTCCGACGTCGTCGAGGCGGCACTGCGGCGCACGGAGCGCTCGCTGGACGAGGCCGCGTTGGCGCGCGACCGTCTGGAGGAGCGGCGCGGCGAGCACCAGCGCGAGCTCGGTGTCGTCCGCGCCAGGGTGCGCGAGCTCGACGAGCAGCTGCGCGGGGCGCGTGACGCCCGGCACGCCGCACAGCTGCGCCGCGCCGAGCTCGTCCACGCCGTCGACGCCGTCCACGCGCGGATCCACGACGATCTCGACCTCGACCCTGACACGCTCCTGGCCGCCGCCCGGCACCCGGCGATGCCGGCGCCCGCGGGGCGCGACGGTGAGCCGCTGTGGACCGGCGAGGTGTTGGCGGGCGGAGGCGACCGCGACGCCGAGCTGGCCGAGGACGAGGAACGGCTCGTCCGCAGGATCGGGCTCCTCGGGACGGTCAACCCGCTGGCGCTCGAGGAGTTCTCGGCGGTCAAGGAACGCCACGCGTTCATCACCGGGCAGCTCGCCGACCTGCACGCCTCCCGCGACGACCTGCTGCAGGTGGTCCGCGCCGTCGACGACCGCATCCGCGAGGTGTTCGGCGCCGCGTTCGACGACGTGGCACGGGAGTTCGCGCGGGTCTTCCCCCGCCTGTTCCCGGGCGGCGAGGGACGCCTGGTCCTCACCGACCCCGACGACCTGCTGCTGACGGGTGTCGACGTCGAGGCCCGACCGCCGGGCAAGCGCGTGAAGCGCCTGTCGCTGCTGTCAGGCGGCGAGCGCTCGCTGACCGCGCTGGCGGTGCTGTTCGCCATCTTCGCCGCGCGCCCTTCGCCGTTCTACGTGCTCGACGAGGTCGAGGCCGCGCTCGACGACGTGAACCTCCAGCGCTTTCTGGACGTGGTGGGCGACTTCCAGGCCTCCAGCCAGCTGGTCATCGTTACCCACCAGAAGCGCACCATGGAGGTCGCCGACACGCTCTACGGCGTCTCCATGCAGGGCGACGGTGTGTCAAAGGTCATCAGCCAGCGGCTCCGCGAGGCCGCACTAAGCGGCCGCTAGTGCTCCTCCGTGGAAGTTCCGTGAAGCACCGAGGGCACGACTGCGCGCGGCTCGCAAGGCGCGAGGAGCGCCTCGTACTGGGCCGTACGTGGGCGACGAAGCAACGCAGCGAGCCGTGATGCAGGCGTGGCCGAATGTAGGAGACTTCCGCGGAGGAGCACTAGACCGGCATCTACCAGCCGCGGGGACGGGCGTGGCGCCCGCGCGTCCACAGGCCAGCCGGACCACCCTTGCCGGGGCGGCGGCCATCACCCATGCTGGGCACCATGACCGTGGAGGATGTCGAGCAGACGCCGCGCACCCGCCCGCTGTACCGGCGGGAGTACGAAGCCCTTGCTGCCCAGGGCTTCCTCGCCGACGAGGACGTCGAGCTCCTCGACGGCCGCATCGTCCTCCTCGCCGATGAGGGACCGCCCCACGCGGACGTCAACAGCCGCCTGACCCGGATCCTCGTCGAGGCCGTCCCCGCCGAGGAGGGCGAGGTCAGGGTGGGCTCCCCGCTGGCCATCAGCGACCTGTCACTGCCCCAACCTGACTTCGCCGTGGTCGCGCCAAGCGCGAGTTACCGCGCCGCCCACCCGACCACGGCCAGCCTCGTGATCGAGGTCGCCCACTCCAGCCGCCGCACCGACCTGGGGCTCAAAGCGGTGCTGTACGCCGCGGCAAGGATCGGCGACTACTGGGTCGTCGACCTCACGCGCGACGAGCTGGTCGTGCACCGCGAGCCGGCCGGCACGACGTTCGCTTCGGTCACCCGCCACCGCGACGGCCGCGTGCGTGCCCTGCGCCACCCCGGTGTGGCGGTCGACATCGGCGAACTCCTGGGCTGAGCGGCCGCTCTCTCCAGCCCCCTGGGGCGATCGTCACATCAGCTTGCGCGCCTCGCCCATGTCGTCTGCGCCGACCACCGCGCGCGTCGCGGTCGCCAGGTAGAAGACGGTGAGGTTCACCCCCGCGTCCGCGAACCGTCGGGCCAGCTCGCCCAGCGCGCCGGGACGGTCCTCGATGTCGACGACGAGCACGTCGTTCGACTCGCGAACCTCGAAGCCGGCGTCGCTGAGCGCCCGGTGGCCCGCATCTCCGTCGGAGACCAGGACATGCATGATGCCCTGCCCGCCGACGACCAGCCCGAAGCCGCCGTCGATGTTCACGCCCGCCTGGCCCATCGCGTCGCCGACCGCGGCCAGCTGGCCGGGCCGGTCGTCCAGGTACACCGTCAGATCCGTGGGCATCGCCCCACCCCCTTTGCCTCTTGATCGTCGCCGCTGGCCCGGCGTTGTGTCAACCGCGTTCTCGACGTGCGGCGTCTGTTACGCTGCCCCGCGCGGAGTCGACGGGCGACCACGGGCTCGCTGACGGCGCTGGAGAAGGCTGCGCCTGCGTCCCGTCATCCCGCTCACCTTGGAGTCCGCCTGGATGGAAGCCCTGCTCGAGCTGCCGCTGATCATCGGCGCGGTGGTCATCCTGATCGTCCTGCTGATCGTCGGGCTGGTCGCCGGGACGAGGCCGCGCAGGCGACCTGACGAGCCGTCCGTTGACGACGTCGCGGTCGTTCAGACGCCCCCGAAGGCGGCGCCTGAAGCCGAGGAAGCGGTCGACGTTGAGCCGCAGCCGCCCGCCGAGCCGGTCACGCCCGCCGAGCCGCTCACCAGCTTGGAGCGCTTCCGCCGCCGTCTCGGCAGGGCGCGCGGCTCACTCGGCTCGCGTGTCGTCACCATCTTCGGCCGGGGAGTCACCGACGAGGCCTGGGAGGAACTCGAGGAGTCTTTGATCGCCGCCGACGTCGGCGTGGAGGCCAGCGGGGAGCTGGTGGCGGGGCTGCGCGAGCGCGCCAGGGCAGAGGGTGTGACCACCGGCGCGCAGGCGCTGGCGCTGCTGCAGGAGGTGCTGCGCCTGGAGCTGTCCGTCGCCGACCGCTCGCTGGCCCGCCGTGCCGACGGCACCACCGTGTGGCTCGTAACCGGGGTGAACGGCACCGGTAAGACCACCTCGATCGGCAAGCTGGCGGCGCGGCACACGCACCAGGGCGAGCAGGTCGTGCTCGCCGCGGCCGACACCTTCCGCGCCGCGGCCGCCGAGCAGCTCCAGCTGTGGGGCGAGCGCTCGGGGGCGCGCGTCGTCCGCAGCCGTGAGGGCGCCGACCCCGCGGCGGTCGCGTTCGACGGCTACGCGTCGGCCAAGGCGTCGGGAGCCGACCTGCTGCTGGTCGACACCGCGGGCCGGCTGCAGAACAAGACGCAGCTGATGGAGGAGCTGCGCAAGACCAAGCGCGTCCTGGAGCGCGACGCCGGCCCCTGCGACGAGGTGCTGCTGGTGCTCGACGCGACGACCGGCCAGAACGGATTGTCGCAGGCCAGGGCGTTCATGGAGGCGGTCGACGTGTCCGGCGTGGTGCTGACCAAGCTGGATGGCACGGCGCGCGGCGGCATCGTGATCGCGATCCAGCGCCAGCTCGGCATCCCGGTCAAGCTTGTTGGCCTCGGCGAGGAGGTCGACGACCTCGCCGACTTCGACCCGGACGCGTTCGTCGACGCGCTGTTCGCCGAGGTCGCGCAGGACGTCGACCTGGATGAGGATCCCGGGCAGCCGTGACCAGCGTCGGGCTCGACCAGCTGCGGCACGAGGAGGTCCGCGAGGCGCTGCGGCACCTCGGCGTGGAGCAGGTGCCCGCCCACCGGGCGGGCGCGCTGCGCGACCTCCGTGAGCGGTTCGCGGGCCTTGGCACCGTCCGCGGGCTGCTCGACGACGCTCCTGAAGGGGCGCGGTCGGCGTTTGTGAGGCTGGCGCAGGACGGACCGGCCACCGTCGAGGATCTGCTCGACCGCGGCTGGTGGGGCCACGGTGTGCTGCCCCCACCGCTGGACTGGCTCCAGCGCCGCGCGCTGGTCGTGGTCGACCCCGACGGCGCGGTCCACGCGACCGCCGAGGCGCGACGCGGCTTCCTCGCCCTCACCCTCGATCTGGACCTGCCCGACGTCGTCGACCCTGCCGAGGCGCTGCGGGTCGAGGCGGCGGGGACGGTCGTCATCGCCCCGAGCGCCGCGGCGCTGGACCGCGCGCTGACCGTTCCGGCAGCCAGCCTGCGGGTGGTCGCGTCGACCGTCGCGATCTCCCCCCGCTCGCCGTCGGCGGTGCAGGCCGCCCTGCGTGGAGCGGGCGTCCGGCTTGCGGACGACGCGGTGGTGACCGCCGACGCCGACCGTCCGGCGCTGCCCGGAACCAGCGAGGAGGCCGTGGGACCGCGGGCGGTCCGTGCGCTGCTGTCACGGGCGGTCGACGAGAGCCGCCAGGTGCGTCTCCAGTACTTCGCGTCCAGCCGGGGCGGTGCGGCCACCGACCGTGTGGTGGACCCGTGGACGTTCGGCGACGACCTGCTGCGCGGCTGGTGCCACTTGCGCAAGGGCGAGCGCGCGTTCGCCGTCGACCGCGTCGGCCGCGCCCG
>JACDBB010000093.1 GCA_013695145.1 Euzebyales bacterium
CCCGCCCCGCCGCGGACCGCCCGCAGCACCTCGTTGCGTCGTTGCTCGGTCAGCACTTCGCCCTCTCCACCCGGCGCTTGTCGACTCTGGCCGCGGTGAGCGGCTGAAGTCGACACGCGACCCGCACTGTGAGTTTGCGTGCGCTCGTGTGCGCTTCTGTCATCCTACCGCGGGAGGCGGTGCGCCCTCAAGCCGCGCGCGCCGACGTCGACGAGCGCGTCGGCGAGGCCGCGCGGCTCGTCGAGCTCGACGAGCTGCTCGAGCGCTACCCCTCCCAGCTGTCCGGCGGGCAGCGCCAGCACGTCGCCGTGGCCAGGGCGGTGGTGATGCGCCCTGAGGTGCTGCTGATGGACGAGCCGCTCAGCAACCTCGACGCGCTGCTGCGGCTGAACTTCCGGGCCGAGCTCAAGCAGCTGGTCGCCGAGCTGGCGACCACGACGATCTACGTCACCCACGACCAGGTCGAGGCGCTCAGCCTCGGCGACCGGATCGCCGTCATGCGGGCCGGTCAGATCGTCCAGGTGGGCACGCCGTCCGAGATCTACGACCACCCCGCCGAGAAGTTCGTCGGCGCGTTCATCGGCACCCCGCCGATGAACTTCCTGCCCGGGCGAGTGCGGCGCGACGGCGGCGCCGAGGTGGAGCTCGCCGGGCAGCGGCTGGCCGGCGTCGACGTGCCCGAGGGCGTTGACGGCGACGTCGTCGTCGGAGTGCGCGCCGAGTACCTGGAGGCGCACTCGTCCGACACCTCCGGCGCGCTGCCGGCGCAGACCGAGGTCGTCGAGATGCTGGGATCGCAGCTGCTCATCACCGCGGCCGTCGCCAACCACCGAGTCAAGCTGCTGACCCGCACCGACTTCCCCGCCTCGCCGGGCGACAAGCTGTGGCTGCGGCCCGAGCCGGACAAGCTGCGCTGGTTCGATTCGCAAGGCCAGCGGGCGCTCGCGCGCGCTGCGCCAGGATGAGGGTGAGCGGAGCTTGCGGAGCGAGCCCTGGGGGGAGGGGATCAGGCTAGCAACCGGGTGGGCGCGGGGGCGCGGACCCAGCGAGCCGCGGGTCGGTCAGGGCGGTCACCAGCGCGGCGGCGGGCCAGGCGAACCAGTGTCGTGAGCGGACGGCGCCGCTGCGGGGATCGCGGGCCTCGGGCAGCGCGCCGTCCCAGCAGGCGGTGACCACCAGCCGCCGGAGCGCCTGGCGCTCGCGGGCGCCCTCGCCGGTGAGGCGGGCCACGACCAGCTCCTGCACATCCCCCAGCGGCCAGGCGCCGGGGGTGTGCACCGATCCCAGGCCGCCGCAGGGGCCGGGGAAGAACCCGCGCGCGTTGGCCGGCGAGAAGGCCCATGCGACGGTGCCTCGCCAGGTCGGGTCGTCGGCGGAGCAGAAGCCCCAGACGGGCGCGAAGGCCGTCGGCAGGTCGTTGGCGTCGTGGTAGTCGATCACCGTGCCGGCCAGATCGACGGCGTAGGCGAAGCGGAGCGCGTCGCCGCGCTCGACGGTGAACGCGTCGAGGGTCGCCGCCCGGACGGCGTGGGCGCGACGGCCCAGCTCGTCGGCGTCCAACCCGAGGCGGCCTGCGGTGTCGGCCAGGCGGCGCAGCGTGTGCCACAGCAGCACGTGGGTGGAGAAGTGATACGGGGCCGGCACGGGGTCGTCGGCGGGGGTCTCATCGGTGGCGTACAGGTCGACGGACGGCGCCCGGTGGGCCTCCAGAGCGGCCAGCACGGCGGGAACATGGGCGCCCAACCGTCCCGCGATGCGCCGATGCCCCAGCCGGCCGGCCGGGTCGGCGTCGCTCGCGGCGTCGGTGAGGTCGGCCAGCTCCAGCAGCGGGTAGCACTGCTGGTCCAGCTGGAAGGCCAGGTCGCGGGCGCGACCGTCGGGTCGGTACGCGCGGGCCCAGGTGCCCCCTGGACGCTCCGCGGTCTCGAACAGCCAGCGCACATGCGCGGCGGCGAGGTCGAGCACCCCGGCGTCGGGTGAGGCCAGCAGCGCGCGCACGCACCAGTAGGCGTCCCGGGTCCACGACAGCGGCAGGATGCGGTGATCGGTCAGCACGCAGGTCGCCTCGCCGGCTGGCACCAGGCAGCAGCCCAGCAGGTAGGCGACGCCGCGGCGGACGAGATCCCGGGCGGGTGACGAGGCACGTTGGACGTAGGGCGCGACGGCGTCGGCGAGGCGTCTCGCGTCCGCGTCGGCGGCGTCCGGGCCGAGTCCGGTCACGTGGGCGGCGGCAGCGGCAGCGCGCGCGGCGTCGGTGGCCAGGGCGAGGGCGACGGTGAACGAGACCGGCTGGACGGCTTTCAGACGCAGCCGACCACGCACGTCCAGGTGTCCGCGGGTGCCGTCGCGGCTGTCGCCGCCGGAGGGCTGTGGCAGGCCGGCGAGCGCCGCGGCGCCGACGGCGCCGCCGTCGATGACGACGAGCCCGTCGGCGGCTCGGATCCGCACGGCGGCCGGTTCGGGGTCGGGAAGCGCACCGCCCTCGGTGAGCTCGGTCGGGACGGGCGGTCCGAGCACGACCGGGCCCGACCAGCGCCACGCGAAGTCGGCTTCGGGCCGCTCGGTGCGCAGCCGCCAGCTCTGCGCGACCGCGTCGTAGCCGGGCGGGACCCAGGTCGTCACCTCGGCGTGGACATCGCCGTCCCGCAGTCGCGCGACCGGCACGACGCCATGCAGCAGCTCCACCGCATCGACGGCCCAGCCGCTGTCGTGGTCGGGGGTCAGACCGAACGCCGGGGCGCCGGCGGCGGCCAGGGCGGCGCGGTAGGCGCGGACGGCGTCCACGTCGTGGCGGTGGGCGGGCGCGAGCGGCTCGACGGCGCCGAGCACCAGCGGTTCGGCCGGCGACGGCGTGCCGAGCAGCGCGCCGATGCGGCCGTCGGGGTGCACGCTGGCGGCGGCGCGGCCGTTGCCGACGTCCAGCGGCTTGTCGGCGCGGCCGAGGTCGAGCGGTCCGATCTGCGGCTCGTCGGGGGACATGCGTCGCCTTCGGTGGTTCCCGGCCGAGTCATGGATCGGCGGCCCACGACAGCATGCACGCGCTGCGGTCCCTTCGCGAAAGGGTCAACGATGCGGCCTGCCGACGCGCCGAGTGCTGGAACCCGGACACCGCCGGCGCGCTGGGCGCGGCACCACAGTCGTGGACCGCATCGTGGCTGCTGATGCGCTGATCAGCCGTGCAGGTGGTCGCATCGGCGTCGGGCGCAGCGCCTTTGGTAGCGTGGATCTCATGTCGCGTGACGCAGACCCCCATGATGCCCATGACCCCCGCACCGACGCGGCCGCACGGCTCAGGGAGGCGCTCGCCGAAGTCGACCCCGCCGACCAGCCGGCCGCGCTGCGGCGGCTGCTCGCCGCCGCGGCTGTCAGCGGTGATCCGTTCGCGCGGCCCCCGCCCC
>JACDBB010000113.1 GCA_013695145.1 Euzebyales bacterium
CCCTCGAGCGCCGCCCCGGCCGACGGCGCGACGCTCCCGCCGAGCGCGCGCCAGCGGTCGAGCTGGACGCGGCCGTCGTCGGAGAGACCGTCCTCGCCGTCGACGAGGCGCACGGTGGCCATGGCACCCAGCGCGCGCAGCCGCCGAGCCGCGGCTACCCCGTCGCCGCCGTTGTTGCCCTTGCCGCACAGCACGCCCACCCGCAGGCCGTACCCGCGGCCGGCGACGTCGACCACGGCGCGGGCCAGGTGGCCCGCGGCGCGCTCCATGAGGTCCAGCGACGCCACCCCGCGCCCGAACGCCCGCTCGTCCATGGCCCGCACGTCCCGGGGGAGGAACAGCGGGGTCACGGCTCGTGCTCCAGGACGACGTTGGCGACGGCGATCTCGGTGGAGGTCGAAAGGGAAAGGTGCACGTGCGTGACGCCCAGGCTGGCTGCGGCGCTCGCCGCCCCCCCGTGCAGGCGCACGCTGGGCCTGCCGAGCTGGTCGTTGACGACCTCGATGTCACGCCACGCGAACCCGCGGACGCCGGTCCCGAGCGCCTTCGCGACGGCCTCCTTGGCGGCGAAGCGGGCGGCCAGCCCGCCGACCTTGACGTCGCCGCACCGTGAGGTGCAGGTGGCGCGCTCGGTGGTCGTGAACAGCCGACCCGCAAGGCTCGGGGTACGGGTGAGCGCAGCGCGCACCCGCGCGATCTCGATCGCGTCGACACCGACCCCGACCACGCTCACCTCGTCACTCGACGGTGACGGTCTTGGCGAGGTTGCGGGGCTGGTCGACGTCGCAGCCGAGGGCCAGCGCGATGTAGTAGCTGAGCAGCTGGAGCGGGACGACGGTGAGCACGGGATACAGCAGCTCGAGGACCTCCGGGACGTAGACGACGTGGTCGGCGTGGGCCTTGATCTCGGTGTCGCCCTCGGTGGCGATGGCCAGCACGACCGCGCCGCGCGCCTTCACCTCGGCGATGTTGGAGGTGATCTTGCTCCACACGTGCCCGCGCGTGGCCAGCGCGACCACGGGCCCGCCCGCGCCGATCAGGGCGATCGGTCCGTGCTTCATCTCCGCGGCGGGAAAGCCCTCGGCGTGCAGGTAGCTGATCTCCTTGAGCTTCAGCGCGCCCTCCAGGGCGATCGGCAGCCCGACGTGACGGCCGATGAACATGAAGTAGTCGGCGCCGGCGAAGGTGTGGGCGAGGTCGGCGATCGCCGCCTCCTGGCCGAGGACCTGCTCGATCAGCGCGGGCAGCGCCTCCATGCGCGCCAGGTGGTCGCGGCACTCGTCGGGGAACAGCGCGCGGCGCTCCTGGGCCAGGTACAGGGCCAGCACGTCCAGCGCGACGATCTGCGTGGTGAAGGCCTTGGTCGACGCGACCGCGATCTCCGGACCCGCGCGCGTGTACAGCACCGCGTCGGCCATGCGCGCCAGCGACGATCCGACGACGTTGGTGACCGCGACCACCTTGGCCCGCTGCGCCAGCGCGTGCTCCGCCGCCGCGAGGGTGTCGGCGGTCTCGCCTGACTGGCTGATCGTCACGACCAGCGTGTGCGGGTTGAGGATGGGGTCTCGGTAGCGGAACTCGCTGGCGATCTCGACCTCGACGCCGATGCCGGCCCAGTGCTCGATGGCGTACTTGGCCACCATCCCCGAGTGGTAGCTGGTCCCGCACGCGACCACGTAGACCTTGTCGACGTGGCGCAGGTCCTGCGCGGCGTCTGGCCCACCGCGCAGCTCGTCCAGCACGATGCGCCCCTCGGCGTCGGTGCGGCCGATGAGCGTGTCGCGGACCGCGGCCGGCTGCTCGTGGATCTCCTTGAGCATGAAGTGCTCGTAGCCGCCCTTCTCGGCGGCCGCGATGTCCCAGTCGACGGTGTAGCGGTGACCCTGAGCCGGGTTGCCGTCGAGGTCGGTGACCGTGACCGCGCCGGGGGCCAGCACGGCGACCTGATCGTCGAGGAGCGCCTCGACGTCGCGGGTGTGGGCGATCAGGCCGGCGACGTCGCTGGACAGCAGGCTGGCGTCGTCGCGGTGGCCGAGGACCAGCGGCGCGTTGCGGCGGGCGGCGACCAGCGTGCCGGGGTCGCGATGGTCCATGACCGCGACGGCGAACTGGCCCGTCAGGCGCGGGAGCGCGGCCCGCACCGCCGCGGCCAGGTCACCGTCGTGGAGGCTGCCGACGAGGTGCGCGATCACCTCCGTGTCGGTGTCCGAGGTGAACGTGTGGCCGGCGGCGGCGAGCTCGGCCTTGAGCTCGGCGTGGTTCTCGATGATGCCGTTGTGGACCAGGGCGAGGCTCGAACCGGCGTCGACGTGGGGGTGGCTGTTGGGGTCGTTGGGCTCACCGTGGGTGGCCCAACGGGTGTGGCCCAGCCCGCAGGTGCCCGCGAGCTGGATCTGGTCGAGCTCCGCGCGCAGGTTGGCCAGCTTGCCGGCCCTCTTGACGACGGCGAGCGCGCCGTGGCCGTCGATCGCCACGCCGGCCGAGTCGTAGCCGCGGTACTCCAGGGTCTGCAGCCCGGCGAGCACGATGGGCAGCGCCTGGTCCGGGCCGGTGTAGCCGATGATGCCGCACATGCGCTCGCCCTCCACAATCGGATGGCGGCGGCCGACGCCGCCCGTCAGGGCATCGTAGCGATGGCTGTGCCGCCCGCCCCTGCCCAACCGGCTGGTCGGCTACCCCGTTGGCCCGCCGGTCGTGGCGTCGGTGGGGGCGCCGGTGGTGCTGCCCTCGGTGGCCTCGTCCTCCAGCTGGCCCTCCTCGTCGATGTCCTCGGTGGCGCCGGGCTCCATGCCCTGGCCCTGGGTGCCGGACTCGCCGAGCGGCGGGAACAGCATGTCGCCGGGGAAGTCCTCCGCCTCAGGGTCGAGCGTGCCGCCCCCGGCCGCCATGTGCGGCGGAAGGGTCATCTCGGGGGCGGCGCTGTCCAGGCCGTTGTGCTGGTCCAGGAACGCCAGCCCGATCTGGGGGTCGAAGCTCTCGCAGGTCTGGCTGACGTTCCAGCTGACGGTCGCGAAGCCGCCCTCGGGCAGCGTGTCGGGGTACTGGGCGACGACGATCTTCGGGAAGTCGCCGTCGATCTGCTCCTGCGCCCAGCTCTTGAGCGCCTCGACGTCCTCAGCGGGCGCCTCGGCGTCGTACCAGAAGACGGTGTAGCCGTGCTCGAGGTTGTGGACCAGCAGCCGCTCGTCGATCGCCTTGTCGTACACGCCGGTCATGGCCCAGCTCCCGATGTGGGGACCGGAGGTGGCCGGGCGGTTCTGGTAGGCGACATCTGGCGGGGTCTGCACGAGCTCCTGACCGGTGAAGTGACCCGCTCCCTCGTCCGGCTGCTCGGTGATCGGTGTGCAGCCGAAGTCGTCGAGCTTGTCCGCCGCGGCCGCCACGGCCTCGCTGCGCTCGGCGCGATCCGCCAGGAAGCTCGCGGTAGCGGCGGCGATGAGACCCAGCACGACGACGACGATCACGCCGAGCGCCACCATGCGCTTGCGGCGGGCGGCCCTGCGCGCCGTGGCCTGCTCGGCCAGCTTGCGCTCCCGGCGCTGCTTCTGTCGCTCGCGCTTGGACAGGTTCGCCTCGTCGGGGGACAGCTCGTCGGACACGGTGGCAGGGCCTTTCCGCAGGCACGGGGGGGTTTCAGCGGAGTCTAACGAGCCGCGCCGTGCGCCGGTTCCGCTCCCGCGGTGACGACCACGTCACCGGCCTCGTCGCCCGCCGCCGGGCGCCACACCGCCACCATGCCCACGTCGAGGCAGGCGGCCACCAGCGCGGCGGCGGCGGCCCCCGCACGCACCGAGCCGTCGTGACCGGCGCCGGTCAGCCGCACGGTGACCGGGCCGCCGTCGTCGGTCTGCGCGATCGCGACAGCCTCGCCCCCGGCGCGCGCGGCCGCCCGCAGCGGGACCTCCATCGCGCCCGATGGTGGCGGCCCATTCGGAGTCGTGGGCTCGGCCGCCAGCGCCGCCGCGAGCATCCCCCTTCCTCGCGGGAACAGGTCAAGGACGGCCGGCCGGCGAAGGTCCGCGGCGGTCGCGGTCTCGTCGCGGTCGACCTGGGCGCCGCGAACGATCACCACAGGGACGCCGTCATCCTTGCGCCGCACCAGGTCAGCGGCCGCGGCCAGCGCATCGGCGACGGCCGGTTCCGTCACCGTCAGGGCGCGACCGGAGCGGTCGCTCGACTCGGCGCGCAGGACCGCGATCCCGCACGAGCCAATGGCGACCTCCGTTTGGCCCGTGCGCCACGGCCTGCCGAACGTGTCGGTGACGACCACGCCGACGTCGACGCCGACGCGCTCGGCGAGTCCCGCTCGCAGGCGCGCCGCGCTGGCGTCCGGATCGTCGGGCAGCCGGGCGAGGAAGCCCTGGGCGACGTTGGAGGCGTCGATGCCCGCGTTGGCGCACACCAGTCCATGGCGGGTCTCCACGATGAGCGCCCAGGGCGCGTCCGCCACGACGCGACGCGCCTCGTCCTTGGCGAGGCGTCGGCGCGCCGTGGCCACGTCCTCGCCGGGCGCGAGGGCCACCAGCGCGCCCTCCGCCTTGCTCACGACCTTCTGGGCGATCACCACGACGTCGCCGTCGACGAGGTCCGCCGCCGCGGCGATCATCGCCGCGAGGTCATCGCCCTCCACGATCTCGGGCAGCCCCAGCACCGGCCGCAGCTCCACCGACCCTGGACGTGTCCCAACCCCTGGGCGTGTCGACTTTGGCCGCTGTGAGCGGCTCAAGTCGACACAACCAGGGTGAGGAGGTCCAAGGCGGTGCGGGCGACCGCCGCCGCCACCTGTGGCGTCCGCATGATCGTGTCCGTGGTCACGGCGCGGACGCCGAGACGCTCGACGGCCGCCACCTCCCCGGCGTCGACGTCGTCGAGCACCCACGCGTCGAGGAAGCCCGCATAGCGCTCGGCCACGGCGGCGGCCGACACCTTCGAACCGGCGGCGGGCAGCAACCGGTCCGCCATGCCGCGGACGACCTTGCCGCCGACGATCGGGCTGATCCCCACCACGGGGGCGTGGCGCAAGGTCGCCTCCACTCCGGGGACGGCGAGGATCGGCCCGATCGACACGACCGGGTTGGAGGGACACAGCACCACGGCGTCGGCCCCGGCGATCGCGCCGAGAACCCCGGGGGCCGGTGTCGCGGTCGCCGCGCCCGCGAACCGCACCTCGGCGACGTCGGGGCCAGCGCGCTCGCCGACCCACCACTGCTGGAATCCCAGGTCCCTGCCGTCCGCGGTGACGATTCGCGTGGTGACCAGGTCGTCGGACATGGGCAGTAGGCGGAACGGCAGCCGCCACGCGGCGGCGATCTCGGCCGTCGCCTGCGTGAGGGTGCCGCCCTCGGCCAGCACGCGGGTGCGCAGCAGGTGGGTCGCGATGTCGCGGTCGCCGAGGGTGAACCACGCGGGCTGCCCGTAGCGCTCGGCGAGCTCGGTCGCGACCGCAAGCGACTCGTCGGCGCGGCCCCACCCCTGCTCGGTGTTCACCCCGCCGCCCAGCGTGTAGGTGATGGTGTCGAGGTCGGGGCTCACGTGCAGCCCGTGCAGGCGGATGTCGTCAGCGGTGTTGGCGACCACGGTCAGATCCGCCGGCTCCACCGCCCGCACCAGCCCGCCCAGGAAGCGCGCCGCCCCGATGCCCCCCGCCAGCGCCACCACCTTCATCCCCATCGCCCCTCCCTCCCCATCGCCCCTCCCTGTCGTCGCGTCGACCGCGGATGGTAGAGCCCGTTGGGCGCCCCGCCTGGTTATGCTCCGTCTCGACGTCCGCGCCGTCGGTGTCGCGGGCGCATGGGGTCGTTCGCGGGAGGGTTGGCGATGGTCGATCAGAACAGCCGGGGCGGCGGCGACGTGCGGACGAGCGGGTCCGGGGAGATCGGGCTGTTGGACCGCACGTTCCACCTGCGCGAGCGCGGGACGACGGTGCGTACGGAGGTGGTCGCCGGCCTCACCACCTTCATGACGATGGCCTACATCCTGTTCGTCAACCCGTCGATCCTCGGCACGCCGGGTCCCGCCTCCGACGGCCTGCCGTTCCCGGCGGTCCTGACGGTGACCGCGCTGGTGGCCGGGGTCCTGACCATCGCGATGGGGCTGGTGACCAACTACCCCTTCGCGATCGCGGCGGGACTCGGCCTGAATGCAGTCGTGGCGTTCCAGCTGGTCGGCGGCGAGGGACTCACGTACCCCGAAGCGATGGGCGTGGTGGTCCTCGAGGGCGTCCTCATCACGATCCTGGTCCTCACCGGGTTCCGCGAGGCGGTGCTCAACGCGGTCCCGCTGGTGCTCAAGCAGGCGATCGGCGCCGGCATCGGGCTGTTCATCACGATCATCGGGTTCGCGAACTCGGGCATCGTCGTGCCGGGGCCGGGCGCCGGCGCGCCCGTGCTCGCCCGGGGTGACCTCGACTCGACCCGCATCGCGGTCTTCGTGGTCGGGCTGATCATCACCGGGGCGCTGCTGGCCCGCCGCACCAAGGGCGCGCTGCTGTATGGCATCATCGGCACGACGGTGCTCGCCATCGTCGTCAACTCGCTGTCGGGCGGCGGACTGTGGGAGGCGGTCGGTCCGGACACCGCGCGTGTGCCGTCGCAGGTCGTGGCGTTGCCCGACTTCTCACTGGTCGGCGCGTTCTCGTTCGGCTTCTTCGCCAAGATCGGCGTGCTGGCCGCGGTGCTCGCCGTGTTCACGCTCATGCTCGCGGACTTCTTCGACACGATGGGGACCGCGATCGCGCTGGGCGGCGAGGGTCGATTCCTCGATGAGCGGCAGCGGCTGCCCGGCATGAAGAGGGTCCTGCTGGTGGACTCGCTGGGAGCCGTCGCCGGCGGGGCGGCCTCCGCGTCGTCAAACACGACCTACATCGAGTCCGCCAGCGGCATCGCCGAGGGCGGCCGCACCGGACTGGCCAGCGTGGTGACTGGTCTGCTGTTCCTCGTGGCGGTGTTCTTCTCGCCCCTGGCCGGGGTCATCCCGCCCGAGGCGACCGCCCCCGCGCTGGTGCTGGTCGGCTTCCTGATGATGTCGGTCATCCGCGAGCTGCCCTGGGACGACTACGCCGTCTCCATCCCCGCCTTCCTCACGATCGTGATCATGCCGTTCAACTACTCGATCACCGACGGGATCGGCTGGGGCTTCATCGCCTACACCATCACCCACCTGATGACGGGCCGCACGCGGCGGCTGCACTGGATGCTGATCGCATCGAGCGTGGCGTTCCTCATCTACTTCGCGCTCGACCCGATCCGCCGTCTGGTCGGCATCGACTGAGCAGCGACGGACCGACAGCGGCGCTTCCGCCAGCGACCGGTCCGCCTCAGCGAGCCCAGCGGGCGCGTCACCAGCCGCGTTCGCGCCGCGAGTCGAGCCGGTACGCGGCCCACAGCAGGAACGGCGACGCGAGCACTCCGAGGATCAGCACCAAGCGGTTTGGCGGTGCGGTGGCCACGGCCTGCCACAGAGCAGGCGTGCCGGCGCCGCCGAAGGCCATGCCCGCGCCTGCTTGCGACTGGCCGGCGGCGGCGTCTCCGTCACGCTGGTCGCCGCCCGTGAAGAATGAGATGAACCTCTCGAGGACGGTTCCGGCCACCTCCGCCACCGAGAGGACCCCACCCTCCGTCGAGCCGTCCGCATCCTCGCCGCCCGCGATCAATCCGCCGTCGTCGTTGTCATCGTCGTCATCGTCGGTCGGCCGGCGAGGCGGCGTCGAACCTTCGGGACCGGTGTCAGGCCTCTGCGGGTCGCCAGCTCGGGGTGACCCAGGGTCGTCGCCGACCGTTTCCCCAGGCTCCCGCACGTCTGCGGGAGGTCGCCCCGGCTCAGTGGGCGGTCGCTCGCCGGGCGGCGCATCCTCGGGTGGGAGCGGTGGCGGCGGGTCGGACGGGGGCGGCCTGTCGGCAGGCGGCGGCCGATCCTCGGGTGGGAGCGGTGGTGGGGGGTCCGTGGGCGGAGGCGGATCGTCCGGCGGAGGCGGATCCGTGGGCGGAGGCGGATCGTCCGGCGGAGGCGGATCCGTGGGCGGAGGCGGATCCGTGGGCGGAGGCGGATCCGTGGGCGGAGGCGGATCCGTGGGCGGAGGCGGATCCGTGGGCGGA
>JACDBB010000121.1 GCA_013695145.1 Euzebyales bacterium
CCCGCTTCACGCGTGGACCGGGGCGCACGACCTTGTGACGGACGATCTCGTCGGCCAGCCGCAGCTGGCGCTCAAGCTCGTTCAGTCCGTCGGGTTCGATGTCCAGGTCGACAACCGTGTAGTAGCCCTCGGTCATGTGCTGGATCTCGTAGGCGAACTGCCGCTTGCCCCAGTGGTCGACCTTCGCGACCGTGCCGCCCTGGTCGCCGATCAGCTTGGTGAAGCGGTCGACGACACCCTGGACGGCGGGCTCATCGAGGCCCCCGTTGGTGATCATCATGAGTTCGTACGTGCGCATGGACCATCCCATGGTCAAGGTGGCCCCCGCTGCCGGGCGCACGCGCAACGCGTGACCCCGCCAGGGGCAGGACGGTGGACAACCCGGCGATCCTATCGTGACGCGAGGACGCGTACCAATCCGACGCGGTGACCGTACCCCGCGGGTGTGACGGCTCCGGCAGCGGCCAGCCGGCACCTGTGGACAACAGGATCTCGGCGGATGCGCCCACGGGGTGGTCCTACGCGGTCGGGGGCGCGATCAGCCCTCGCGCGCCGCGCAGCTGGCGGACCCAGGGCTTTCCCAGGTTGGGCCCTGGATGGCCTCCAGCTCCTCGTCGCGCCCGTGCTGGCTCGGCTGCGGGTGCGCGATCGCCTCGTGCAAGGCCGCGACAACCTCGGTGACCTCGGTCGCGTCCGCCCAGATCTCCAGCAGCTGCGGGGTGGCCAGACCACGCTCCACCACCCGGTGGAGCTGCTCGCGCAGCGGCGCCCAGAAGCCGGTCGGGTCGAGCAGCACGACCGGGCGGTCATGGAAGCCGAGCTGCTTCAGCGTCAGGATCTCCACCAGTTCCTCGAGCGTGCCGATCCCGCCGGGCAGCACCACGAACGCGTCGCTGCGCGCGTCCATGATGTGCTTGCGCTCACGCATCGTCTCGGTGCGGATCAGCTCGGTGACGTGCTCCAGCGCGATCTCGCGGTCGGCCAGGCGGTGGGGGATCACCCCGGTGACCCGGCCCCCTCCGGCGAGGGCAGCCCTGGCGACCTCACCCATCAGGCCCACGTTGCCCCCGCCGTAGACGAGCTCCCAGCCCTCCTCGGCGATGGCGCGCCCCAGATCCCGGGCGACCTCGCGGTCGGGGATCCCGACAGCCTCGCTTGAGGCACAGAAGACGCACACGGCGAAGCTCATGACTGCGCGATGCTAGTGCTCCTCCGCGGAATTCTCCTACATTCGGCCGCGCCTCGGTGCTTCACGGAACCTCCACGGAGGAGCACTAGCACTAGCGGCGCGGGTGCCCGAAGGCCGCGCCCGCCTAGTGATTGCGGAGCGCGTCGATCAACTCACCCTTGTCCATTCCGGAGCGAGCGTCGATTCCGATCTCGGCGGCGCGGTTCTGCAGGTCGTCGACCGTCCAGTCCTCGTAGGCGGGCGACTCGCCGCCGCGCTTGCCGGCGTCGGAGCGGTCGGTGTTGGCGATGCGTGCGGCCTTCTCCTTGCTCATGCCGTCGTCACGCAATGCCTCGTACTGCTCGTCGTCCTTGATGGATGGTCCGTGGTCCTTGGCCATGGGGCCTCACCTCCGGCGTCCGGTGTTCCCCTCGCGAGGGGTGCTCACGCGCCCCGACTGCGGCAGCGCGAGGCGGCGGGCGGCGCCTGGCGTTCCACCCGGCGCTTGTCGACTCCGGCCGCTGTGGACGGCTGAAGTCGACACGCGGACGGGGGTTGCCGGTGGGTGGGAGAGGCGGGCCTGGCGGGGGGCGCGACGTTGCGGCACGCTGCGCGGCGATCGATGGGGGTGGCGATGGAGCGCGACGGTGACGAGCGGGTGCGGCCGGAGGAGGAGTTGGCGGCGCTCGATCGGCGCTTCGCTGACGAGCTGCGGGCCGAGCAGGCGGCCTACGAGGAGCTCGCCGCCACGGACCGGCTGCGCCGCCGCGACCTCGGCGACGTCGCGCTGGAACTGGTTCACCGCGGCGACAAGGTCGCGGTGACCATCGGCGCCGCCACCTATGCCGGAGTCCTGGTGCACGCCGCCGGCGATCTCGCGTGCCTGCGTACCGCGGTCGCCGACGTCGACCTCAACCTGAGCGCGGGGCCGCTGCTGCGAGTGGTGGAGACGGTCCGCAGCGGCGGTTCCCCCTCCAGACGTGGCGCGCGCAGCTTCAAGGCCCGCCTGCGTGAGCACGAGGCGTTGAGCTCGAGTGTGGAGCTGGGCGGCGCGGCCCTGCCCGACGGGCTGCGGGCGCGGGTGGCGGCGGTCGCCACCGACCACGTGCTCGCTCTCGACCCCGCGGGGGCGACATGGATTGTGCCGCTGGTCGGGCTGGCCTATGTGGCGGCGTCGCGCGGCTGAGGCGACCGCTCACCGCCCGTGGTGATCGACGGGCTCGGTGCGGCGCGCCTCGACGTCTTGGGGTCGCGCGTCTTGGGGTCGCGCGTCCTGGGGTCGGACGTCCTGGGCGCGCAGCCAGTCGAGCACGTCGTCCTGGAAGTAACGGAAGACCCTGCCGCCGGGGATGCGTTTGGCGGGCAGCACGCCCTCTCGGGACAGCTTGCGGACGTGGTCGAGGCTGAGCCCGAGCAGTTGCGCGACCTGAGCCGCATCGAGCACCTGCGGGAACTCTTCGTCGGCCATTCGCACCTCCACACGAATCCTGCGTTACGACTGCGCAGCCGGTCCGCGCTCGACGCTACCACCCGTCGCGCGCCTCGCGCGCGATCGACGACGGGTAGCGGTGGACAACGTGGTCCGAGCAGTCTTAGGACCTGTGGAAACTGCCCTTGGCAACCGAGGCTCCGCAGGCTAGCGTGCAGTGGCCTGTTCTGACTAGCACGGCCGACGGGGGCCGCGATGACGACGACCGAGCCGCAGGTGACGGGGACCGCAGCGTCCGCCCCCGCTCCGCCGCGTCGCCCGCTGCGCAGCCGGGTGTCCACCGGCCATCTGGTGATGATCGTCGCAGGCCTGGTGGCCGTCGTGACCAACTACGCGCTGTTGCGTGGCGACGACGACGGCGCAGCCGTCGCGCTGGCGCGCGTGGACCTGCCGGCCGGCGAGGCGGTCAGCGTCGACGCGTTCCGGCTGGTGAACGTCGACCTCGACGACGGCGTGCTCGCCACCCTCGTGCGTCCCGACGACCTCGCCGGCCTCGAAGGCGCCGTGCCTCGCGCGACGATCCCTGCCGGTGCGCTGGTGCGGCACGCCGACCTGCGGGCAGGATCCTCGCTCGACGGCCGACGCGCCATGAGCTTTCCTGTCGAGCCTGCACACGCGGCGGGCGGTGTGCTCGAAATCGGTGACCGTGTCGATGTGATCGGCATCGGTGATGGTGTGGCCAGCTATCTCGTGGCTGGCGCGGAGGTGCTCTACGTCCCCTCCGCCAGCGCGGGGGCGGGCCTGAGCGGTCTCCAGGCCTTCAGCGTGACGATCGCCGTCGACGACGCCGAGGCCCTGCAGATCGCGCTCGCCGTGCGCGAGGGCGCGGTCGCGGTGGTGCGGTCCACCGGGGCGCCACCCGCCAGTGCGGGTCCCGTCGGCGCGGGTCCCGTCGGCGCGGGGAGCGCACCGGCGGCGGACGACCTCGAGGCGGGTGACTGAGTCGTGAATCGCCGGAGCCTGCGGAGGCGATTCTCCCGATCCCGTGTGGGGCCATCGCGCAGCGGTGGCCATGGAGGCTGAGTGGACGAGCCACGGATCGCCCTTGCCGCCTCCCCTCGCGAGTGGGCGCAGCGGTTGCACCGTCACGTGGCGGACCATGGCGGGGCGCGAGTGCGCGCGACCGTCCTGCATCCGCGTGACGCCGTCGCGGAGGACTACGACGTCTTCATCGGTGACGACTGCACCTCGTTTCTCTCCAGGCGCCTGGTCGACGAGCTGCACCGACGGGGCCGGTCCGTGCTGGGTGTCTTCGATCCGGAGGACCCGCGCGGCAAGGGCGAACTGCTCGAGTGGGGTGTCGACGACGTCATCGCCCGCGACGCCCCACCGGAAGCGTTCGTGGCCGCCATCGGCGAGCTCCACGGACACGCGCGGCGGCCGATCGACGAGGAACTCGCCGCCCTGGTCCATGGCACGGCACCGCGGCAGCGGCGAGCGCTCGACCCGCAGACGCCGAACCGTGTCGTCGACCGCGACGCGTCGGCGGCCGGGACCGTCGTCGCCGTAGGCAGCGCGGGCGGCGGAATCGGGGCGACCGAGGTGGCGGTTGCGCTCGCGCTCCAGACGTCCGATCGCGGCAGGACGGCCGTGCTGGTTGACGCCGACGATGTCGCGCCCGCCATCGCGCAGCGCGTCGGAGCGGCGCCGTATCCCAACCTCCGCGCGGCTGTCGACGTGCTCGACGCCGAGCCAGGACGGCTCGACGGGTGCCTGCAACCCGTGCTGGGCGGCCGGCTGCTGGTGCTGCCCGGCCTGTCGTCGCCGCGCAGCTGGTCGGAGCAGCGACCCACGGACGCCGCCGAGGTCGTCCGCGCCCTCGCCAGGGGTGAGGGCGAGCGCAGCGAGCCCGGCGGGCGCGGCCCACGCACTCTCGTGGTCAACGTGGGCCACCAGCTCGAGGATCTTCACGCCGGGGGCGGCCCGCCCCGCTTCGGTCTGACCCGCCAGATGCTGTCGATCGCCGACCTCGTGGTGGTCGTCGCCCTGCCCACACCGGTCGGGCTGACCCGGTTGCTCGAGTGGCTGGCCGACCTGCGCACCATGAGACCGGACGTGCTGCCCCACGTGGTCTTCAATCGCACGTCGTCCGGCACGTTCGCGCGCGCTGAGCTGGTTGACGAGCTGAGCCGCACGGTCGTGCCCGCCGGTGTGTGGTTCCTGCCCCACGACCCTCGGGTGGCGGTGGCGGCCTGGGCGGGGAGGCGCTGCGCGCCGGGGCCGTTCACCAGGGCCGTAGCCGGGCTGGCCGGGGCTCTGCTGCCCGCGCCCACGACCCCTGCCAAGCGGCGGAAGGTGCGCAGGTGAGCGGCATCCTCGTCGGGGCCGGAGCGTACGAGCGCCTGCGGCAGGACGTGCTCGCCCGCCTCGAGCGCGACCATCTCGACCCGAGCACCGACCTGGACGCGGTCCGCGCGGTCATCGTCTCGGCGGTGGACGCCTACCAGCGTCGCTCCCACCTTGGGGACGGCGCCGCGCTGCGCGACCCCGGCGAGATGGTGGCCCGGCTGCTGCGGTCGGTGACCGCCTTCGGGCCGCTGACCGACCTGCTCGCGCGGGCAGATGTTGAAGAGGTCTTCATCGAGGGCGCGCGTGTGACCTACCTGGACGGCAGCGGCCGCTTGCAGGGGCTGGCGCTGCCGACGACCGAGGAGGAGAATCGCCAGGTCATCGACCGGCTCCTCGCATCGACCCAGCGCCATCTGGACTCCGCCAACCCGCTGGTGCAGGCCAGAGTCCTACAGGGCGACGCTCGTCTCACCGCCGCGATGCCACCGGTCGCAGACGGATTGTCGGCCACCCTGCGGCGCAGCACCATGCGGCGGGACACGCTGGCGTCGCTGGTCGAGCGGGGTTCGTTGACGACCGGAGCCGCCGGTCTCCTGTGGGCGGCGATGCAGACGACCACGAGTCTGCTGGTGTCGGGACCACCGGGATCCGGCAAGACCTCGCTGCTGTCCGCGCTGCTGGCGGCCGTCCCGACCAATCGGTGCATCCGCTGCTGCGAGGAGATCCGGGAGTTGCACGTGCCGATCACCCACGGCTCGTTCTACGAGGCCCGCCCGCCCAGCATGGACGGCGCCGCCGAGATCAGCTTGCGCGATCTCGTCAAGTTCGTCCTGTCCATGAGGCCGGACCACATCGTCGTCGGTGAGGTGCGTGGCGCGGAGGCGTTCGAGCTGACGCGCGCGGTCAATGCGGGTTGCGGATTCGCCTGCACCGTTCATGCCAACTCGGCGCGGGACGCCCTGGTCGCGCTGGTGAACGCCGCGATCATGGCCGGCGAGAATGTCGCAGAGGCGATCGTGCGCAGGGTCTTCGCCTCCGCGCTGGACATCGTCGTGCACTGCGACATGGCCGAAACGGCCAGCGGTGGCCAGGACGGGATCGTTCGGCAGGTCACCGAGATCATCGCGGTCGTCCCGTCACTGCACGACGACTTCTCGACCGAACCCCTGTTCCGCCGCGAGAGGCTGGGCAAGCCGCTCGAATGGACGGGGGCACTGCCGCCGAACGTCGAGGCGATCGCGCGTGCTCTGCCTGGCCAGCTGTCGCTGACCGCGATCCTCGAAGGCCGGGTGAACCCCCTGTGATGCTGCTGGGCGCACTGTGTGCCGGAGTGTTCACCTACCTCGTGGTGGGCTACCTGACCGGCAACGGGCCGCGTGCCCGCGTCCGTCGGCGCAGCGCCCGCCCGGTGGTCAGCCCTGGTCAGCTATGGCTGACGCAAGCTGGGCTCGTGCTCACGCCCGCGCAGTTCTGGGCGGGCTCAGCGGTGCTGGGCTGCGCGGCGTTCGCGATGGTGACGATGGTGACGACCACGCCGGCGGCCGCTGTCGTCCCTGCCGTCTGCGCTGCCCTGTTGCCACGGTGGATGTTCGCGCGCCGCCGGGCGCAGCGGCTCCACGCGGTGCAACGCGCGTGGCCCGACGGGCTGCGGGAACTGGTCGCCGCGGTCACGGCCGGCATGTCGTTGCCGCAGGCCCTCACCGCACTGTCCGTAGGCGGACCCGAGCCGCTGCGGGAAGCGTTCGCCCGGTTTGGCGTGCTGGCGCGTGTCCTCGGCGTCGTTCCTGCGCTCGAGGTCATCAAGGAGGAGCTGGCCGACCCCACCTCCGACAGGGTGATCGAGATCCTGGTGATCGCCCACCAGCGGGGGGGCCGGTTGGTCAGCGAAGTGTTGAGAGACCTCGCTGACGCCACGACGATCGACGTCCGCACCGCCGAGGAGATCGAGACCAACGCGCTCGAGCAGAAGCTCAACGCGCGCGCGGTGTTCGCGCTCCCGTGGTTCGTGCTGTTCGTGCTGACCTCCCGCGCGGGACCCTTCCGCGACTTCTATCAGTCATCCAGCGGGGTGGCCGTGGTGGCGGTGGCCGTGCTGGCCAGCCTCGGCGGGCTCTGGGTCGTCAACAGGCTCGGGGCCGAGCCGCTCGAGGAGCGGGTCCTGGGCTCGGCGGCCGGGCAGGAGACAGGACCGTGATCTCGCCTGTCGATGCTGTGGCTCTCATCGCAACCGCCTCCGCCGCGGCAGGGATCGCGGCGTGGATGGTGCCGCGACCTCCTCGCCTGGCGCGACGAGTTCGGCCTTACACCCTCGCGGCGCGGACCAGTCTGGGTCGCAGCGCGGACGTTCTGGCCGTCGCGGAGCCCGGTGCAGTCCTGTCCGGCAGCACGCTGCGGCGGCTGGTCGGTCCGCTCGTCGAGCGCGCCGGCGCGGCGCTGGGACGCCTCGTGCGCAGCGACGAGGCCCAGCTGACCCTGCGCCTGCAGCAGGCCGGCGTCTTCCCGGACGTCCCGCGCGCCCAGCGAGCCCAGGAGTACCGCGTCCGCCAGCTGGTGCACGCCGCCGCGTTCGGCGCCGGCTTCGGCTTGGCGGGGGCGGTGTCCGGCCAGCGCCCGCCCGTGGTGCTGGTCGTTGTGTGCCTCGGGGCGTTCGCCGGGGTGAGCCGCTGGCGCGGGCGAGTGGAACGGGCCATCGAGGATCGCCGACGGCGCATGTGCGTCGAGCTGTACACGGTCAACCAGCTGCTCGCGCTGCACGTCAGGGTCGGGGGCGGCGTGGTGCAGGCGCTGCAGGAGGTCACCCGGCGGGGATCCGGCGAAGTCGTCTCCGAACTCACTGCGGTGCTGCGCCGGCACCGCGGGGGTCGACCCCTGGCGGGCGCGCTCGAGCAGGCCGCAACCGAGACGCCAGAGAGCAACGCGGCACGCACCTACCGCCTGCTCGCCAACGGGGTCACCTACGGCGCCGACCTCGCCGAGGGGCTGCGGTCGCTCAGCGAGGACATCCGCGACCAGCGCGCCGAGGCGCTCAAGCGCGCTGCAACCCGCCGCAGAGCGGCGATGCTGCTCCCGATCATCGCCATTCTCGCTCCCGTGATGTTGCTGTTCATCGCCGCGCCGTTGCCGTCCATCGTCCTGGGTGGCCGGTAGCCGTGCTCCACACGCCCGCCCACAAGGAGGACCGCCATGCCTGTGTTGACCTACCTGCGAGCCCGCCTGGCCACCCTGGACGACGAGGACGGCTTCTCGACCGCCGAGCTGCTGGGCAACGCCGCGCTCGGAGTCGGCGCGCTCGTCGTGATCTGGGGGCTGCTCGAAGTGCTCGGTACCGACGTCGTCGCCTGGATCCGCGGCCAGCTCGGCATCGGCTGAGGACATGGTGCCGCGCCAGCGGCGCCTGTCCGACGTCTCGGCTGACATGGTGCCGCGCCCGCGGCGACGCTGGCTACCTGACGGTGCAGTTCGTCGCCGCAGTCGGCCTATCGCTCGTCGTGTTCGCCGTGATCGCGAACCTGCTCGTGTTCTCCTATGGCCGTGGCGCGGTACGAGCCGCTCTGGACGAGGGTGTGCGGGCGGGCGCTCGCGCCTCGGGGTCAGCGGCGGAGTGCCAGTCGCGCGCCGGCCAGACCCTGGGTGGGCTGCTGGGCGGCCCCATGGGCGCGGGCGTGCAGATCTCGTGCGCCGCTGAGCCAAGCGGCGTCAGCGCACGCGCCGACGTGGCGTTCCGCGCGTGGGCGCCCGGCGTGCCCGACTGGGCGTTCTCCTTGGAGGCGAGCGCCGCGCGGGGGCGTCGATGACCCGACGAGGAGCCAGATGGCAGCCGTGTGAGCGCGGCGGCGCGCCGATCGAGTTCGCGCTGGCCGTCGGTCTGCTGCTGCTGCCGATCGCGGCACTGGTGAGCGTGTTTCCCACCTGGGTGGAGCGCCAGTCCATGGCGCGCGTCGCCGCTCGGGAGGCTGCCCGCGCGGTCGTCCTCGCTGACTCCTGGGACACCGGCGTCCTCACGGCGATGGAGCGTGCGGAACGCGTCGCCGCCAACCACGGCATCGACTCGGCCGACCTGCGCATGGTCATGGACGGCGCGCTGGCCCGCGGCGCATCGGTCACCGCGACCGCCTCGGTCGAGATCCCGATCAGCGTCGTCCCCGGGTTCGGCTCGACCGGCGGCTTCACATGGACGGTCACGCACACCGAACGGGTCGACGACTACCGCAGCCTGCCCTGATCGGCGCCGTCAGCCCCCTCGGGCTTCGCCTCGTCGCCACCGGCCCCGGCGAGCGGGGTAGTCCCAGTCACGATGTCAGGTGCGCCGGGAGTGGGGGGACGCGCACCTGGTCCCCTGGGTGCACCAGGTCGGGATCACCCGATGGCAGGTCGGGGTTGGCGGCCAGCAGCTGCACCCAGTAGGGGCCAACGACTCGCGGATCCGTGGTGCCGACCTGGTCGGCGGCGATGGACCACAGACTCTCGCCCGCCTGAACGACATGCGCCGCCGACCGGGCGGGCGGTGGGGACGTGACGACGCGGGAGGGGTCGCCGTCCGCGTCCCCACCGCGTGCGCCCGCAGCGGGCTCGGCGTCGGGGTCCGCCGGCTCCGGGGGCGCCGGGGTGGCGGTCGAGTGGTCGTCTGCCGGGTGGTGATCGGGGGACGGACCGGGGGACGGGTCGGGAGGTGGTCGGCCCTCGGCCACGTCGGTCGCGACGGACTCGGGGCCCGCGACCGCTGGTGGTGGCGGAGTCTGGTGCAGGGATCCGGGCGCGGCCAACGCCGCCGCCGGGCCGCCCACCACCGTCGAGGTCACGACCGCAAGGGCGACGCCCCGTTCAGCCACACGGCGCACTGCGGGGAGCGTCGCCCAGCCCACCGCCCGGACCGCTGCGGGCGCGCGGATGGCCAGCGCAAGGGCGTACAGCAGCGTGCTCGCCAAGAGCCACAGCGCTCCGGCAAGCCCGACCATGCGCAGCAGCGCGACGACCACCAGATCAGTCGCCGTCGTGGCCAGCCAGACGTCGACCCCATCGAGCGGCACCGCCAGGGCGGCGACGTCACCGACCCACAGCAGCACGACGACCGCAGCCAACTCCGCGGCGAGGAGCAGAAGCAGGCGCATGGCGGCGGTCAGCGAGCTCATGCCGTTGACGGTACGGCGCGGCGCCTTCCACCTCCCCAGATCGCGGCGCCGACCTGTGGACACCGCGCCAAGGGCCATCGCTTCGCCATGGCCACCACCTCCGATCGTGAGATCGCCATCGCAAGCTCCGGCGCATTCACGACTCAGCCGCCCGCCGGCCGGCCGGTCGGTCGGGCCGACCGGTAGGCTCCGTGCCGCCCTCCGTACACCCGACACGGGAGCAGGTAGACATGGCAGGAGTCGAAGGTCGCGTCGTCGTGGTCACCGGAGCAGGCGGCGGGCTGGGACGCCAGCACGCACTGCTGCTCGCCCGGCGTGGCGCCAAACTCGTCGTCAACGACCTCGGCGGCGCACGCGACGGCACCGGCGGCGGGAGCGAGATGGCCGACAGCGTGGTCGCCGAGATCCGGGAGGCCGGCGGGGACGCGGTCGCGAACCACGACAACGTGGCCGTCCCCGATGGCGGCCGCGCGGTCGTGAAGTCCGCCATCGACACGTTCGGCCGCGTCGACGTGGTGGTCAACAACGCCGGCATCCTCCGTGACGTCACGTTCGCCAAGATGACCGACGAGCAGTGGGACTCCGTCGTGAAGGTGCACTTGTACGGCACCTATCACGTCACCCATGCCGCGTGGACGCACTTCCGCGAGCAGCAGCACGGCCGCGTCATCGTGACCACATCGACCTCGGGCCTGTACGGCAACTTCGGGCAGTCCAACTACGGCGCCGCGAAACTCGGAATGGTGGGGATGATCAATACCCTGGCCATGGAGGGCGCCAAGTACGGCATCACCGCCAACGCCGTCGCGCCGCTCGCGGCCACACGCATGACCGACGACGTCTTCCCGCAGGAAGCGCTGACCCGACTGGACCCCGCCTACGTCTCCCCGCTGGTCGCCCACCTCGCGGGTGACGAGTGCGCGGACACCGGCATCGTCGTCCTGGCCGGCGGCGGCAGCTACGCGCGCGTGGCGTTCAGCCAGGCGACGGGTGCACAGTTCGACGCCGTCCCGTCCGTGGAGGACCTCGCCACCCGCTGGGACGAGATCACCGACATGACCGGCGCACCGCTCGGCGAGCCGTTCACCGGATGAGCGACCGACCGCCGCGCCGCGCCCGCAACGACGTGCGCCAGTACGACGACCTCGTCGACCACTGGTGGCGCACGGACGGCGCGTTCGCCGCGTTGCACTGGCTGGCGGAGTCGCGCGCCGCGCTGGTGCCCGCGCCACCGGCAGGCGGCGGGCGCCTGCTTGACGTGGCGTGCGGCGGCGGGCTGCTGGCGCCCCATCTCGACCCGCGCTGGCAGCACGTCGGCATCGACCTCGTCTCCTCCGGCCTGCGCCTTGCGGCGCTCCACGGTGTCCTGCCGGTGCAGGGCGACGCCGCCCTACTGCCGTTCGCCGACGCGGTCTTCGACGTCGTCGTCGCCGGCGAGGTGCTCGAGCACGTCGTCGACCTGGACACCGTCGTCGCCGAGGTCTGTCGCGTGCTCGCACCTGAGGGGACGGTCGTCGTCGACACGATCGCGGCGACCCGCTGGGCGCGGGTGTCGATGGTCACCGTGGCCGAGCGGCTGCCCGGCGGCCCGCCGCGCCGCTGCCATGACCCTGCGCTGTTCGTGGACCCGCACCGCCTCCAGCGCATCTTCGGCGAGCACGGAGTGCGCCTCAAGGTGCGCGGCCTGCGGCCCGACCCGCTGGCCTACGCACGGTTCGCGCTCACCCGCAGGGGCAGGGTGTCGATGCGCCCGACCCGCTCGCTGTCGTCGGTCTACCAGGGCGTCGGCGAGAAGACCGCCACGCACTAGGCTGGTCCGCGCCCCACCCCGCACCTTGCCCCCGCCTTGCGCCTTGCCCCTCCCCGCCTCCCCCCAACCCGGGAGCCCGCAGTGACCGATCCGGTCCAGATCGCCGAGCAGCTCGCAGGGCCGTTCGCGGAGCGGGCGGCGAGCCACGACGCGGACGCCGCGTTTCCCGCCGCGGACGTCGGCGACCTGCGCGCGAGCGGCCTCTTGGGGCTGCTGGTCCCCGAGGCGCTGGGCGGCATGGGCGGAGGGTTCGCCGACTACACCCGCGTCGCGCAGGCGCTGGCCCGTGGCGCAGGCGCGAGCGCCCTGGTGTTCAACATGCACGCCTCCGTCACCGGCGCGCTGGCCACCATCGGTGAGGAGCTGGCGAGAGAGCTGGGCGCCACCGACGCGTTCTTCGCCCATCGCGACCGGGTCCTCGCCGCCGCCGCCGACGGGGCGCTGTACGGCGTGGCGATCACCGAGCGCGGCGCCGGATCGCGTTTGTCAGCCCTGCGCACAACCTACGAGGCCGTCGACGGCGGCTACCGGCTGCGCGGCCGGAAGTCCACGTGCTCCGGCGCCGGCCACCTCGACGCCTACCTGCTGGCCGCCCGAGCGCACGATGGCGCACCCTCGTCCCCCGCGGTCGGGCAGGCCGGCGAGGAGCCGCTGGTCAGCCACTTCCTCGTCCCCGGCGACGCTGTCACCGACGTCGACGACACCTGGGACCCGCTCGGCATGCGCGCAACCGCCAGCAACGGGTTCTCCATCGACGCGGTGGTGCCCGATGAGGCGCTGCTCGGTGGTGTCGAGGGCCTGGCGGTCCTTCTCGCGTACGTGCTGCCGCAGTGGCTGGTCGCCAGCTACGCCGCCGTCTACGTCGGCGTGGCGCAGGCCGCCCTGGCCGAGGCCGTCGCCTACGTCGAGCGGCGCGGCGCGGCCGGAGCGCACGCCAGCATTGGTGACGTCGGGTGGGTTCGCGCCCGTCTCGGTCGTGCCGACGCGCAGGTCGAGGCCGCGCGGCTGGTGCTGGAGGAGGCCGGTCGGCTGGTCGACATCGCCCCCGGTGATCCCGCGACGAACCGCCAGGTCTACCGCTCCAAGCTGCTCGCGGGCGACGCCGCGCAGGAGGTCGCCGCCAGCGCCACCGAGGCCTGCGGGCTCGGGGCGCTGCGCCGCGGCGAGCCGCTGGAGCGGCTGCTGCGCGACGCCCGCTCCGGCGCGGTGATGCCGCCCTCCAGCGACCTGTGCGCCGACGTGCTTGGCACCGCCGCGCTTGGCCGCGACCCGGTCCACGGCACGGACACCCGCCCATGGTGAGACGGTGACCGCTGAGCCGGTGGGCGCGATGATCACCGGGCGTGGCCATGCCACGCCGCCGCCGATGCCGCAGGACGCGCTGTGGGAGGGCTTCTTCGCCGACCACTACGGCCACAGCCGCGCCGCCGAGACCATCTGGCGTCGCAGCGGCGTGCGGACCCGCCACGGGGTGGCCGACCCCCGGGTCGACGACGTGTCGCAGTGGTCCACGAGCGCGCGGATGCGCCGGTTCGTGACTGAGGCGCTGCCGCTCGGCAAGGAAGCGGTCAGCGCCTGCCTCGCAGACGCGGGTCTGGACGCCCGCGACGTCGACCAGCTCACGGTGGCCAGCTGCACCGGTTATGCGACGCCGGGACTCGACATCCTGCTGGCCCGCGACCTCGGCATGCGCTCCGACGCCCAACGGCTGCACGTCGGTCACATGGGCTGCTACGCGGCGATCCCCGCGCTGGCGACCGTGGCTGACGCGGCCCGCGCGCGGGGGTCGGTCGGGATCCTGGCCTGCGTCGAGCTGACCAGCCTGCACATCCAGCCGACGGGAGCCTCCGGCGACCGTGACGCCGACCGCGAGCAGATGGTCGCGCACGCGCTGTTCAGCGACGCCGCCGCCGCCATCGCCGTGACGCCGACCGCGGGCGACGGAGGCGAAGGACCCGGCCTCGAGGTGCTCGGGTTCACGGCCCGGACCCTGTCGGACGCCGCGGAGCTCATGACGTGGGATGTCACCGACCTCGGCTTCCGGATGGGCCTGTCGTCGCGGGTCCCGCGCGTGCTGGCCGGCCATGTGGTCGCCGCCGTCGACGAGCTGTGCGCCCGCCAGGGACTGACCCGCGCCGGGGTGCACCACTGGGCGGTGCACCCC
>JACDBB010000150.1 GCA_013695145.1 Euzebyales bacterium
GCGTTCATGACGGCGCAGACGCGCGCGCTGGGGCAGCAGAAGAGCCCGGCACTCTTGGCGCGCCGGGCCCCGTCGGGTCTTGGTCTCCACCCACGGACCACCGCCACGGCTCTTGTCGCCGAGGGCCGGGTCCCTTGCGGGGGAGCGCTTCGCCCGAAGCCTGTCCTGTCGACCGCAGGACGGGAGACCTTACCTCATTTCCGCGCGGCTCGCAGCGCCGACCTAACCGGCCGCCCTGCTAGCCCTGCCCCTCGCCGCCGGACCCTCCGGAACCAGCGAGCTCAACGGGGGGCGTGTCCGGGGGCGAGTCGACCGCCCGGAACACGATCTGGTCGTCCTCGATGTCCGCGACGATGAGCTGACCGGCGTGGTACTCGCCGAACAGGATCTTCTCCGACAGCGTGTCCTCGACCTCGCGCTGGATCGTGCGGCGCAGCGGACGGGCGCCGAGCTGCTGGTCGTAGCCCTTGTCGGCGAGCCAGGTCTTGGCGTCGTCGGTCAGCTCGAGGTCGAGGTCCTTGGCCTTGAGCTGCTTCTTCACCCTGCCCATCATCAGGTCGACGATCTCCTTCACCTGCTGACGCGTCAGCGGGTGGAAGACGATCACCTCGTCGATCCGGTTCAGGAACTCCGGACGGAAGTGCTGCTTCAGCTCGTCGTTGACCTGGCCCTTCATCCGCTCGTAGTCGGACTGCTCGTCGTTCTTGGCGACGAAGCCCATGGCCTCCCTGCCCAGGTTCTTGGTGCCGAGGTTCGAGGTCATGATCAGCACGGTGTTCTTGAAGTCGACCTGCTTGCCCTGAGCGTCGGTCAGGCGACCGTCCTCCAGGATCTGCAGCAGCGCGTTGAACACGTCCGGGTGGGCCTTCTCGACCTCGTCGAACAGCACCACGCTGAACGGCCGGCGACGCACCGCCTCGGTGAGCTGGCCACCCTCCTCGTACCCCACGTAGCCGGGCGGGGATCCGATCAGGCGGGACACGGTGTGCTTCTCCATGTACTCCGACATATCGAGGTGGACGAGGGCGTCCTCGTCGCCGAACAGGAACTCGGCCAGCGCCCTGGAGAGCTCGGTCTTCCCCACGCCGGATGGGCCGAGGAAGATGAACGAGCCGGACGGGCGCTTGGGGTCCTTCAGCCCGGAGCGCGTGCGCCGGATCGACTTGGAGACCGCCTTGACGGCCTCCTCCTGCGCGACGTAGCGCTTGTGGAGCTCGGACTCCATCCGCAGCAGCTTCTGCGTCTCCTCCTCGGTGAGCTTGAACACCGGGATGCCGGTCCAGTTGGACAGCACCTCCGCGATGTCCTCCTCGTCGAGGGTGAGCACGGTGTCCATGCCGTCGGACTTCCACTCCTTCTCGCGGTGCGCCTTGCGCTCGAGGAGCTTCTTCTCGGTGTCACGCAGCTGCGCGGCCTTCTCGAAGTCCTGCTCGTCGATCGCTGACTCCTTGGCCTTGCGGACCCGGCCGGCCTCCTCCTCGAGGTCCTGCAGGTCCGGCGGCGCGGTGAGCCGGCGGATGCGCAGCCGCGACCCGGCCTCGTCGATCAGGTCGATGGCCTTGTCCGGCAGGAACCGGTCGGAGATGTAGCGGTCGGCGAGGTTGCCGGCGGCGACCAGCGCCTGATCCGTGATCGTGACGCGGTGGTGCGCCTCGTAGCGGTCGCGCAGACCCTTGAGGATCTCGATCGTGTGCGCGACGTTGGGCTCCTCGACGGTGATCGGCTGGAAGCGGCGCTCCAGCGCTGCGTCCTTCTCGAGGTGCTTGCGGTACTCGTCGATCGTCGTCGCGCCGATGGTCTGCAGCTCGCCGCGGGCCAGCATCGGCTTGAGGATCGAGGCGGCGTCGATCGCTCCCTCGGCGGCCCCCGCGCCGACGAGCGTGTGCAGCTCGTCGATGAACAGGACGATGTCGCCGCGTGTCGTGATCTCCTTGAGGACCTTCTTGAGACGCTCCTCGAAGTCGCCGCGGTAGCGGCTGCCAGCCACCAGCGCGCCGAGGTCCAGCGTGTACAGCTGCTTGTCCTTGAGCGTCTCGGGCACCTGTCCGTTCACGATGTTCTGGGCCAGGCCCTCGACGATGGCGGTCTTGCCGACGCCCGGCTCGCCGATCAGCACCGGGTTGTTCTTGGTGCGGCGCGACAGGACCTGCATGACCCGCTCGATCTCGCGCATGCGCCCGATGACCGGGTCGAGCTTGCCCTCGCGGGCCAGCTGGGTCAGGTTGCGCCCGAACTGGTCGAGGACGGGGGAGCCCTTGGACTCCTCGCCGGAGCCGCCGGACACGCCGGCCTTCTGGCCACCCGGCGCACCCTCGCCGCCGGCGTAGCCGCTCAGCAGCTGGATGACCTGCGTGCGCACGCGGTTCAGATCCGCGCCGAGCTTCTGGAGCACCTGCGCCGCCACACCCTCACCCTCGCGGATGAGCCCGAGCAGGATGTGCTCGGTCCCGATGTAGTTGTGGCCCAGCTGCAGCGCCTCGCGCAGCGAGAGCTCCAGGACCTTCTTGGCGCGTGGGGTGAAGGGGATGTGACCGGCAGGGGCCGTCTGGCCCTGGCCGATGATCTCCTCGACCTGCTCCCGCACGCCCTCCAACGAGATGCCGAGGCTCTCCAGAGCCTTGGCCGCCACACCCTCGCCCTCGTGGATGAGGCCCAAGAGGATGTGCTCGGTCCCGATGTAGTTGTGGTTGAGCATCCGGGCTTCTTCTTGCGCGAGGACGACCACGCGCCGGGCCCTGTCTGTGAACCGTTCGAACATGCACTGCCCCCTACTCGGGTGCCGAGATCCAAAGCCTACCATCGGGGGTCCCACCCGATGCGGGCCGGTGGTCCGCGACGGGTCCTGCTCGGGTACCGGGCCGCACAGTCTGCGTCCTCGTCGCCTGCTTCGCAGCGTTCGGTAGGCTGCCGGGATCCCGGCGGAAAGATGTGACGAGTTCTGCAACGCCGACCCCGACCAGGACATTCCCGGCCGCGCGGTCACGGCCGCAGGGTGGGGAACAGGATGACGTCGCGGATCGAGGTGACGCCCGCCAGCAGCATCACGAGGCGGTCGACGCCGATGCCGAGGCCACCCATCGGCGGCATCCCGAACTCCATGGCGGCCAGGTAGTCGGCGTCGACGGACATGGCGTCAGCGTCGCCCGCCGCCTTGGCCCGCGCCTGCTCCTCGAACCGCGCGCGCTGCTCGTCGGGGTCGGTGAGCTCGCTGAAGGCGTTCCCGAGCTCTCGCCCCGTGACGATGATCTCGAAGCGCTCCGTGGTGTGGGGATCGCTGCGGTGGCGGCGCGCCAGCGGCGAGACCTCGACGGGATAGTCGATGACGAAGGTCGGGTCCCACAGCTCGCCCTCGACGAGCTTCTCGTACAGCTCCAGGACCAGCTTGCCGGGGCCCCAGCCCTCCTCGGTGCGCACGCCATGAGTGGCGCACAGCGCGCGCAGCTCGTCGAGGTCCGCGTCATAGGCGACGTCGGCGCGCCCGGTCGCAGCACGGACCAGGTCGAGCAGCCGCCGCCGCGGCCAGTCGCCGCCGAGGTCGACAGGACGCTCGTCGTAGATCAGGTCGGTGCCACCGGCCGCCTCGCGGGCGGCGCGCTGGATCAGCGCCTGCGTCAGGTCCATCACGTCGTGGTAGTCCGCGTGGGCCTCGTAGCTTTCGAGCATCGTGAACTCGGGGTTGTGCCGCGTGGACAGCCCCTCGTTGCGGAACACCCGCCCGATCTCGTAGACCCGCGGCAGCCCGCCCGCGACCAGACGCTTGAGGTAGAGCTCCTTGGCGATGCGGAGGTACAGATCGACACCGAGGGCGTTGTGGTGGGTGACGAAGGGCCTGGCCAGCGCGCCCCCCGGGACGGGGTGCAGCAGCGGGGTCTCCACCTCGAGGTAGCCACGCTCCTCGAGCTCCGCACGCAGCGCGCGGATGGTGGCGGCCCGCACGCGCAGCACGCGCCGCGCGTCGGCGTTGACGGTGAGGTCGACCCAGCGCTGCCGGTAGCGTGTCTCGACGTCGCGCAGACCGTGCCACTTGTCCGGCATGGGCCGCAGGCTCTTGCCGATCAGCGTGAGGCTTCGGGCATGGACACTGAGCTCGCCGCGACGCGTGCGCACCACCTCACCCGTGGCGGCGACCCAGTCGCCCAGGTCGAGCTCGTCCAGGATGGCCATGCCGCCCTGGCCGAGCGTCTGCGGCTGGCACATGAGCTGCAGCTCGGCGTCGCCCTCGCGCAGGACGACGAACACCAGCTTGCCGTGGCCGCGGCGCAGGACCATCCGGCCGGCGACCGCCACGTCCTGGCCGCTGGCCTCCTCGGGTTCGAGCTTGTCGTCCCAGGCGGCGCGCACGTCGGCGAGCGCGTCGGTCACCTCCACCCCGACCGGGTACGGGTCGACGCCGCGCGCGCGCCAGCGGTCGAGCTTGGCCCGCCGCTCGGCGATCACCTCATCACGGGGAGGATCGGGTGGGGTGCCCGGCTCGTCACTGCTCATGGTCGCGCAGGGTAACTAATGCAGGGGTCGGCGCTGCGCGCCTCCTCAGTCAAGCCGTCGCCGCTCGTGCCTCACGGCTCCTCGGCGGTCTTGCGCGCCACCGTCGCGAACTGCGGCGTGGACAACCAGCGGAAGCGGCTGCCGACCTCTCGCAGACCCAGGGGCGGCAGGCGCCCGCGCAGGCTCCGCGGGCGGACCGTGTGGCAATGAATCTGGCGCGCCTTGAAGGGATGGCGGTGCATGATCACCGACGCGGGGACCGCGTACAGCCCCCGGATCGGCTCGGCGGGGTAGACCAGGAGCAGGCGGCCGCCCGGGCGGAGCACGCGCGCCATCTCGGCAAGGGCAGCATCCACGTCGGGCACGTGCTCGATCGTGTGGAAGGACGCCACCAGATCGAAGCTCTCGGCCGGGAAGTCGAGGGAGTCGGCGGTCATGCACCGCAGCCGGTCGCTGACCCCCTGAGCGATCGCGTGCGGGTTGGCGTCCACGCCGCGCACGTCGACGCCGTCCGCGGCGAGGCGCTTGACCAGGTGCCCGCGCCCGCAACCGACCTCGAGGAAGCGCTCGCCCGGCCGGGGGGCCAGCGTGTAGTGCACCGTCTCCAGATGACGCGGATCCCAGCGGTTCGCGAGCGCGAACCCGAGCGAGTTGTAGTCCAACGACGTCCTCCTCGGCACGACGGCGCAACCCCGCGGGCCGGCAGGGCGTCGTGGAGCGTACAGGGGTGACCGACCATGGCCGACTGGGCGCTCGCGCGGCGGCGACCATCGTCGAGCCGTGAGCCGCGCGATGACCGCCAGAGGCGTAGGCTGCGGTCGGATGCGGGGAGCGTGCGATGGCCGAGTGGGAGCAGGACGAGAGGCGGCGGGGCCGCCTGAGCCTGGTCGCGGGCAGCCTGGCCCTGTGCGTGGTGGCCGGTCTCCTGCTCTCCGACGGCGGCGAGGGTCAGCTGGCTGTCGACGACGCGGCTCGGAGCAGCGACCTCGAGGATGTCCAGCCCGCCGCCTCGGAGGACCAGCCGGGCATCATCGGCCGCGCCGTACGCTCCCCCGTGCTGCTGGGCGACCTTCCGGTCTGTGCTGGTGGCTACCGGGTCGCGCTGTTCGACGACCCTCGGCGCGCGATGCCGCCGGGTTTCCCCGGCCTGGCGGACGCCGGAGCGCCCAGCGGCTGCGCGCAGGATCTCACCGATGCGCTCGCGTTCGGCTATCCGCTGGCCCCTCCCCCCGCGGGGGCCGAGCTGCTCGCCAGCGTCTACGTCACCCGACCGCACGAGGGCCTCGCCAGGCGCTGCGAGGATGCGGCCGCTGAGCTGGGGCACCCTGTCGCCTGCCCCGACGTGCTCCCGCTGGGACGACTGCACGGGGTCTGTCCGATCCGCTTCGGCGTGGGCAACGGCTGCGTCATGGACGAGCTGATACAGGAGGGCGGGCAGCGGCTGCGCGGCTCGGTCGTGACGATCAGTGGGCTCGGGCTCGCCCCCGACCTCGACTGCGTGACCTGCCGTTTCCAGATCGTGGTGACGACCGAGTCCGCGAGCGAACCGGCGCGCCTGACGCGCTGCGACCCGCGGGACGACGACCCCCTGCCGTCACCGACCCGTCCGGGCGGCGCGGTCCGCTGCGAGCTGGCGCCGGGACAGCAGATCGAGCCGTTCACGCCCCACGCCGGGGCCGCGTTGGTCCGCTGGATCGACGGCAGGGTGGCGATCGGCGTCAGCGCCTTCGTCGGCGTGGCCACCGAGACCCCTGGCGTGCCCGGTGGGTCCTCCGCGGCCCTCGCCGTCGCGATCGCCAACCGCCTCATCGTGGTCCCGCCGCCCACCGCCGACGGCGTGTGAGCGGCTCAGGGGAGGCGCGAGGCCAGGATCACGGCGTGGGAGGGGGCGGTGGCGAGCTCGGTGGCCAGCAGATCGGGCCGCCCGAGCCAGAACTCACGGACGGGGTCACCGTCCATGGAGCGCCCAGGCGTGAGATCGTCGAGGAGGACCAGGCCGCCAGGGGCCACGGCGCGCAGGACGTCCTCACCGTGCCGCTTCGCCTCGCCCCCGTCGGCGAACAACAGGTCGAACGGCGGCTCGTCGAGCAGCTCGTGCCAGTCGCCCTGGCGCACCCTGACCGCTCGCTGGTCCGCGAGGAGCACCTTCACCGCAGACGCGCGAGCGGCGTTCAGCTCGATCGTGATCAGCTCGGCGCCGGGCCCGAGGCCCGAGGCGAGCCACGCCGCACCGACGCCGTAGCCGCTGCCGATCTCCCCGACCCGTCTGGCCCGGCGGGCCAGGATGCGCAGCAAACGCCCGACCTCGTCGGTGCACGAGTCGGTGAACGCATGAGCCGCGGCCAGCGCCTGCGCCCGCACGACCAGCTCGGGGGGAACCGTCACCGCTCGGCCTCACCCGGGTCTTCGACGACCAGCAGCAGGTCACCTGGCTCGACGCTCGTTCCGCTGGAGACGGCCAGCCGTGTGACGCGGCCCGCGACGGGCGCGGAGATGGTCTGCTCCATCTTCATGGCCTCCAGCGTGCCGACGGGGTCGCCCACGCCCAGCTCGTCCCCCTCCGCCACGGACAGCGTCACGACGCCGGTCAGCGCCGCGGCGATCTGCTGGGGATCGGACAGATCGGCTTTCTCCGCCGGGTTCACGTCCGCCGTGACGGCCAGGTCGCGGATGTCGACCGGACGGGTCTGGCCGTTCATGTTGCACATGACGGTGCGCAGGCCGCGCTCGTCGGGGTCGCTGATCGCCTCGAGCTCGAAGAACAGGCGGACGCCCGGCTCCAGGTCGACCGCGAGCTCCTCCCCCTCCTCGAGGCCGTACAGGAACGCCCCCGTCGGCAGCACGCTCACGTCCCCGTAGCGCCCGACCGCCTCCTGCTGGTCGGCGGCCGGCCCTGGGAACAGGAGCTCATTGAGCAGGCGGCGGCGCGGCTGCCCCTGCTCGTCGGCCAGCACGCGCCGCTGCCCGGCGGTCAGCTCGGGCACGGTCGCCTCGCCGTCGGAGTCCCCCAGGACGGCCGAGCGGAAGGGTTCCGGCCAGCCGGCGGGAGGGGTGCCCAGCTCCCCGCGCAGGAACCCGATGACCGACGCCGGCAGGTCGTACTTGGCAGGCTCGGCGGACAGGTCGTCGCTGTCGATCCCGGACGACACGAGATACAGCGCCAGGTCGCCGACCACCTTGCTCGAAGGGGTCACCTTGATCAGGCCCCCCAGCAGGTCGTCGCAGCGGGCGTAGACGTGCTCGATCTCCTCGAAACGCTCCGCGAGCCCGAGGGCGGTCGCCTGCTGGCGCAGGTTGGACAGCTGGCCGCCGGGGATCTCGTGGCGGTACACCGTGCCGGTCGGCGCGCGCAGACCGCTCTCGAACGGCGCGTACAGCCGGCGCACGGCCTCCCAGTACGGCTCCAGGTCACCGAGCGCCTCCAGCGACAGGCCCGTCGCCCGATCCGTGTGGTCGGTCGCCGCCACGATGGCGGCGAGGCTCGGCTGGCTGGTCATCCCCGACAGGGGCGCGGCGGCGCCGTCCACAGCGTCGACCCCCGCCTCCAGCGCCGCCAGGTACGTGGCCAGCTGCCCGCCGGCGGTGTCGTGGGTGTGTAGGTGGACGGGCGCGTCGAAGCGCTCCCGCAGCGCGCTGACCAGCGCGCGGGCGGCGGGGGCGCGCAGCAGCCCGGCCATGTCCTTGATGCACAGGATGTGCGCACCGGCCTCGACGAGCCCCTCAGCGACGCCCAGGTAGTGCTCCAGCGTGTAGACCCGCTCCCCCGGGTCGGACAGGTCGCCCGTGTAGCACAGGCTTCCCTCCGCGATCGCGCCGACCTCGCGGGCGGCCTCGACGGCCGGCCGCATCTGCTCCACGTCGTTGAACGCGTCGAAGATGCGGAAGATGTCGATGCCGGTCGCGTGGGCCTCGGCGACGAACGCGCGCACCATCTCGGGCGGGTAGCCGGTGTAGCCGACGGCGTTCTGCCCGCGCAGCAGCATCTGCAGGCAGGTCCTCGGCAGGGCGTCGCGCAGTCGTGCGAGGCGGTCCCAGGGGTCCTCGTGAAGGAAGCGCAGCGCGACGTCGTAGGTGGCGCCGCCCCACACCTCCATGCTGAGGAGCTCTGGCAGCAGGCGCGCGACGTGAGGGGCGACCGCCACGAGGTCGAAGGTGCGCACCCGCGTGGCCAGGATGGACTGGTGGGCGTCCCGCATGGTGGTGTCGGTCACCGCCAGCGCCTGCTGGGCGCGCAGGTCGGCGGCGAACCCGTCGGCGCCGAGCTCGCGGAGCCGGTCACGGCTGCCGGCGGGCGGATCAGCGCTGGAGGATTCCCGGTCGGGCGGCGAAGGCAGCTTCTCGCGCGGGTCGACCGCGGCGGGCGCCGGGCCGTTCGGCTGATTCACCGTGACCTCGGCCAAGCGCTCGAGGAGCCGGGTGGCGCGGTCCTTGCCGGCCTGGACGCTGATGAGGTGTGGACGCTCGTCGAGGAAGGCGGTCGTGGCCCGCCCTGCGAGGAAGTCCTCGTCGGCGAGCACCGCGCGCAGGAATGCGAGATTGGTCGCCACGCCGCGGACGCGGAACTCCGCCAGCGCTCGCCGTGCGCGCGTCGCGGCCGTGGCCAGGTCGTGGCCGCGCGCGGTCAGCTTGACCAGCAGCGAGTCGAAGTACGGGCTCACCTCGGCGCCGGGGAAGGCGCTGCCCGCGTCGAGGCGTATGCCCGCTCCCGCAGCCGAGCGGTACGCCGAGATGCGGCCCGTGTCGGGGCGGAACCCGTTGGCCGGGTCCTCGGTGGTGACCCGGCACTGGAGCGCCACGCCACGCGGGCGGATGGTGTCCTGGGACAGGTCGAGTTCGGCGAGCGTGGCCCCGCCGGCGATGCGCAGCTGCGCACGCACCAGGTCGACGTCGGTGGTCTCCTCGGTGACGGTGTGCTCGACCTGGATGCGCGGGTTCATCTCCATGAAGGTGTGACGGCCGCGCTCGTCCTCTCCTGGCAGACCCTCGCCAGGCGCGACCAGGAACTCCACCGTGCCCGCGTTGCGGTACCCCACCGCCTCGCCGAAGCGCACCGCGTCGGCGCACAGCGCGGCCCGCAGCTCCGGGTCGAGGTTGGGGGCCGGCGCGATCTCGAGCACCTTCTGGTGCCGGCGCTGCAACGAGCAGTCACGCTCGAACAGGTGGACCACGCCGTCCTCGGCGCCCAGCAGCTGAACCTCGATGTGCCGTGGGCTGGTCAGCGCCTCCTCGAGGAACACCGTCGGGTCCCCGAACGCCCCCTCCGCCTCGCGCTGCGCGGTGGCAACGGCCGATGGGAGGTCCTGCGCGGCCTCGACGCGCCGCAGCCCGCGACCGCCACCGCCGGACGCGGCCTTCACGAACACCGGGTAGCCGATCGCCTCGGCTTCGGCCAGCGCCTCGTCGGCGTCGGCGACCGCGGCGCTGGCGCGCAGCACCGGGATGCCAGCGGCCTCGGCGGCGGTGCGAGCGCGGGTCTTGTCGCCGGTCAGCGCGAGCACGTCGGGGGGCGGGCCGACGAAGACCAGGCCCGCGTCCTGGCACGCCTGCGCGAAGGCCGCGCTCTCCGAGAGGAACCCGTAGCCCGGGTAGATGGCGTCGGCGCCGACCCGCACGGCGGTCGCCACCAGGGTCTCGACGTCGAGGTAGGCGCGCACCGGGTGGCCCGGCTCGCCGATCACGTACGCCTCGTCCGCCTTCACCCGGTGCAGCGCGCCGCGGTCCTCCTGGGTGTACACGGCGACGGTGCGGATGCCGAGCTCGTAGGCGGCGCGGAAGGCGCGGATGGCGATCTCGCCACGGTTGGCGACGAGCACCTTGTGCAGCATGTGCAGCGCCCTTTCCGACGGGGAGGCGGGCGCAACCTATCAGCCCGCCAACCAGCGCCAGGCTGCCGGCGCTTGCGCGAACAGGTCGAACCGTGCGAGGATGCGCGCAGCGGGGACGGGGCTTGAGGTGGGACGACGGACGAGCAGCCTCCGACTCGCACTGGCGGCCGGTCGCGGGACCGGCCCACGAACCCCGAGGAGGACGCGATGTCGGACGTTCCTGAGTCGGCGGCGGTGCCGCGGCATGCCGAGACCCAGGCCGGGCTTGAACCCAAAGTCGGCGCGCTGCTGTCCTACCTGCTGTTCGGGTGGATCGGCGGTTTGATCATGTTCTTCACCCAGAAGCATCCCGAGGTGCGCTTCCACGCCGCCCAGTCGATCATCACGTTCGGCGGGCTGTCGGTGCTGCAGCTGCTCCTCAACAGCTTCGTCATCGGCCTGGGATCGTTCGTTCTGATCGGCCTGTTGTCCACGCTCGTGGGCATCGCCTCATTCGTCCTGTGGATCCTGCTGTCGATCAAGGGCTACAACCTGGAGCACTTCAAGCTGCCCGTCGTCGGCGACTACCGAGCGCTGGGCGGCGGCGCAGCAAACCTGATCGCCGCGACCGGCCCGACCCCCGGCACCCCCGGCCGGGGGGCGTGGCTGCCCCGGCACGTCTCCGTTCCCACCTCCGAGCCCGCCGATCCGGCCTTCAACGTCTCATGGGCCATCGCTTCGCGATGGCGACACCCCGTATGCGCCAGACTCAGGTGTTGCGCTGCCAGATGATCTGCAGACCCTCGAGCGTGAGCCAGGGCTCGTGGCGGTCCACCGTCTGGCACGCGTCGAGGATCGACGGCGCCATGCCCCCGGTGGCGATGACGGCCGGCTCGTCGTCGAGCTCGCCCGAGATCTCCTCGACGATCCGGTCGACCAGCCCGGCGAACCCGAACACCGCGCCCGACCGCATGGCCTCGACCGTGCCGCGACCGATCGCCTGCGCGGGCTTGGCGAGCTCGATGCGCGGCAGCTGCGCCCCGCGGGCCGACAGGGCCGAGACCGACGTCGCCACTCCAGGGGCGATCGCGCCGCCGAGGAACGCGCCCTTGCCGCTGTAGACGTCGAAGCTGGTCGCGGTCCCGAAGTCCACCACGATGCCGGGACCGCCGAAGCGCTCGTAGGCGGCCAACGCGTTCACGACCCGGTCAGCGCCCACCTCGCGCGGGTTGTCGATCTCCAGCGGCATGCCGGTCCGGGTGCCCGGCCCCACCAGGACCGGGGGGAAGTGGAAGTACTTGCGGGTCATCACCCGCAGCATCTCGGTGACCACCGGGACCACCGAGCTGACGATCAGCCCGTGCACGTTGCGGCTGAACGATAGGTCCGCGAAGCCCATCAGCCCACCGAACATGAGCGCCAACTCGTCTGGGGTGCGGTTCGCCTCGGTGGAGATCCGCCAGTGCTGGGCGAGATCGTCGCCGTCGAACACACCGATCACGGTCTGGCTGTTGCCGACATCTACGGCCAGGAGCACGACTTCGTCCGTTCGCTAGGGTGAGGGTGAGCGGAGCCTGCGGAGCGAACCTGGAGGGCGGGGACTCAAGGGGCCTCGACGAGCGTCACGTCGAGGCCGAGGTCCAGGGCGGGGGCGGAGTGGGTGAGCGCTCCGACGGCGATGGCGTCCACGCCGGTGGCGGCGATCGCGGCGATCGCGTCGCTCCGGACGCCGCCGCTGACCTCGACGAACACCGGTTCAGCGCAGGCGCGGCAGCGCAGTACCGCCTCGCGGGTGGCGTCGAGGCTGAAGTTGTCCAGCAGCACCGACCGGGCGCCGGCGGCAAGCGCCTCGTCCAGCTCTGCCAGCGAGTCGACCTCGACCTGGACCTCGACGCCGGCTCCCGCGGCCAGCGCGGCGCGGGTCGCCCGCGTCACGCCCCCAGCGGCGGCGACGTGGTTGTCCTTGACGAGCAGCCCGTCGGACAGGCTCAGCCGATGGTTCGTGCCGCCCCCGGCCACGACCGCGGCCTTAGCCAGCGCGCGCAGTCCCGGCAGCGTCTTTCGGGTGTCACGGATCACCACGCCGGTGCCTGCCACCTGCGCGACGTAGCGCGCGGTCAGGGTGGCGATGCCCGAGGCGTGCGTGACGAGGTTCAGCGCGGTCCGCTCGGCCATCAGCACGCTGCGAGCGGGCCCGCGGACGGCGAGCACCACCTCGCCCGCCCGCACCCGGTCGCCGTCGGCGGCGCGCAGCTCGACAATCAGACGAGGGTCGACGGCCTCGAACGTCGCGCACGCCGCCGCGAGGCCGGCGATGACGCCGTCTGCGCGGGCGACCATCGCAGCACGCGCCACCGTCGACGCCGGCACGGTCGCCGCAGTGGTGATGTCCCCGCGCTCGTCCAGGTCCTCGGCGAGTGCGGTCGCCACCAGGCGCTCCATGTCGCTCACGCGGAACATCCTTCCGTGTCCCCGTCAGCATTCCACAACGCCCAGCCAGCCATCACGACGAACAGGCGTGGGCCGGCGGCGGCAGCGCGACGCTCCGGTGCATCCCGATCACACCTCACCCTGACCGTGCGCGGGGTTGCGTCCCCCCTCGTCGAGGACCTGCGCGACGGCGGCCGCCGCGTCCGGGGCAAGGCCCGCGCGCCGCGACTGGGCGAGCGCGAGGCGCGACAGAGCGAGGAACGCGTCGGGGTCCGTGACGCCAGCGCCGAGCAGCAGGTCGCGCGCCAGGGTCACGATCGAGCTCGTGGCGTTGGCGCCGACCGCGAGGCCCGCGTGGCACAGGGTGCGGTCGCGCTCGGCGATCTGCACCGGCGAGCCGCGGAGGTCGGTGACCAGCACCGCGGCCCACCCGAGGTCGGCGGGGGCCGCCGTGACCGCCCAGGAGGTCCCCACCAGGCTGTCGCAGCCGCAGTCAGGATCGGGGAACGTCTGGGCCGGGTGGCACGCCGCGACACCCGCGCCAGCAAGCTGGGCCGGCCGCAGCGCCTCGACGCCGTGGCCGCCCGAGGTGTGCACCCAGCGCGAGCCTGGCATCACACCCTCGTCGCGAGCGAGGTCGCGCACCACCCCGATCAGGGCGTCGTCGGGTACGCAGACCAGCACGAGCTCCCCGGCTCTGGCGGCGTCGAGCGCCCCGGTCACGCGGGCCGCCGGTACGCGCCGCGTGAACGACGCGATGCTCGCCTGGCCACGGCCAGCGACGGCCACGACCTCGTGACCGGCGTGCTCGAGCGCCATCGCGAGCGCCGTGCCGACGCGCCCAGGGCCGATCACCGCGACGCGCCTCATCGCTGCTCCCCCGCGCGTCCCGGCAGGTGGACCTGCGTGCCGATCGCCCGTACGCCCTCCACGGGAGCCAGGGCCGCCAGCGCGGCGGTCAGGCTGCTGCCGTCTGGCAGGCGCTGGCCGGGTGCCACCTCGATCAGGGGGATGAGCGCGAACGGCCGCTCGAGCAGGCGCGGGTGCGGGACCTGCAGGTCCTTGCGGCTGACCGTCCGATCGCTGTACAGCAGGATGTCCACGTCGATCGTCCGCGGGCCCCACCGCACGGCGCGCACACGGCCGAGCGCACCCTCGACGTCCTGGCACAGTGCGAGCAGCCTCCGGGGCGACCGCCGCGTCGCGACGCGAGCGGCCAGGTTGCAGAAGTCGTCCTGGTCAGGGCCCCCGACGGGATCGGTCTGGTAGACGCCCGAGATGGCGTCGACACGCGTGTCGGGGTCGTCGTCGAGCCGCTCCACCGCCGCCTGCAGGGTGCCAAGGCTGTCCCCCAGGTTGGAGCCGAGGCCGAGGAAGGCGAACACCTCGCGCCGGCGCCACGGCACGGTCACGCCGCACCATCCCGCGCACGTCGCAGCACGACCGCGACCTCGTCGAACGGCACGGGGATCGGCGCGTCTGGCTTGGCGACCCGCACGGTGACCGCGGCGACCCTGGTATCGCTCAGCACCAGCTCCGCCAGGTGGTTCGCGAGCGCCTCGATCAGGTCGAAGCGCGAGGAGCCGACCGCTGCGACCGCCCGCTCAGCGAGCTCGCCGTAGTGCACCGTCGCGGACAGGTCGTCGCCGGCCGCGGCCGCCGACAGGTCCAGCTCGAGGGCCAGGTCGACGACGAAGGTCTGGCCCTCGCGCCGCTCGTGCTCCAGCGCGCCGTGGTGGCCGAAGGCGCGCAGGCCGGTGAGCTCGATGCGATCCATCACTGATCCCCACCCTCCTGGCTCGCTGCGCTCGCCCTCACCCCACTGATCCCCACCCTCCTGGCTCGCTGCGCTCGCCCTCACCGGGACATGACGCCACGCTAGGCGACGGGGGCGCCCGGCTGCACGTCGTCGGGCAGCTCGAGCAACCGCACGGCGCCGTCGGGGTCGAGGGCCCCCAAGATCAGGAACTCGCTGGTGAAGCCCGCGACGCGCTTGTCGCCGAGGTTGATCGCCCCGACCACAAGCCGGTCGACCAGCTCCGCCACGGCGTAGTTGCGGACCTGGGCGCTGGTGCGCAGCGTGCCGACGGCCGGACCGAAGTCGACGGTCAGCTTCCACGCCGGCTTGCGCGCGTCGGGGAAGTCCTGGACGTCGGTGACCCGCCCCACGCGCAGGTCGAGCGCGAAGAAGCCATCAGCCCCCACGGGCTCCTTGCGCGGGAGCTTGTCCAACGCGTAGGGCAGGCCGTCGGGATCGATCTGGTGCTGGGCCACGGGTCCTCCTGTTGAGAGCGAGTGCGCTATCATCGCACACACGCCGGGGCCGACAAGGAGGCGACACATGGACGCGGGACGAGCGCTGCTGCAGGCCCGCCGCCGCGCTGGCCTGTCGCAGCGGGACCTCGCCCGGCGCGCGGGTGTCGCGCAGTCCACCGTCGCCCGGATCGAGCGTGGCGCCATGGACCCGCGCGTGTCGACCCTCGACGCGCTGCTCCGCGCCTGCGACGACGAGCTGCGGGCGGTGCGCAGGACCGACCGTGATGTGGACCGGTCGCTGATACGGGCGCAGCTGGCGCTGCCTCCGGGCGAGCGCATCCGGGCGGTCGGCAACGCCGCGCGCTTCGGCGAGAGCGTGCACCGAGACCGGCTGGGGGCGAGCGCCTCTTGACCTTCGATCCGTTCGCTATCGTCCGGGTGCTGGCGGCGCACGAGGTGCGCTACGTGCTGATTGGAGGTTTAGCGGCGGTCAGCCAGGGCTCACCGGTCATCACCAACGATCTGGACGTCTGCTACGACCGGCGCGTCGACAACCTCGACCGGCTCGCGGCCGCGCTCAGACAGATGCACGCCCGCCTCCGCGGCGTCGAGGACGACGTTCCGTTCCTGCTCGACGCCCAGACCCTGCGCGCCGGTGACTCCTTCACGTTCATCACCGACCACGGGCCCTTCGACGTACTCGGAACACCGTCGGGCACAACCGGGTACGACGCGCTGGCCGGACGCGCGACGCGCGTGGAGCTCGATGGTCAGCCGGTGCTGGTCGCCGATGTGGACGACCTCATCGCGATGAAGCTCGCCGCAGGGCGTGACAAGGACGTCCTGGGCCTCGCGCACCTGCGCGCGCTCCGCGAGGAGCTGCAGGACCGCGCGACGAAGGACCGGCCGATTAGTTAGCCCTGGGCTGAGCCGCCGGCCGTCGCGATGGCGTGGGCCGTCGCCACCGCGCGCACCGTCTCGGCGACGTCGTGGACGCGGAGCACCGCTGCGCCGGCCAGCGTGGCCGCCACGGCGCTGGCCAGGCTCGACTCCAGCCGCTGGCCGGGCTCGTCCGAGTGGTCGGCAAGGCGGAGGAAGCTCTTGCGCGACGCGCCCACCAGCACCGGGCGGCCGAGCCCGCGGAACTGCCGCAGCGCGGCCATCAGCGCGAAACTCGACTCGGGCGTCTTGGCGAAGCCGATCCCCGGGTCCACGAGCACGCGCTCGGCTGGGATCCCCGCCGCCGCGCAGCGCTCCAGGCCGTCGGCGAGGAACTCATAGACCTCGGCGACCACGTCGTCGTAGTCGGTCAGATCCGGCATCGAAGCCGGCGTGCCGCGGGTGTGCATCAGCACGTATGCGGCGTCGCGGTCGGCCGCGACCGCGAGCAGCTCCTCGTGCTGCGCGCCGGACACGTCGTTGACGATGCTCGCGCCGGCCGCGCAGGCGGCGTCGGCCACAGCGGGCTTGGTGGTGTCGACGCTGATCGGAACACCCGTCCGACCCAACCCCCGCACGACCGGCACGACCCGGTCGAGCTCCTCGTTCTGGTCAACGGCTTGGGAGCCAGGACGCGTCGACTCGCCGCCCACATCGAGCACGTCCGCGCCTGAGGCCACCAGCGCCTCCCCGGCCGCGATCGCCGTCTCCGGGTGACCGTGGGGGTCAGGCGCGGGATACAGCGCGCCGCCGTCGAAGAACGAGTCCGGGGTGACGTTGAGGATCCCCATCACCAAGGGCATGCCGCCGCAGCCCAACGTCCCCGCTCCTGGCAGCGGCACATCTGGGGCGGGTCCAGCCCAGGCCGCCACAGCCCGGTGCAGGACCCCGGCGACGTCCTTCGCGGCCTCGGCCCCGAGGGTGCGCCCCACCGCTCGCGTCAGCGCCTCGGGTGTCGTCGTGGCCCGGATCCGGTCGCCCTCGCGGTGCAGAGTGGAACCCGAGGCCGCCCACGGCCGGTAGAGGCGCTCCAGGTCGACGAAACCCGACAGCACGAGGCGCACCTGGGCGTCGGGCCCCAGCCCCGCCTCCTCGATGCGCACCACCAGCTCGGTTGGCACCTCGTCCCCCTCGCAGAAAGGATGTGCTCGCACGTCGGCGCCGACCCCACCCTCCTGGCTCGCTGTGCTCGCCCACACGCGGAGTCGCACGCCCGCGAGGCGGTGCGCGGTTCAGCGGGCGGCGCGGTGACCGAGCACCAGGGACATCGCTTCCGCCCGGGTGGCGGGATCGTCTCGCATGATGCCACGCACGGCGCTGGTGACGGTGACGGCGCCGGGCTTGCGCACGCCACGCATGGTCATGCAGAAGTGCTCCGCCTCGACGACGACGAGCACCCCGCGGGGCGAGAGCTGCTTCATCAGCGTGTCCGCAACGGTGCTGGTGATCCGCTCCTGGAGGTTGGGGCGTTTCGCGACGACGTCGACCAGCCGCGCGAGTTTCGACAGGCCGGTCACCTGCCCACCCTCGTTCGGGATGTAGCCGACGTGCGCTCGCCCCACGAACGGGACGAGATGGTGCTCGCAGATCGAGCTGAACGGGATGTCCTTGATGAGCACGAGCTCGTCGTGGCTCTCCTCGAACACGACGTCCAGGACGTCGCCCGGATCGACCAGCAACCCGGCGAAGATCTCGTCGTACATCCTGGCGACGCGCTCAGGAGTTCCCGCGATCGACGGATGCTCGGGGTCGAGGCCGACGCCCTCGAGCAGCAGGCGAACGCCCGCGCGGATCTTGTCGTGGTCGAAGGCCCCCGCGGGGTTCAGATTGGTCGCGGTGCGGACGCGCGCGACAGCCTCGTCGCGGCCGTCATCGGCAACAGCGGTCATCGGGTAATCGGGCCGGCGGGAGTGCTAGGCCGGGCCCGTGCCGGGACGGCGCGGGGTCGACATCGCGGCCCGCTCGCTGGCCACACCTTCCCGGAGGCGGCGCAGGCGGCGGACCACCGAGCCGTCCTCCACCGGCTGGCCGGAGCCGTTCATCAGAGGCTGGATCTTGCGCGACGGCCGCGGGGTCACCTTGTCGAGCAGCGCCTCCAGCGCAGGGCCCTCGACGGTCTCAGACTCGATCAGGGCGTCGGCGAGCTCCTCGAGCACCTCGCGGTTGGCGACCAGGACCTCCAGCGCCTCGTCATGCGCCTCGTCGATCAGCGCGCGGATCTCCCGGTCGATCTCGATCGCCACCTCGCTCGAGTAGTCCGGCTGGTGGCCGAACTCCTTGCCGAGAAACGGTTGCGACTCGGACTGGCCGAGCTTGACGGGACCGAGCTTGGTGCTCATGCCGTACTCGGTGACCATCCCGCGCGCTGTCGCGGTCGCCTTCGCGATGTCGTTGGAGGCGCCGGTGGTGAAGTCGCCGATCGTGATCTCCTCGGCGACGCGGCCGCCGAGCATCATGGCGAGCTGGTCGATCAGCTCGCCGCGGGCCACGAGGTACTTGTCCTCGGTGGGCAGCGACAGGGTCCAGCCGAGCGCCTGCCCGCGCGGGATGATCGACACCTTGTGCACAGGGTCGGCGTGCGGCAGCGCATGCCCCACGATCGTATGGCCGCCCTCGTGGTAGGCGATGATCCGCTTCTCGTTCTCACCCATCAGGCGCGTCTTGCGCTCGGGCCCGCCGATGACCCGGTCGATCGCGGCCTCCATGGCCGCCATCGGGATCTCGCTGTTGCCCTTGCGCGCGGACAGCAGCGCGGCCTCGTTGATCAGGTTGGCGAGGTCCGCGCCGGTGAAGCCCGGGGTGCGGCGCGCGATCACGTCGACGTCCGCGTCGCCGGCGAGCGGTTTGCCGCGCGCGTGCACTTTAAGGATCGCTCTGCGACCGACGAGGTCGGGACGGTCGACGACGATCTGGCGGTCGAAGCGGCCGGGCCGCAGCAGCGCAGGGTCGAGGATGTCGGGCCGGTTGGTCGCGGCGATCAGGATGACACCGGTCTTGACGTCGAAGCCGTCCATCTCGACCAGCAGCTGGTTGAGCGTCTGCTCCCGCTCGTCGTGGCCGCCGCCCATGCCGGCTCCGCGGTGGCGGCCGACCGCGTCGATCTCGTCCATGAAGATGATCGCCGGAGCGCTGGCCTTCGCCTGCTCGAACAGGTCACGGACACGGCTGGCGCCGACGCCGACGAACATCTCGACGAAGTCTGAGCCGGAGATCGAGAAGAATGGCACCCCGGCCTCACCGGCGACGGCGCGGGCGAGCAGGGTCTTGCCGGTGCGCGCGGTGAGGAGCGCTGACTCGTTGATCAGGTTGGCGAGGTCGGCGCCCGTGAAGCCGGGGGTCTGGCCGGCGAGGGCGTCGAGGTTGATCTCCTTTGCCAACGGCTTGCCGCGGGTATGGACCTCGAGAATCGCCTTGCGGCCCGCGCGGTCGGGGCGGTCGACGACGACCTGGCGGT